>CAYHQK010000029.1:0-19698 GCA_964358535.1 uncultured Nitrospira sp. | reverse complement strand
CGTTTCAGATCAGCAGGGCTGTGAATGGTCTTCAAGATCGACATAGCAGATGCTCCTTTGCGTACATGCAGGGGTCTCGCACAACGAACTGGACTCAGGTGAGTATGGCGCAGCAGTATAGCAGCTTAGGCACTGGCATGGGCAACTTCACACAAAAGTCACGTATTGTCAAGCTGTTAGCTAGCTTCATCCTGGAACCCACGCCACGAATGGCTCAAATCGGGAGTGCGCGGCCTACCCCTCGCGACGGTCGATCAATAGGGGAAGTCCAGGCCCGCAAAGATCGCTCCCCCCTCGCGGCTATAGCCATAGTCGACGCGACCGACGACATTGGGACGAACGACTCCGCGGAATCCGATACCAGGAGTCAATCGGTAGCTATGAAAACTGACTTTTTTGTAGTCGCTGAAGACCTGTCCTGTATCCAGAAACGGGGCGATCTCGAAGTCCGCGTTGACACCCGCAACCTTTGCGCGGCCCAGATGAATGCGCTCCTCGATGCTGAGCGACACGAGGTGCTTGTCGATGAAGCGATCGCCGCCGAATCCGCGCAGGTTGTTTTGTCCGCCCAGCGAACTTTGCTCGAAGAACGGGACTTGCGACCCGATCGTCGCTTGTAGATCCCCGCGCACGACCAGGATCGCGCGCTTCGATTCGCTGGGGAACAGCTTCTTCACCTCGATCTCATAGCGGGAGTAGACGGGATGATCGCCGTTGCGGAGATTCTGGTTAAGCTCCGCATAGGCCGTCACGGCCATCCCATCGGTCGGCGTGACAAGATTGTTGCGCGTATCGTAATAGAACGTCGCCCGATGCCCGAGAATAAGCGACTCGCCCTGCACCCCATCCACCTGAGGGAATCGGTCGCCGGTAAAGGGGAGATCCGTCGCGCCTTTTTGCAGATGCACGTCGCGAAGCCGCTGGCCGACGGCAATCTGCGTCACTTCGTTCGCATGGACCCCGAACCGCCAGTTCAGCCTCGTTTCACGCGCCGTGTAGTTCGTTTCCTTCGACTCCTGCGTGGCTTGCCCGAGGTCAAAGAACCGCGAGGTGGCATTTTTAAAAAATGCAGCCCCGAAATTCAGCGAATAACGGCCCTGATCGAACGCCGGATCGGCATAGCTAAACACCACCTTGCGCTCGATCCGCTCCGTGAAGGAGCCGATAAATCGCATCTCCCGCCCGCCCGGCTCGTAGCGAAATACATTGAGCGCGCCGCGCGTCCCGACGATGGAGTTTCGAATAAGCATCGGGGCGACGATATACTTCAACTCTCCGTCCGGATCCGTGATCAGGATCGGCACGAGCAGGCCGGCAGCACTCCCATCGTTGCGAGTGCTCGACACGGAAGGAACCGGAAAATATTCAACGCTGGCTGTGACCTGCTCCGGCAGCGCGATGAAGCTCGCCGCACAGGACACGAACACAACGGCGATGAGGCCGCGCAGGCTGAGCATGGAATTCCTGAAGCGAGTTACGGAGCTTTAATCTTATCGGATTTCTTGCGAAGCTGGTCCACGAGGTCGGCATACGACGAGTCGCGAAGGATCTTTGAAAACTGTCCACGGTAATTATTTACCAGGCTCACCCCGTCCACCACCACGTCGTAGACCCGCCACTCCACACCCTTGTTGAGCAGCCGGTAATCGAGAGGGATTTCGGTCTTGCCAGTGAGCACCTTCGTGCGCACCTCGGCATAGTCTTTTTCCGTCCGTTCGTTGATGTACTGCACGCCCTCACCGGAATAGGTCTCGATCTTGTCCGCATAGGAGCTGGTGAGCAACGTTTTGAACAGTCCAACGAACTCCTGCCTGTCTTTGTCGGCCAATGTTTTCCACGGAGCCCCGAGCGCCCGGCTGGACATTTCTTGATAGTCGAACCGGTCCCCGACAGCTTTTTCCAAGCGTTGCCGACGCTCTTCCGCTCTCGGCGATTGCTTGAGCTCCTTGTCCTGGATAATTTTCAACACGTCATCGATGGTGCCTTTCATGGCCTCAGTTGCGCCACCAGCCACTGCCGGCTGGACGGCCACCCAACCAAACAACGCGAGCGCACAGACCGCTCCGCTCGCAATCTTCCTCCAGCTCCATCTCTGCGCCTGCACCACGGCAGATCCCTTGATCTCCATATCGCCTCCCTTATGAGCATCCAATCCAGCGCCGCCGCCGGCCCATCAGTTCACTTTGCCATGCACATACTGGCTGACCAACTCCTCCAGATCGAGACCCGACTCCGTATCGCGGATCGTTTCACCAGGCTTCAGCGGATCGCCCCCTCCACCCGGAGACAGGGCCAAGAACTTCTCTCCGATGATTCCGCGAGTCTTGATCGAAGCAATGGTGTCCGTGTAGAGCTTGACGGTGTTGTTGACCGCCAGCTTCACCATCGCGCGATCCTCGTTGAGCGTAATCCCGCGGACCCGCCCGACCTCGACGCCGGCGATTTCAACGGTCGACCCGGCCTTGAGCCCCGAGGCGGTGTTGAACTGCGCGTCCACTTCATAGACGTCGCCCCCGACCAGCTCGAGCTTTCCGAGTTTGATCGACAGATACCCAAGGCACAGAATGCCGATGAGCACGAAGAAGCCGACCATAATCTCCAACTTGGCTTTTTCCATATCTTACTACTCCTCCCTCACCCCACGTGCGATCCGGGCAATACCACCGTCCCGCCGACGGAAATGAATTCTTGAATGTCCGGATCGGTAATCTGCAGGAACTCAGCGGCCGGGGCCATGGCCGCAATCTTGCCGTTTCGAAGCATTGCCACCCAATCGGAAATCGCGAAGATCTCCGGGATTTCATGGCTGACCATCACCGCCGTAAAGCCGAATCGTCGCTGCATCGTGACGATCAAATCATGAATCGATTTCGCCATCAAGGGATCCAGCCCGGTCGTCGGCTCATCGAACAGGATAATCTCCGGCTCCATGACCAACGCGCGCGCCAGGCCTGCCCGCTTGCGCATGCCCCCACTCAACTCAGCGGGAAATTTGTGGCCCATGCCCTCCAACCCGACTTGCGCCAGCTTTTCCTCGACCCGTTGCGCCACCGCCGGCCCCTTCATCCGCAACTTTTCCCGTAGCGGGAACGCCACGTTTTCAAAAACGGAGAGCGAATCGAACAGCGCCGCGCCCTGGAACAACATGGCAAACCGTTTCCGCACATCGTTCAACTTCGTGCCGGACAACCGGGAAATCTCCACATCGCCGATCCAGACTTCGCCGCGATCCGGCTGCAGGAGCCCGATCATGTGCTTAAGGAGCACGCTCTTTCCCGACCCACTGCCACCGATGATGGTCGTGAGCTTGCCAACGGGGATCGTGAGATTCACCCCTTGCAGCACCGCCTGCCCGCCCAACTTCTTTTCGACGCCAATCAGCTTGATCATAGGTGTCAGAGCAAGACCGAGGTAAGGAAATAATCCCACACGAGAATGACCACCGAGCTCAGCACCACCGCTTCCGTAGTGGCCGTCCCCAGCCCCTCTGCGCTCTGTCTCGTATGGTACCCCTTATAGGAACAGATCCATGTGATGATCAGCCCGAAGCTGATCGACTTGAGAATTCCGCCGTAGATGTCTTTCCATTCCACGGCCGACTCGATCGAATTCCAATAGGAACCCGCATTCACTCCCAGCAGATCCACCCCGACGACATAGCCGCCATAGATACCGACCACATCGAAGATGGCCACGAGCAACGGCACCCCGATCAACCCGGCCACCAGCTTCGGGGCGATCAAATACTGCATCGGATTGATTGCCATGGTATCGAGCGCATCGATCTGCTCGGTAATCCGCATGATGCCGACTTCCGCCGTCATGGCCGAACCGGCCCTGGCGGTTACCATTAATGCGGCTAACACCGGCCCCAATTCCCGGATCATGCTCAAGGCCACCGCGGAGCCCAGCAACCCCTCTGAGCCGAACTTCCGCAAACTATAGTAGCCTTGCAGCGCGAGGACCATGCCGGTGAACCCGGCGGTCAAGACCACGACGAATGTCGATTTGTATCCGATAAAATGGAGCTGCTTCAGCATGTGGGAAAACCGGAAGGGAGGCCTTGTCAGCCAGGCAAAGGCCGACAAGACAAACAGCAGCATGCGGCCCATCTCCTGCACGCGAGTGACCACCGACGCACCAAGCCGTTCAACCATATTCAATACCATCGCTTACCTGAGCTCACGACGTAAGCCGCCGCCTGCATCCGCATAATGTTGGAACCATTCCGTCAATCGATCCGCGGCCACCCGGCTCTGCCGTCTCAGCCGATTCAAACCCGCCAAGCGGGACGGACGGCTGATGAGCGACCATATACCTTGAACCCAGCCAGTGGGCCTGAGAAAGAGATTGAAGTCAAGCGGAAGATCTTCATCTTCTAGATCGGAGACCGCCCGCATGATCGCCATGGGCATTCCTTGTTCCCAAGCCGCCGCTGCAATGGCGGCGCTTTCCATATCAAGTCCGGTCGCATCGGTCAACCGGCGCAGGCGACGCTTGTCCTCAGCCTGCCACAGTACGATCGGCGCAGATACAACCGTTCCCGTTCGCGCGACCATCCCTGCATCCTGCGCTACGGCAACACAACCAGACAGCACAGCCTCATCGCACAACAGAGAATCGCCCTTCATCATCCCGACCTCTTCGATATCGAGAGGGAAAACCTCCGTGCCCAAAATGAGGTCTCCCACCTGAGCCGGCGCAAGCGCACAAGCGAAACCCGTTGATATGACCAGCGACATGGCCTGCGTCGCGAGCACCTTTCGCGCGACCCTGCCAGCCGCCGCAGGGCCGACGCCGGTCTGGATCAGCCAGTAGGCACGATCCCCGCTCTGCCCGATATGACAACGGACACCCGCGACCGTCGCAACATGATCCGTGGGAAGTGCGCGCCTGACAGCCTGCAGTTCCCAGCGAGTCGCGGCAAAGATGCCAATGGGAAGTACCGAAGATTCTGAGCAGGATGGCCCTGCGCCAACGACGGGAGTCGACGGAATGCTCACGGATTGGCTCGATGGCACCCAGACGCCACCACCTGCTCCCGCACTTCATCCGCCCGCATTTTCCCGCGCGTCCGCAAATTCCGATACATCGCCAAGGCCCACAAGGGGAAATATTGGCAGTACCAATGGTAGCGGAGATAAAACACCCGCGGGAATCCGGTGCCGGTATGGCGGACCTCTTCCCAGGAACCGTCCTTCATTTGATGGCGGAGCAGATACTGGATGCCGCGCGCGACGCTGAAGGCATCGGTCATCCCGGCCGACATCAAGCCCATAATGGCCCAGGCTGTTTGGGACGGGGTGCTGTCCCCCTTCCCGCTCCACTCAGGATCGTCGCCGTAGGAATGACAGGACTCGCCCCATCCGCCATCGGGATTCTGCTTCGACTCAAGCCAAGCGACAGCCCGACAGATATAGGGCTCCGAAAGGTCTACGCCGATCGCACGAAGGCCGGCCAGCACAGACCAGGTGCCATAAACGTAATTCACGCCCCACCGGCCGTACCAACTGCCGTCAGCCTCCTGCTCTCGCTTGAGGAACCGGAGGGCCGGCGCCACGGCTGGATGGGTCTGATCGTAGCCCAACGCCGCCAGCATCTCGAGACAACGTCCGGTCAAATCCGACGTGCTGGGATCGAGCAGGGCATGATGGTCGGCAAAGGGAATGTAGTTGAAGACGATGCGATTATTATCCTTGTCGTAGGCCCCCCACCCGCCATCGGACCCTTGCATGGCGAGGACCCAATTCGTCCCCCGCTGAATGGATTCTTGCAGATCGGCAGCCTGAGCCATCCGGACTTTCGAAAGCGCCATCAACACCACGGCTGAGTCGTCCACGTCTGGATAGAGCTCATTTTCAAACTGGAAGTACCAGCCGCCCGGCTCCGCGTTCGGAGACGAAAACTTCCAATCGCCGACCAGCTTCGTCTGGCGCGAGGCCAGATAGGCCGCTGCCTTCTGAAGCGAGGGATGATCCTGCGACATCCCGGTTTCGATCAAGGCGTTCATGAGCAACGCCGTATCCCAAATCGGCGAATGGCAGGGCTGAAGATGCAGCGCCTCGACGCGCTGCTCGCCGATCGACACGGTATCGTAGACTTCCAGCGCTTCGATTTCCTGAAACGCCTTCCGCACCAAGGGATCGTCGACCTCATAGCCCAGGCAGCGAAGGGCCACGATCGAATTCGCCATGGCCGGATAAATCGCCCCCAACCCGCCGCTGCCCTTGATATGGTCCAACATCCAAGTGGCAGCCCTGTGCAGGGCCTTCTCGCGCAGCCAACTGAGCGGCATCTTGTCGTAGAGTTTGAGCACCCCGTCCAATTGCACGAAGAAATTATGCGGGGTGAGCCATCGCTGGTCCTTATTGAAAGGCGGCACGTCGCGATAATGGATCTGCGCCCGGGGGAAGAGATACAGTTCGTCAATCCCCTGCTCCTTGGGAATACGGCAGACGGGCCGATTCGCAAACACCACCAGCAAGGGAATCAGGACGGCGCGAGACCAATAGGAAATCGCATAGATACTGAAATAGAACCGCTTCGGCAGGAGCATGATCTCCGGCGGCATGCTCGGGAGGCCTTCCCAATCGTACTGCTCGAACAGGGCTAACGTGATTTTCGTAAAGACGTTCGCGGAGACCACGCCGCCCTTGGCATGGATGCAGTCGCGGGCCCGCAGCATGTAGGGCTCGTCGGCCGGAATTCCGCTCAGCTTCAATGCGAAATAGGCCTTGACCGACGCGCTGATCTCCGAGGGGCCTCCGTAGAAAATCGGCCAGCCACCATCGGGCAATTGCATGGCACGGAGATAGCGGACGGCCTTGCGCTCCCGCTCGGGATCGACCCGATCGAGAAACCGCCGCAACAGAATATATTCAGAGGTCAAAGTCGTATCGGCTTCGAGTTCGGCAACCCAATAGCCTTCAGACTCATGTTGTCTGGACAAAAACCAGGCTTGACTGCGTCTGACCGCGTCATCGAGCGCATCCACCTGACTGACTGAGTGGCTGGTGGGGCGGCGGGCCGCAATGTCGAGCGGTACGGAGAACGGAGACTTATCCGACACCAACCGCAACGGTGGAGCCTTGGGCGACTCGGTCGCCAAGCCCAACTTCTCCGGAACGGAGACGAAGAGACTATCCGATAGGCGGCCTAGAAACGCTTGAATCAGGTTCATTATCGTAACGGTCTATGGAAAATGTAGGTGGATGGAACAACGCAGGTACTCTGCGTTGCGCCCATGAAGTTCGAACGACGAGCGGCATATTTATCGCATTACCCGCATACGGGTATATACCAGACCCCCCTGCGTCGAGTCAAGAAATGAGGAGCGGAAGTCCTCTGAAACGCGAACGTTTTTGCCCGTCCTGTCTGTTCAAACGGACTGCAAATTTCCGAGTCTCACCGACACGATTTTCGAGATGCCTGGTTCTTCCATGGTCACCCCGAACAGCGAGTCGGCGATGGCCATCGTCCGCTTGTTGTGAGTAATGACCATGAACTGCGCCCCCTCGGAGAGCTCACGCAAGACGCCGGTAAAACGTCCGATATTCTCTTCGTCCAGCGGCGCGTCGATTTCGTCGAGGATGCAGAACGGCGTCGGCCTGATCAGGAAGCTCGCAAAAAGCAGGGCCATCGCCGTCAGGGTCTTCTCGCCACCCGAGAGCATGGTAATGCTCTTCAAACGTTTGCCCGGCGGTTGCACCACGATATCGACTCCGGGCTCCTGCGGTCCGCGCCCTTCCGTCGTTTCATCCGCCAACACTTCAACCAGCTGAAGTTCGGCCCTGCCACCGGGGAAGAACTTGACGAACACCTCACTGAACTTCTGTTGAAGCTCGGCGAACGTAGTGGCAAACATATCTTTTGTCGTGAGGTTGATCCGCTGAATGATCTCCTTCAGCGAACTGATCGACGTGGAGAGATCCTGTTCCTGCGTCGTCAGGAACCGATACCGCTCATCCAACTCTTGATGCTCATGAATAGCCGCCAGATTGATCGGGCCGAGACGGTCAAGCTTCTCACGAAGCTTCTGCAACTGCTCTCTCAGCGCCACCTCGTCCACGGCCGGTTGCTCTTCCGGAACAGGCGCCTCCCCGAGGGACAGCTGCTCATCCGTCATCTCTACAATTGGCGCATTGAGCAGCGTCGCAGGGTCAACCTGGTAGGTTCCAAACAGAGTGGATTCGACCGTTCCCAATTGCACCCGAACTTCCGCCTTCTTGACCTCCAGCGCCATGCGAGATTCGCGAAGAGACGAGACCAAGTGCCGCACCTCCTCCAATCCGGCATCGAGCTGGTGCGCCAAGGCCATGTCCTGCGCCTGCGATTCTTGCAGTTCGACCAACTGAGCCTTGACCAGAGCGGCCGACTCACCGAACTCACGGCAACGCCCTTCTTGCTGCTCACGTTCAACCCGGCTCTGTTCGATCGAAACCGCGAGTCCCTCGACATGGCGCGTCAAGGCCTCAATCCGTGCGGTCGCGTCCTGTTGCTGCTGCGAAAGCCGCAGGAGGTCGCGCCGATGATGCTCGCGGGTCGTTCTGATTTCCTGCGCCACCAATTGCGCCTCGGTGAATCGCTGCTGAAGCCCTTGCGTATCCTGGTCGATCTGCGCCACCCGGTCGCGCACGCGACCGACCTCGGCTTCCTGGCCTGCCTTCTCCGCCATCCACTGGGCGAGCTGCGCCTGCGTGGATTGCACCTCATGATTGAGCCGCTGCACCTCTGCCGAGCCTCGCTGCGCATCGCTCGTCAAGGTATCGATCCGCCTGGTCAAATCTCCCAACACGTGCTGGAGCCCGGCTTCATCTTTTTGCAGTGAGAGCCCGCGCATTTCCGCGTTCCGCAGCGACTCCACCAGTTGCCGGCCCTGCTCGCGCAACTCCTGTCCCTGCGCCAGCAACCGTTCCCGTCGCTGCTTGCCCTCTTCGACGGCCCCGGTCAGAGCGGCGCGCTGCGCGTCCAGGCGCAGCACCTCTCGACGCCGCTGCAGCAGACCTCCGGTCTCGCTGACCTGTCCGCCCGTCATCACTCCGGCTGCATCCAAAACTTCCCCGGCGCGCGTCACAAGGACTGGCCCATCGGGGGCCGCATAGGATTGCTGGGCCCATAAGGTCGTGGCGTCCGTCAGCGTCTCCACGAATACGATCCGGTCGAACAGATAATCACGGGCCGCTTCGCGCTCACCCTGCACAGGAATCAAATCGACCGCACGGCCGATCACCCCGGACTGGCCCTCTAACGCAGGCCACCAGGATTGTGACGCCGCGTCCCGAGCGGCCCAACGAGGCTGCTGCGGAATGAAGGTGCCCCGACCGAGATCTTTCCCTTTGAGAAACGCAATCGCCTCACAAGCCGCGGCAGGGCTATCGACAAACCAGCCCTTCACCCGTTCGCCCAAAATCGCTTCCACCGCCCGGTCCCAGCCTGGAGGCACGACCAGCCACTCGGCAATCGCATCGCGAACCCCGGCGCAGGCCTTAAGGGCCGTCGACTCTTCGTCGCCGCGCCGCCCATATCCCATATCTTCCTGCAACACGCCTTGCAACGTCCGGAGATGCGAATCGACTGAGGCCAGCTCTTCCGACTGGCGCAAGACCGACTGATCGACTTCGACCAGCTCGGCCGCGACATGCTCGCTCGACTCCTCCACCGCCTGCCGCTGCCGGCGCAGATCCGCAACCAACTGCTCTGCCTCCTGGCAGGCCTGCTGGAGCGTCTGACGCTTATCCGCGGCGGTCACATGCTGCAGACGAAAATCTTCCTGTTCACGAACCAGCCGCGCCTCACGATCCGTCGCTTCTTGAATACGCGTCGCCAATTGCACCAGCGTCTGTTCGGTATTGGCGACCAGCACCGCCAGGTTGAGGACGTCCCGACGCCCTCGTTCCTCTTCAGCCAGGGCAGCGGTTCGTTGCTGAACCAGCTCTTTCATTTCCCCCTCGAGCGTGGCGAAGGCCTGCTCCCGCTCCATACATTCACGCTCCAACGCGACCAGCATGTCCTCGAGGGCTGCCGCTTCCGCTGCGCTCTGCTGCTGCTCCTGGGTCAGGCGCTCGAGTTCCTGCCCTCCCTGGCTCTGCTGCTGCGCATAGAGCTCACCGCGATTACGTTCGACTTCCGAAGCCGTCAAGGCCTGACTCTGCTGCTGCTCCAGCTTCGACAGCTCATCCCGTCGTTGCCCGATCGCCTCGCTCGCCGTGGCAATTGCAAATTTGATCTGCTCAAGCTCGGCATTCAGACGCGCCAGCTCGGCGGCCTGTCCTGACTCGCGATCCCCCAGCTGCTGAAGCTCTGACTCGACATCCATAATCGTCGTGCGGAGGACGCGATATTCGTTCGTGAGCAGCTGGATCTCCAGCGATTTAGCCTCTTCATGCAGCGTCTGATAGGACCGCGCCTGCCGCGCCTGCCGCTCAAGCGAATTCAACTGCTTCTTCACCTCGGCGATGATGTCCCGCACGCGCAAGAGGTTTTGCTGCGTCGAGTCCAACTTGCGCAACGCTTCAGCCTTCTGCTTCTTATAGCGAATGATGCCGGCAGTTTCTTCGATCAATTCCCGCCGGTCTTGCGGGGAGGCGTTGAGGATCTGATCGATTTGCCCCTGAGCAATGACCGTATGCCCCTTCGTCCCGGCCCTGGTATCCAGCAAGATGCTCCGGACATCCTTCAACCGGCAGACGGTCTTATTGATAAGATATTCGCTCTCGCCATTCCGGTACAGGCGGCGCGTAATCATCAGCTCCTGATATTCCGACAGCTGGCTCGACAAATTGGACTGGGGGTCCACATTGATCCGGTCCAGTCCGCTGATCACGAGCGAAACCTCGGCCATACCGAGCGGCTTCCGCAACTCAGTCCCGTTAAAAATCACATCTTCCATCTTCTCGCTACGGAGCGCCTTCGTGCTCTGCTCACCGAGCACCCAGAGAATCGAGTCCACGACATTGCTCTTTCCGCTCCCGTTCGGCCCCACGATGGCGGTGACGCCATCCGGGAATTGAATCTTGGCTTCAGCGAACGACTTAAACCCCAGCATCTCAAGGGATTTCAGATACATCGGCGACTCCTTCGGTAGCGTGGCTTGAAAGGACTCAAGCGAAAGAATGTCGAATTTTGTAGCACAGGGCTAAAAAGAAATCAAAGAAAAATACTGCCAGTGGTAGGCATGACGGCGAGGACCTACAACATTTAGGGAGAAGGTGCTATGGCGATGAAAAACTGTTACCCCGCCTGAACCCCGACAGACTTGTTGGAAGACTCAATAGTAATCAACTCTTTGGGAAGGAGAAACTCGACATCTTCTTCGACCACGGTCAGGTCTTCTACCTCTGCC
The DNA here is from genome assembly GCA_964358535.1 of uncultured Nitrospira sp. Lineage (GTDB taxonomy): Bacteria > Nitrospirota > Nitrospiria > Nitrospirales > Nitrospiraceae > Palsa-1315. Next base: position 8,357 of record CAYHQK010000029.1, on the reverse strand, counting down.
GGGCCAAAGGTCTTGAGGTAGGTCACCACTTCTTCAACCAAAACTTCCGGTGCCGAGGCGCCGGCGGTAATCCCGACCGCTTTCACATTCGAAAGCCAAATGGGATTGATGTCGGAGGCGGCATCGATCAAGTAGGAGGCGATCCCGCACCGCTCCCCTAATTCCCGCAACCGGTTGGAATTCGAACTATTGGGAGACCCGATGACCAGAATGACATCCACCAACGAGGAGAGCGCCTTCACCGCATTCTGGCGATTCTGTGTCGCGTAGCAAATATCTTCCTGATGGGGTCCCTTGATATGCGGAAACCGTTTATTGAGCGCCCCGACGATATCCCGGCACTCATCGACGCTCAACGTCGTTTGCGTGACATAGGACAAATCGTGAGTATTCTCGACCTGCAGCTTCTCGACATCTTCCACCGAGGAGACCAGATGGAACTTGTCCGGGATCTGTCCGAGCGTCCCGATCACCTCGGGGTGGCCGGCATGGCCGATCAGGATGAGATCATAGCCCTGCGTATAGTCGCGATTAACCTCGTTATGGACCTTGATGACCAGCGGACAGGTGGCATCGATCACATGCAGCCGTCGCCGATTCGCTTCATCCCAGACCGACTTGGCAACGCCATGGGCACTGAAGATCACGACTGAACCTTCCGGCACTTCTCCCAATTCCTCCACGAACACGGCGCCCTTGGTGCGAAGCGAGTTCACCACATGCCGGCTATGGACGATTTCGTGCCGCACATAGATCGGCGCTCCGTACTTCTTCAGCGAGAGATCGACGATATCGATCGCGCGGTCGACTCCGGCGCAAAACCCGCGTGGATTGGCGAGATAGATCTTCATCAGGATACCTTCCCTTCGTGCCCACATACGCACAGATCACTGCCGTGCACCTTACGTCAGAGCAGCCGGCTCCGTCAACACAATTGGCCCCGACCTACAAGCCCTGTCGGCCCCTGATCGGCCCCCCGGCACACCAGGCCCTCCCTCCAGCCTTGACAGTCTGCCCCCTCACCCGTAGGCTGGCGCCACCAACCATGCCAAGCCCTGGATACAAAAAAATCCTCGTCGTCGAAGATGAACAGGACATTCTCCAATTGATCACACTCTATTTGGAGAAAGAGGGCTTTCGAACCGTATCGGCCAAAACCGGAGCCGAAGGCCTCCGGCAAGTGAAACAGGAAAAGCCGGATCTGGTCGTCCTCGACTTGATGCTGCCGGAGATCGACGGCCTGGAGGTCTGCAAACGCCTGCGGTCCGCTCCGGACACTGCACTGCTCCCCATCATCATGTTGACCGCCAAGGCGGAGGAGTCCGACACCGTCATTGGGCTGGAACTGGGAGCCGACGATTACGTCACCAAACCCTTCAGCCCCAAAACCCTGGTCGCCCGCGTCAAGGCCCTCTTTCGGCGGCTTGAGCGGAAACCGGACGAGACCCCCGCCCAATATCACTATGGCGACCTCGTGATGGATCTTGCGCGGCACGAAGTCAGGGTGAAGAACACAGAGATTCCCCTCACGGCGAAAGAATTCGGCCTACTCGAACATCTCTTGCGCAATCCCGGCCGGGTCCTGACGAGGGAGATCCTCCTGAGCACCATTTGGGGGTACGACTACTACGGGACGACGAGGACCGTCGATGTCCATGTCCGCAGACTCAAGCAGAAGCTCCCCTCGCTCAACGACGCGATTCTATCGGTCAAATCTCTGGGCTATAAACTCAAAGAATTGGATCCGTCAGCATGACCCTCTCCATCCGATGGAAGGTCACAATCGGGACTCTGCTGGTCCTCGCCTGCGGACTGCTCATCGCCCGCACCTTGGCGATTCGTTCCCTTGAACAACAGGAAATCGTCCGATCGGAACAGATACTGGAAACGCGAACCAGTCTCGTCGCCTACGGGCTGCAGCCGCTTCTGGCACAAGCGGGCACACCGGTTGCGACCGCCCAGCTACAGGCAGCCATACGAGATCTCAGCTCGCGGGCCCTCGCACGCGTGACCGTCGTCGCTCCCGATGGACAGGTGTTGGCCGACAGCGCCGTATCGGACAGCAACCTTGCGGCAGTTGAAAATCACCTGGCGCGGCCGGAAATTCAGCAAGCGGTTGCCACAGGACGAGGGACGGACCTGCGCAGGAGTCACACTACCGGCGAGCGCACCCTCTATCTGGCGATCGGACTGCACAGCCGGAATCAGGCGACAGCCTCCGTCTTCTTGCGGCTCGGGCTGCCAATGACCACCTTCGACCGTGAAGTGGACAAGTTGCACAAGAACCTGGCCCTCGCCTTCGGGATCGCCTTCCTGATTGCCATCGCACTGAGCGTGGGGCTTGCGCGAAGCATTACGAAGCCTCTGTCCGATATTGCGATCGCCGCGCGGCAACTGGCTGACGGCGATCACGACGTTCGTATCAGAACCGGCTCGCGGGATGAGGTCGGCCTCCTGGCCGACACGCTCAACCAGATGACGGACCAGCTGAACGCCAAGATCCATGAACTCTCCGAAGACCGGGCCCAGCTCCTGGCCATGCTGACCTCGATGGTCGAAGGCGTGATGGTCCTGGACAATCGTGGCCGCATCCTCCAAGTGAATCCGGCCTTGGAACGCATGTTCGCCGTCACACGATCGGAGACCCGCGGACGCCCCTCGTCCGACGTGTTCAGACATCCAGAATTGAATACGTTGATCGCAACCGTGCTCGCCACGAGGACCGGACAAAAGGACGAGATCGTCCTGATGCCGGGGGGGCAATGTCTCCATATCGAAGCCTCGATAGCAGGCGGAGAGCGTGAAAACGACGCCTGTGCAGTCCTCGTCTTCCACGACATCACCGAACTCCGGCGACTGGAAACGATTCGGAAAGATTTCGTCGCCAACGTTTCCCATGAACTCCGAACCCCCCTCACCTCGATCAAAGGCTATGTCGAAGCTCTGCTCGACGGCGGAAAAGATGATCCGGCGACCAGTGCCAAGTTCCTGGATATTATCCTCAAGCAAAGCGACCGACTGAATTTAATCCTGGAAGACCTCCTCCAGCTCTCACGGATCGAATCGGGAAAGATCCAGTTCAAGCGAGACCCCCTGCCGATCCAGCGAGTCATCGAACGGACGCTGGCCATGATCAAGCCCGTGGCGGACAAGAAGGGCCACCAACTCGTGTCTCTAGTGGCAGACAATCTGCCTCCGGTGCTCGGCGATGAAGACCGGCTGATGCAAGTCCTCTCCAACTTGCTCGATAACGCCGTCAAATACACCCTCGAGAACGGCACCATCACCGTCGCGGCCCGCCAGGTTTCGGACAAGACCGAACGGCCCGCGCTGACCACGGCGATCGAACTGAGCGTAACCGATACCGGCATCGGCATCCCCGAACGGGATCGCCCTCGCATCTTCGAACGATTTTATCGAGTCGATAAGGCCCGCTCGCGGGAATTAGGCGGCACAGGGCTCGGGCTGGCGATCGTCAAACATATCGTCGAGGGACTGGGAGGGCGAGTGTGGGTCGAGGCGAACATGCCAACCGGCAGCCGCTTTGTCGTCCGGCTGCCAGCTCAACAGATCAATCCACCGATCAGCTGAATCTGATCCCGATCACATAGATGAGCGACGCAAGCAAGGCGGAACCGGGAAGCGTAAAGACCCAGGCGTAAAGAATTCTGGTGGTGAGCCCCCAGCGGACCGCCGAGAGCCGTTTGATCGCGCCGACCCCCATGACCGAGGTCGTAATGGTCTGAGTCGTACTCACCGGCAGACCAATGTGGGCCGTCACGAGCAGCACCGCTGCCGCGCCGGTCTCCGCCGCAAACCCGTGCACCGGCTCCAGCTTCACGATACCCATCCCCAGCGTTCGGACGATCTGCCAGCCACCTACGGCTGTGCCCAATCCCATCGCCACCGCGCAGGCGCCGATCACCCAGCCCGGCACCTCGCCGGAAGGAATCTGCCCGGCAGAGAGCAAGGCCAGCGTAATGATCCCCATGGCCTTCTGCGCGTCGTTGGCTCCGTGACTGAAGGCCATGAAACAGGCGGACACGAGCTGCAGCCGTTTGAACAGTCGCGTGGCCAGGCTCCTGGTCACGCGAAAAAAGACCCAGCTGATCAGCACCATCAACGAGAGCCCGATGGCGAAACCGAAGAACGGCGCAAGCACCATGGCTTCCATCACAGGCCGAAGCCCGGACCACTTCACCATGGTCCAGCCTCCATGGGTCACCGCCGCCCCGACCAGGCCGCCGATCAAGGCATGGGACGAACTGGTCGGCAATCCCAATAACAGCGTGAAGAGATTCCAGAGGATCGCACCGGCCAAGGCGGCCGCCACCACTTCCTGGGTGACTAAAGCCGGATTGACGATTCCCGACCCCACCATCTTGGCCACAGCAGTCGACATGAAGGCCCCGGCCACATTGAGGACGCCGGCCGCCATGACCGCCACAAAGGGACTCACGACTCTCGTCGAGACGACAGTCGCAATCGCGTTGGCGCTATCATGCCACCCGTTCGAAAAGTCGAACAGGAGCGCCAGCACCACGACCACGAGCAGCATTCCAGTCAGTTCAGGCATGGCACCACCAACGCTGAGTGCTGAGTGCTGAGTGCTGAGTGGAAAGAGCCCGGATAGTATTGTTCATCGTTCATCGCTCAGTGTTCATCGTTGCCGTTCAGTGGTGTTTGATCGCGATCCGCTCAAGAATGTTCGCGACATCTTCGCAGCGGTCGGTTCCCGCTTCGAAATTCTCGTAAATTTCTTTCCACTTGATCACCGCGATCGGATCGGTTTCTTTTTCAAAGAGGGCCGAGATCGCATCGCGGGACACTCGGTCCGCCTCATTCTCAAGACTATTCACGCGCACGCTGCATTCTTTCAACTCGGGATGCGCAAGCCCCAACCGGTCCACGCCGCTCCCCACAGCCACAGACGCCTGATACAGGATGTCCGCCAGCTTGATTGCCATCGGGGTCGGCTTCGTCACTTTGTATAACACGAAGCGGTCGGCGATCGCCTCCGTCACATCCAGAATATCATCGAGGGCGCTGGCCAGATCGTGGATATCTTCCCGATCGATCGGCGTAATAAAGGTCCGGTTCAGGCGAAACGCAATGTCATGCGTGATGCCATCGCCAATATGCTCGACGTCTTTGATCCCCTGGGCCTGTTCGATGGGGGACCGGAAGTCTTCCATCATCACCTTGAGGAGGCGGCTCCCCTCAATCATATTATGTGCGGCCTTCTTGAACAGCTCAAAGAAGGCCTCTTCTCGAGGGATCAATCCAAATAACATCGCGACACTCCTCGGTTCAGATACAATGAGCTTTGTGCGCGGCCGAATAATGGCCTGCACACCGAGCCGTCACAGCCTTTTACCAGCGAACCAACCCTGTCGCCCACGTCACTCCCCCGCCAAAACTGCCCAGGAGGACCATGTCATGGGGCGAAATTTTTCCCGACCGAACGGCATAATCGAGCGCAATCGGCAAGGAGGCCGACGAGGTATTGCCGTAGCGGCCGATTACGGAGCAGACCCGTTCCGGCGAGACCCCCAACCGCTTCGTGAGCTGACCGAGAATCCGCCCGTTGGCTTGGTGCAAAACCAGTTGCGCGAGATCTTGCAGATCGACACCGAACTCTTTCACGATCTCCTGGATCGCCTGCTCCAGCCGCTTGACTGCCAGACGAAAGAGCGGCGCCCCTTGCATCCGCAACGTATGACGCTTCCCCTCGACCGTTTCCGCCGTCGTCGGCATCCGCGAGCCGCCAGCGGGAATCGTAATCAAACCATGCTGAGAACCGTCTGCATGGAGGCGAATCCCCAAGAGGCCACGCCCGGGCGTGCCTGTCTCTGGCTCGCCCCGCAAGACCACCGCACCGGCTCCATCGCCGAACAGGAGCACGGTATCGCCATCGGTTGGGTCGAGGGAGCGAGACTTCACCTCCGCTGCCACCACCAAACAGGTCTTGACCTGGCCGCTCCGAATCATCGCATCGGCCATCGAGAGTCCATAGAGAAAGCCCGAGCAGGAAGCCGCCACATCGAAGGCCGGGATCGTGGCACAACCGAGCATCCGCTGAACATGACAGGCCGTGGAAGGAAAGACCGAGTCGGGAGAGGTCGTCGAGAGCACGATCGCCCCCAGCTCCGACACCGGGAGCCCTGCCGCTTCAAGCGCCTGCCTGGCTGCCTCCACCGCAAGATCGGAAGAGGCTTGGGAGGCAGCAGCCCAGCGCCGTTCCTCAATCCCTGTCAGGCGAAAGACGTCCGCCGGGTCGAGGCCTAACGAAGCCCCCACCTCGCAATTCGACACCACCCGTTCCGGAAGGTACGAGCCAGTCCCAATAATCTTCGTCCGTATCATAGGTCTGAATACTACTATGCGAGTCGTAACAATGTCGGCGGGATTATAGGTCTCGGTGCCACAGGGGTCAACTCATCGGCCCACATCATTGCATTCAACTCACGCTCCTGTTACATTTTCAGGTAGTAATGGTACGCGCTTTCCCCATACTGACCTCTACTTCACGCCTCGCAACAGCCCTCGGCCTGTGCGCAGCGGTCTTTTGCGTCGTCACCGCCTGTTCCAGCACACCCAAAACACAAGATACCGCGAAGAAAGCCCTAAGCGGCACCGACGAACAGATCTTCCTGGGCGATACGATCGAAAAGAACTACGACCCCAACGTCATCATGAAGCGGGGCGAAGCCTTCTTCGAAAAAGAGGAATACGCGGAAGCGATCACCGAGTATAATCACTTTCTCGACCTCCATCGCACCCATACCCTCGCCTCCTATGCCGCATTCAGGATTGGAGAAAGTCAGATGAAACGGGGCAAGGGAATCGATCGTGACCCGGAACCTATTCAGAAGGCCATCGAAGCCTTTGAACGGCTACGGAAAGATTTCCAAGGAAGCCGGTATGACAGCCAAGCGCTCGAGAAGATCCAGGAATGCCACGACCTCCTGGCGCAGATGCATCTCTTCGTGGGCGAATTCTATTATCGACGAGGCTCCTATCTGGCCGCCGCCCATCGTTTCGAACAAATCATGAAATTGTACCCGGACAAGTCGGTCGCGCCAGACGCCTTATACTTTCTGGCGCTCAACTACCATGACCTTGGTGCAGACGATTGGGCCCGTGAACAGCTGACCCTGTTGGCAGAAAAATATCCTGGCAATAAATATTCCCGAGAAGGAGCCAGTCTGCTCGCGAAGATCGGCGGCGGGAAATCCGCTACCTTGCTGGCCAAACATACCGAACCAGCGCCCGCTTCCAGTACACCGACGACGCCCCCATCGAGCGATCAACCGAGTCTGGCATCGGGGCTCATCTCCTCTGTCACGGCCGACTCGTTCCGTCTTCCCTCCGCCACGGCATTAGGCCAATCTTTTGTGACCTGCCGCCTCGGCGCCTGGTGCTGATTCCAAACAGCGTCGAAGCAATCAGCATTCAGCTCTCCGGAAGCTGACGGCTAGCAGGATGCTCAAAACGTTCGTCCAGCAAGGCCGCAGCCGATGGAAGCACCGGAGGCGTAGCCCCTGGCTACGTTGAGGATGCTTTCGAGGCGAGAACGAAGCTGGCGGACGTTTTCAGCATCCTGCGAGATTACTGGCCGAGGTACCAGCCAACCCCATGCTGTTCCAGGAAGCTGGTAATCATCGTGAGGGTATTGGCGTAAATCATGATGCCCACGATGATCAGCAACACCCCGCTCACAGTCGATACGCCCCACAAATACAAACGCGCCTGCTTAAAGTAGGCGAGGAACCGATCCACTCCCAGCGCGGTCAGAAACAACGGCAGCCCCAAGCCCAACGAGTAACTCGTCAGCAACAGCACCCCATTCATCATCGAATCGGTCGTACTGGCATACAATAAGATCGTTCCGAGCACCGGCCCGACGCAGGGAGTCCAGCCAGCAGCAAAAGCCACCCCGATCAAGAACGACCCCACATAGCCGACCGGCCGGCTTCTGAATTGGAAGCGATGCTCCATTTTCAGAAAGCTAATATTCAAGACCCCCAATAAATAGAGGCCGAAAACAATGATCAGGATCCCGCCGATCCGTCTGATATGGTCTTGATAGGTAATCAAGGCCTGGCCGATGAAGCTGGCCGAGGCACCGAAGGACACAAACACCGCGGTAAACCCTGCAATAAACAGCAGCGCATTGACGATAATGGATTTCTTAAACTTCGATCGCACCGTCGCATCGGTGAGTTGTTCGATGGACAGTCCCGTGATGTAGGAAATGTAGGAGGGCACCAGCGGAAGCACACAGGGGGACACGAACGAGAGGAGGCCGGCCGAAAAGGCCGCGACAAGAGAAATGTTCGTGATCGATTGCGACA
>CAYHQK010000028.1:18568-20304 GCA_964358535.1 uncultured Nitrospira sp. | reverse complement strand
ATGATGCGGCTCACTTCTTTTTTCATCAAGGCGCTCACCGCCATCGCCATCGCCAGATAGGTCTTGCCCGTGCCGGCCGGACCGATGCCGATCACAATGTCGTGCGTCTCGATCGCTTCGATATAGGCTTTTTGCGTCGGCGTTTTCGGCGCGACGAATCGTTTCTTGGTGACAATCGCGGCAGAGCTGGACAGGAGTTCTTTGATCGGAGTCTCGGGACTGTGCCGGAACGCGCTCAAGGCGTGGGTAATATCCTCCGGCTGAAGCACCATCCCATCGTTGGCCAGAGAGGCCAGCTCCGTGAGGATACGTTCGGCATGGCGGGTGGCGTCTGGCGCACCGTCGAGGGTGAGTTCTTCGCCGCGCGCTGAGAGGCGCACGCCAAGGTCATCTTCGATCAGCTTGAGGTGCCGGTCGTGGTGACCGAAAAGGACGGCGGTGTTGGTGCCTTCTCGTAGTTTAAGTTTGCGCACGCGTAATGAGCGGGGCCTCTCCTTAATAAGAATGTGCCCATTCTAACAAACCAGGAAAAGCCGTGACAAGGGAAAGGACGAAAGGAATAAGGCGGGCAAGCAACGGGACTTAGGCCCCCTCAGCTTTCGACGAAATCTGCTTGGCAAGCGTCACGTCAAACTCTTGGAAGGCCGTCCCTCCCTGACTATCTTCGGCCACCACCCGAACTTTGTAGGTGCCGGTGAGTTCCGGCGCGACGAGCCACACAATACGGCCCGTATCCGCCTCGATCGTCATCCCGGGAGGAGCCATCTCAAGCCGATAGCGAATACGGTCCCCTTCCGGATCGATAGCTTTGACCACATACTCATAGCGCTCCCTGCCGACCGGAGTGGAAGGAATTGACTGGATCGTCGGAGGGCTGTTGCCCAGCACGAGCGGTTCAGATTTTATCGGTTTCCCAACGGCCGTCCGATCTCGCGGCGTCACCTCGACCGTCACGACATCCGTTCGCGCGAAGCCGATAGTATCGAGAACGGCGCCCTCGCCCTCCTGGGCAACCGTGGCGTTGCGCCACCAACGGAAGGACAGTTCAATATTATCGCGGTCCGGATCCGCTACCTCTACGAACGCTTCGAGCCTGTCCCCTGGCTTAGCCGGCTGAGGCCGCACTGAAAGAGACGAGATGATCGGAGGGGTGTTGATCACGGCAACCTCGGCCGTGCGATACATCGCGCCTCGCTCCTTGCCATCGTCCGGAACGAGCTCCACGCTGACCCGGTCTCCTTTTTTGAGAAGGTCGGGCGGCAGGGTCGAACCGGTCTGCCCTTGCAAAGGATTGCCATTCACCACCCACTGATGGTGAAAGGTCAATGCATCGCGGTCCTGATCCTCCGCATGGATCTGTACGAAAATCGGCGCAGCCAGCACGAGAGGGGACGGAGCAACGGTGGCCTCATGAATCACCGGGCGGTGGTTCCCTGACAGGCCTGAACCGCTGCCTCCCTCGGGGGATGATTCAGCGGTACAGGCGGCGGTCATCACGCCCAGGGCAAAAAGGAACAGATATGCAGATTGACGCCTCTTCACATTACTCTCGCTGGTTAATCCAGGCGATATAGCGGCTGCGCACTGAGTTCGCCAAGTTTGTGCAGGGCTGGACGATCGTGCTGGAACTCGTATTGATAAAGCCCATCGCTCCGCCTTGGCAGCCGCTGCCGTTGCCGCTGCTGCCGTTGCCGCTGCCGCCGCTGCCGCTGCCCTGGCCGCCAAGCTGGATGGCC
>CAYHQK010000028.1:0-18468 GCA_964358535.1 uncultured Nitrospira sp. | reverse complement strand
GCTGCCGTTGCCGCTGCCGCCGCTGCCGCTGCCCTGGCCGCCAAGCTGGATGGCCATCTGGGCGGCCAGTCCACTGCCGAGACTCATGGATCGATTGACGGTCTGATTACCGCCAGATGCCGTCGTGCCGATAATCGACTCCGTATAGGCGCTCCCAGTCAAATAGAACAGCGCATACAGGTTACTGGTCCCGGATGAACTACAGAGATCGTCGTTCGGAATAAACGTGGGGAAGAAGACGATGCCTCCCACGAGCGTGGGATTGACCAGGACACGCTCTCTAGACGTTGGCAACGTGGTATACCACCCGGCCTTACTCTGCACTAACCCGATCAACGAGGTGGTTCCGCCGCCGGTGAAGGTGGTCACACCGGTCACACCAGTCACCTGGCTGGTTGACCCACCACAAGTTCCGACGCTCAGAACGCAGACCTGCGCGCTTGAGACATTCACCAGATCATTATCGAGACAATTTGTGGTGGTACTCTGGGTGCAGGTTGCACCGGCCACAGAGTCCTTCACCCCAAAAAAGTACTGGGTGTCTGAGTTGGTCTTGTCGACTGTACTATAGTAGCGGCCCGTGCCGAAGAAGACCCAGACCTTCCCTGTATCATCGAGCGTCGACGTCGGCGAGGACACGATCGGACCCATATTGCGGATCGTGCCGCTGGGCGGGAAGGTATCGAGCACTTCCGTCGGGACGCGGTTGGCGCCAGACGCAATTCCCCATGTGGCAGTCGAACAAGGCGCCGCAGCACAGGCCCCCATCGTCAGCCGGTACATCTTGCCCGACCAGGATCCACGACCGCTGTCGGTCGGATCGATTGTTCGCCCCGCATAAACCGTATCGGACCGATAATCTAAATTCTTATCCAAGGTAATGAGATCCGCCATAAACGAATTCCATGAACCGGCCGTCATTGTTGTCACAAGACTGTTACCCGTTCCCGGCCCTGCCACGAGATCAACCGAGTAGAGCTTGGCGCTTTGCCCGGCCTCTCCTCCATAGCCTGTAACACCGGAACCGAACACGACAGACCATTTGGCGTTGGTATTGTCCGTCTTCGCATCGGCTGCGGGACTGGTCCGAACAATCGAAGGATAACTGGTGGAGAGCCCGAGGGCGGATGAACTGAAGGACCACAGCAGTTTCGGCGCGACTTCTGGGTCTGTAATGTCCAGCACGAAATAGGCCGTATAGAAGTTACGGGCCGTGCCTCCGATCGTGACGGTCATCGTCGGTGCGCCGGTCGAGGCCGCGCAGGCTCCGCAGCTGCCGCCCATGCGAAATCCACCGATCAGGATCGTGCCCCAGCCATTGGGATGGGACGACGACTGCCCGTTGATACAGCCTGTCGCAACCCCGGTCGTGGAGTCGCAGAAGATCTTCACGTCGGTCACCTTCGGCTTGAGGTCGACGTAATAGACATGGGTATAGTCGGCCTGGGTCAGCCACTTCAGATGGGGAAGCAACTGATAGGGAATGAAACCCCAGAGCTCGTCACCCAATGTTTGGCCGCTCGTATTGTCTGTCGGGTTTTTGGTGAACCAGCCATGTTCAACGGACGACCCAGTGGAGGGGTCGTCCCCTCGATGATAGAACCCGCCGTTGAAGGCATGCATCATCCCGTCGTTCGAGCCCAGGTACGCCACCAGGCGGCGATTTTTGTACTGCTGAAAGAACGCCGTGTAGCTGGAGTCGCCGTACAATAAGTCGAACCGTTCTTTCGGAGGCCCGATCACCGTCGGGGTGGAATGGATCGGATCTCCGTACTTCCACACGGCAAGCGAGCCTCCCACGGTCAATTGCCGGTCGCGCATCCCTGTAACCTGTACGCCACGAATAAAATTGATAATGTTGTCTGGCGAATAGGGATTGGTTGAACTATAGGGACTGGCACTGGGCCGAAGGTACGGGCTCAAGGTGGCGGAATTGGCCGTGGTGAACGGGAGCTGCTCCCCCGCATCGACCAGGCCGTTATTATTGAGATCCACCCAGGTGAGTACCGTTCGGTTCGCCGGATCGGTCAAGGCCAGACGCTTGCCCGCCTCCCAGACCGGCTTCATATCGCGCAAGGCGATCGATTCATAGGCAGTCGCGCTGTCGGCCTTCCCGTCGCCGTTGTTGTCGTGATAGCGATCGACGAACACGGTATTCGTCGCCACGTCGAATCTGGTCCGCACGATCTTGTCTTCGCTATAGACCAACCGTCCATCGGCGTTCGTATCCTCGCGAAGATTGCCGTAGGTGTCCAAGAAGAGGCCCTGGGTATAGCCGGTCCATTTAATATCCCTGCTCCCTTCGTAGGTAAGGGGATAGAAGAACGATTGGTAGAGGGACCCGTCGCCGGTCGACGAGGTGGCCAGCACCGAAACGGCCGTTCCAGAGGCGCTCCGCTGGAGAATGCTGGTGATGGCGGAGAGGAGTTTGTCCCGGAGGTCGTCGGCATCGGCCGATTCGAAATAGGTGTCAGGAAGGCCATCAGCGCCCTGCGCCCCGGTATAATTGTTCACCTTGTCATATTCTTCGACTAAGTCCGGTTGATTGTTCCCGTTCCGGTCTTCAAATCCCCCGGTCTTGGCCGACGTCTGTAGGATCTCCCGCCCGATCGCCTGACCGAAGGCATAAAAGGTGTAGACCGTGAGGTTCTGGAACCCGGTTAAATCCTTTCCTGCCTCATTGAGCACCGGCAAGGTCGCCTGACGAAGATCCGTCGTGTGCGCATAATAGGCCACGTCGTCCAGATAATGTTTCCCGCTGGACGCATAATCGGTCTTGTGCCCGACACAGGTGGTCGTCGTCGTGCTGGTACAGTGCGCGGCGTGATGGGCATGGGCATAGTCCTGTAAGCTCGCAGGGATGTTCATATCCTGAGTCGGTTCACCATCAGTGAAGATCATGACGAAACTTTTACAACAAGTAACGTAGTTGCCCGGCGGAGTGGAGCTCCAATCGGGAGACTTGAAATAATAGGGATCGCGGCTGGTGACATTGTAGGAATAGTCGGAATTGGCAAAGGCCGGAGCAAGCTGCGCGAAATAGCGCGTAGCCTCATAGAGCGATTCGGCCAATGGCGTATAGGTTGCGGCATTGGCATTTTCGATCTGATTGACCAGGGTGGTAATATTGCCGCCGACATCGGCCAGGACCTGGCCTCCATCTCCCGCACCTTTAAATTGCATGAGGCCGAAACGGGCCTTGTTCCCCACCGCCTGGATGATCCCGTCAGGCTCCGCCGCAATCTCGGCCTTGAGGGTATATGAGTCAGCCGTGCCTCCGCAGCCGGCGCTGTTCTTTACCGTGAGACTGTTGCCCGACCGGTCAAAACACTTCACGGCTGCATAGGGGCTGATGCCGGTTCCATTCACATCAATGCTGTTTACCGATGCAGTACTCTCCAGCGTCAGGGTTCCCCCAGGGAAACAAGTCCCAACGACAGCCCGCGGGGCGCATTTACCCCCCATCATGACCCACTTGGTGATCTCCAGTCTGGTCATCGTCAGGTAGTTCAAGAAACTTCCCAGCCAGGGAGCCCCAGCGCTGCAAGGATTTCCACTGGCAGCCTTATCGGCCACGGGAGTGAATTTATTGGCTGCGTAGCTGTAGCATTTCGTAGGGGAGAAATAGCCGTTATAGTCTTTACTCGAATCATAGGCCTCATTGGCATTATGGTAGGCCGAGCTGTTCATGCTGCCGGAGTTGTCCATCAGTAATAAAACGTTCGGAGGAACTGCGTCGGCGATGAACGGAGGCGTGGACGTGTAATCCGCCATCGCCTGCGCATGGGCTTCCAATGGGAAACAAAGCGGCATCATCCCCAGTACACAGAGTCCTGGCCAAATAATTTTCGCACCAAAATTGTTGTATCGTGTTTTCATAATTGTACTTCCGCCTCCTATCGGTCATGCACCCAATCGGCTCTTCCGCCTAGTTGAGGCTGACAGGCACGGCTCGCGTAGCTTTCTTACCTCGGTATGATCACGATGATCTTATAGAGGGCCCCTTCTTTGAGCTGGTACTGAACAATCAGCCCCGGCCTGAGCTGGCTCCATTCCATCGGCCTGCCTTCGTCATCCAAAAGAGTCATCTTCTGGTGCAGACGATAGGTCGTGCCCTTCACATCGAGAGTCGTCGAACCGACTCCGGTGATTTCACCTTCCTCTAAAGAACCACGGGACTCGGCATTCGACGATTCAGCCCAAGCAATCGGCGCAAGAGGCTCCGGTACCGCACCTGCCTGCACAGCCAGCATGACGGCAAGCGCCCCCAACGCACCGACTGATCCCCTCAGCCCGACGACGGAGATCTCAATCTCATTTGAATCCATCATCTCATGACCTTCCATGTCTTGCCTCATTTCTGACAGGTCTCGCCGGTGAGGGTGCAGGCATAGACCGCTGTGACCCGCGCGGATGTTCCCGTCGCCGTGTTTTCCGCAATACAATCGACCCGGTAATACACATCGGAAGACCCGACAGCGGAGTTTCCCGTGCCCTCATAACCTGCGAACTGCTGCATGCCGGACCCTGCCTTGCCTTTCAGATAGAGCCGATCGATGTCGCCTCTCACCCGATAGGCCCCGACCGTCAGGTCCAAATTGGGTGCTGCGCCTGTGCCGACCGGCACATCGAGGTTGTTGTCGAGCTGGCCCATGATTTCCTGACCCAACACCGTTGCATTCGCTTGGGGGACAGGCCCGGCAGGAGTGGCATTGCTCAAAAAAGCTGCTGGCACGGTCCCGCCACCCACATAGGGATCGATCGTCTGCTGCAGCACGTTGACGGCAGTCCCGGTGCAGGCCTCTGCCGCAGTCGTAGCAGATTCCGTCGAGGTCACGAACCCGGCCATCCGACTCTCGAATCCGGTCACGGTGAGGGCGGCGACACCCAACACCGTCATCATCAACATAATGAGCAGAACGGTCAGCATGGCGACGCCTTGCTCGTTCACCGCCCGGTCTCCACTGTGGCACAACAAACTCCTGCCCCTCATGTCGTAACTCCTTCACATCCGCTGATTGCGCGTTTCAACCGTTCGGGTCAGCACGCGCCGTCGATAGTCCGAATAGGGAGGATTCAGCCCCCCGAAATCGCCCGCCGCGAAGAGGCCCTGCGTATGGTTATGATCGCTCACCTGCAAGCCGGTCGGCGAAAGGGCCGCTGCGCTCCTTCCTTCCCCCAATCCTTGATCCGGGTCCGTTTGCCGCGCGACGATGCTCACCTGCACCAGGCGGATCTTGTCCGGTGTCATGGGCGCAATGTTCCACGTATTGTCGGTGATGAAGTCCGCCTGATCGAAACCGGCGGCGCCCCCTTGATTGTCGATGATTCGGTCAGCAGTCCCCCCATTAACCGCGTTATTGCACCCGTCGCAGGCATAGGCAAATTGGATGTCCTCGACTCCGTCGGCGATGGACACGCCATTTCTGAGCAGGCAGGGCGCATCCCCGCTGCAGGCTGCGACCGTGGTCCCGATCGAGTAGGTCACGCACTGCAACAGATACACCGGCATGCCGGCAGGGAAAGCCGTCGGCGGAGGGATCGATGCAAAGTTAAGGCTGTTGCCGCTGACGGAGGTGACGGAAAACGTGGCGACACCTCCGACCGTCACGACCGCGCCGGTCAAACTCCCGCCGGCCTCTGTCGCCATATCTGCCACGGCGCCGGACGGGAGCGTAATCTGGTTGAAGCTGGCTACGCCCCCGACCGCACTCGCAAGACTCCAGGCTGGAGCGCTGGACCTTCCGATCGGCACCAACAGCCGAATAGAGTCGGGCCCCATGTCAACGCCGGCTGGCGTCTGATCCATCGGAACGATGGCCGTCGCGCAAGCTCCGACCGGCCCCGTCATGCCGAATCCGGCGAGTTTGATATCGCGGGACAGCAGGTCCATCGCGATGCGCACGTTTTGCTGAGTTTCAACCACTTGATCGTTGGCTTTCGTGGCCTTTTGGGTCGTAATCAACATCGTGAAGGCCGCGGCGACCACCACCATGGCCACCACCAGCCCCACCATCAACTCGACCAGCGTCATCCCCCGCTCCACCGCCAGGGGTGAACCAGAATGTCCTCCGCTCTTTCTTTCCATCATCACATTCATATCCCTGCATTCAGAGTCATTCAGGGGCGACCACGGTCGTGGTCACGACTTGCCGTTGTCTGGCAATCTTGCCGACACCGGCAGCTCCGCTCCATGTCACGGTCACGACGACGCTACTCATGTTCAGGGAGGGATTCGTCGGACCTGTCGGCGCCACATCGACCCGCCCGCTGAGCCCTCCCAACCCGGAGGCAAAGCTCCCGGTGAGCAGAGCGCTCCATTGGTCACAATCTCCCCGCGCAGTCGGCTGCGCCACGGAATCGATCGTACAGGCCACGGACGTATCGATCCCGTTATAGGCTGTGACATTGCGCCGATTGGATTGGATCCGTTCCATCATGTCGGCAGCGAAGTTCGTCACGCGCGTCATCTCGTTCGCATCGGCGTTACGACCCAGCGAGAACATTTGCATGGTCGACAAGGCCAGTACGCCGATGGCCAGAATCACGCTTGCCACCATGCCCTCGATCAGGGAAAATCCACCCTCGTTCTGTCCCCTCGTTCTCTGTAATTCCCGAACCATACAGCCTCAATCGTAAAATTTACGGACAGGTTGAAGCGGGACACCACGTAATTTTCCCGCGCGGAGTGATCCGAACCGCATAGGAGAGCCCGCGGTTATTCGAGAGGACGATCTGCTGGTTTCCGACTCCTCCACCCGATCTGATTCCAAGCGGAGAGAACGCCACGGCCGCCGGGGCGGGATTCAGCCCCGTCACGCTCCCCATCATTTTGGTCGAGCCAATGACCGATCCGCCCGAGGCATCGCTCGCTGAGAGTTCGACCAGCCCGCCGCTCAACGCCAGACTCACATTGACGACAGCGTTTCGATTCATCGCAGCGATGCGAGACATATTCAACTGACTTTGAATTTCCGTCACCGTCTGCTTCAATTGATACCGTGCCTGCCAGACTGAAAAGTTCGTCACCGCTAGCGCCGAACTAATGCCAATGATCGCGCACACGATCATCATCTCGATAAGCGTAAAGCCGGCCTCAGATCTTGCTTTGGGTCGCGTGATCGTTTCTGAAATTGAAAAATTATACATGGCGAATCTGTAATGGTGAGCAAGGGGCATGCCGCCTGACACATGGCACTCCAGCCCCTAACCGGTTGATTTGGTAGGCCGCTCTATCGATGGGCGGAAAGCGATTCGGCCATTTTTCTGTCCACCGCCGGACGGTTTCTGTCCACCGCGAATGATCGCCGTCCAACGGGACGGGCGGTTGCTCGCGGTTCTGGCGTGATCCGCATGGTTATTGAGTAGTGGCGCTCGACACAGGCCGTTCGTGCGCCTGCCTGCGAACGGTGGAGAGAGACAGCTGATAGGCTGGCGATCTGGAATGAGTTGAACTGGAATGACGCGTAAGTGGGACTGCTTATTTCATGGCGGCAGCACGGACCTGCCGATAGGTCGTCAGGCCCTGGAGCGCCTTCCGAATACCATCCTGAACCAAAGTGGTCATGCCTTCCTGCATCGCCAGGCTCAGCATTTCGGCGGGACGAGCCTTGGATTGAATACGGCTCCTCATCTCGTCCGAGCCGATCAAGAGTTCGTGGATCGGCACACGCCCCTTAAAGCCGGTTCGGTTGCAGGATTCACAACCTCGGCCACGGTACAGACTCCACTCGGCGCGGTACTCAATGCCGAGCCTGGACCAGGCCGGCGCTCCGTACCCCTGCACCAGTTCGTCGTACTCCTGCCGACTCGGATGATAGGCCTCCTTGCACTGGCTGCAAATCCGTTTGCATAGGCGCTGGGCGAGCACTCCCAACATCACGTCGGCAAAGTTGAACGGGTCGCAACCGAGATCCAGCAACCGGATCACCGTCTCAACGGCGCTGTTCGTATGAAGCGTGCTCAGCACCAAGTGGCCCGTGAGGGAGGCCTCGATGGCGATGTCAGCCGTTTCCTTATCCCGCATCTCTCCGATCATGATGACGTCGGGGTCGGCGCGCAGAAACGCGCGCATCGCAGTCGCGAACGTCAGATCGATCTTCGGGTGGACCTGGACTTGGCGAAGCCCGTCCTGGGTGATCTCGATGGGATCTTCAGCCGTCCAAATTTTCCGTTCGTCGGTATTGATATGTTTAAGGATGGCATGCAGAGTCGTCGTCTTGCCGGATCCGGTCGGCCCGACGCAGAGGATGATCCCGTGCGGCTTCTCCGCTAAGGCTCGAAGGGCCTGCATGGTGGCTGGGGCGCATTCCATCATCTCAAGCGACATCGGCTGCCTGGCTGTGAGGAGGCGCAACACGACATCTTCGTCTTGTCCCGACGTAGGCAGAGTGGCGACTCGGAGCTCAATCTCTCGATCCTTCGGCAGCCGATACCGGATCTTGCCGTCTTGGGGTTTGCGCCGCTCCGCAATGTCGAGATGGGCCATGACCTTGATGCGCGACACGACGGCCCGCCGATAGGCTGCGGGAATCCTCATATAGGTGAAGCAGGTGCCATCGACTCGCAGGCGCACCGCCACGTCTTTCCGATCCGCATAGGGTTCGATGTGAATGTCAGACGCGCCGAGTCGGTCGGCTTCGGCGATCACTTGATTCGTCAACCGCACAATGGCTGAGTCGTTCTCGTCGATCCCGCCAGAGAGGGGCTCGACGGCAGACTCACGAGGAATCTCATTGGTCAACTCACCGAGGATGGCGCCGATGGACCCACTCATCCCCTGCCCTGTCGCCAGCAGGAGAAACTGATCGATGTCTCGTCGCAACCCCACAGCATAACGAATGGTCATGCCGGGAAATGTGCGCCGCACGTCCCAGCCCTTGTCGAGATCGTGTGGATCGCTGGTAAGCACGTCGATCAATGAGCCTCGACGCGTAATCGGCAGCCAGAAATTCCTTTTGAGATAGTCGAGGTTGAGCGTCTTCAGCAAGTCAAAATCGATAACCGTTCGTTCGTCATACGGCAGGTAGGGACATTGATAAAAATCGCTCAGCGCCGAGCCCAATGTGTCCTTCGGCACACGATACCGGTCGAGCAGTAGCGTTTCGAGATCGAGACTGCCGGCTTCCGAATCATCGAGCGCCGCCTGCACATCGCCTTGACTGATGATCCCGCGATAGACCAGCGAGTCCAACACGTTCTGCTCAATCGTGCGAGAGGGTTTGATCCTGCGGCTCCCCTCCGTCTTGCTGCCCCCTCTGCCGCTCAGAATATCGGGTTCGCCGATCATGTCCAATCCCTCATCCTCACCCTAATATTTTGCCAACCAAGTTCCCGGCGCGCGGTATACGACCGGGAGTCCTTTAAAAAGCCCCCGCGCAAGGTCGACGTTGTACCAGACCTCCACCATCGCTCCCGTTCCGGCTGCCATCACGGTGTCTCCCACGATCAGTGCGCCATACACGCGGGTGGACCGTTCGAGCCTGATGGCGCCAGCGGCACAAAGCACTCCGTTCACGTGAATGCCTGACAGTTGCACCGGCACCCTCGCGCCCAGCGAGTTCGTCCCTTCCGGTGCTGGACTCAAAACCGGGACAGATTTCCCCGTCCCACGGGGTCTGAGCACCACATGACCTTGCACGATGAGAAGCCCTTCGAAATAGTCCATATCCAACACCAGCGTACCCAGGTTGTCTGGGCGTGGAGCTTCCCCGTCGAGGGTATCGATGAACACCAGCCCCTGATGGCTGCCAACCAATGGAGAATCGAGTAGATCAGCCGGGGCCATTCCTTGATCCGACTCCAGCGCCCCAAGCGGATGGAGTCGTCCGAAACCATCGAGCCGATAGTAGCGGCCGATCTGAAGCGCAATCTTCTTCAATGGCTCATAGTCCCATTGATCGAGCCGGACACCGGGCGTCGGATCTTGATGCGGATGAATATTCGACGGGAGAGCAGCGCTCACTTCCTGACCGGGCGATGGAGATGTGACGAAGACCGTACCGCCGATCCAATAGTCACTCCATCGATCCTGCGCAGACACCATCTCGCTATAGGATTGGCCAGTGACCGGAGCCGCACTACTCTTCACCACCAGATCCTCGACTCGCTTAAGCGAAAGATCCCCCATGACTCTCAGCTCTCCCCAATGCACCAGCGCCGGAGACTCACCGCCTGGCTGCATGACTCCAAGCCCCTGTCCAACCTGCAGCGCCGCGCGAACTGCGGGAACTGTCACGGCTCCGAACTGAAGCTGAACCGTTCGTGTAACCGGTCTAGGATCGGACGTCGTCGCCAGGACCTCAACCGTGCTCAGCAAACCAGGCTGCAAAGGACCGTACACCTTTACCTTCAAAATGCGGCCCAGTCCTCTCATGACATTGAAGAAGCCACCAGGGGAATCGTTAACCGCCTGATTGTCCGCTTGATTCACCGCATCGAAGAGGATATCGGGACGGTCCGCCGTCCCGGCAAACTGCGAGCGCCCGGCTCCATCGAAGAACGATGGCCCGCTGGCGAGGTCTCCCTGGCGCTTCACGAGCAATCCGGCAACCGAGGCAGGCGCGGCAGCCGGATCGTGGAACCAACTCATCACGAAATCCGCTCCCGCATCGGCCACCTGCTGCGCGACCTTGTCCTCTTTCATGGCGCTGACGCCAGACCCATCCTGACTTGCCAGATACAGAGCCGTCATGCCCGCGATGCCCAGCAGAACGATCAACATGAGTGACGCGAGAAGCACATGACCTTTCTGGCACCGGCTCCTGCATGCTCCCACGCCCATATCTACCCCATTGATTGGAGATGCCTCCGTTACGTCCGGAGACTCATGGCTCGAATCGCACGAGGCCCTTGCCCGGACAGGCTCACTTCGACGACGACCAGTTTGACGAGCGCCGGCTGTGTTGCAACCTTCCCCAGCTCATCCCAGTAGGAAAATCGCGCCTCCGTGATATCTCCCACCAGCACGCTCGCCCCTCCATCCACCTGCCGCATCAGCCTCAGAATGCCGTGGTCGTCGCGGCGGCTGTAGTAGCGGATACGGTTCTGAAGAGAAATGAAGGCTCCGGATGGAATCGCCTGTGCCAAAGGCTGCGTCACCGTGAGCAAGTGCCGCTGCCCATCACGAGCCAGCGTGAGCCTCTCACAACGATCCATCCAACAGACAGCCGCAGTTTTCCTGTTATCCCACCCTCGCCCATCTTCGACCGGCAAAGCCGTTTGGCCGATCCCTACCGCTGCTGTGACCGTGGTCGAGAGGCCTTGAAGGTTCGCGGAAAACTCCACTGAGTCCTGAGCCGCCATAGTAAGAGAGCCTGGCCCTGCAAGCCTCAATTCCTGCTCAAGCACTTCCAGCCCGAGGCGAAGATCTTGCTGCTGCGCAACCTGGCGCTGCTGAGTCATAAACTGTTGCTGGAAGTAGGATAAACTCTGAAGCGTGGCTCCGAGGATGACCAGCCCCGCCGCCATGGCAAACATCAGCTCGGCCAAACTTGTCCCTGTCTCCTCCCCTATTCGATTGGCGTCTCTTACCCGCCATTCTGGCCACATCCTGTCTACTCCGAGTAGCAACGTATTATTGACTTCCGACGAACGCCGGATTGGCCCGAAGGGTACCGATTCGCACTTCACGCTGACCCGCACCATCTGAATAGGCCGCGCGCGCTTCAAGAAACACATGGCCTGAATCTGACAGCGAGCCGGCCCGGCTCGGTGTTACGGTCCAGATCAGATGGATACCATTCTGGTCCCAACTACCGGAATACACCCCATCGCCAGCCAGCACATCACCATCTGCTCCATCGTCACGCATCACAAGATCCGTGACACCGTCGTGGTTCAGATCGTCCAGCAAGAGGCGATCCCATCGCACCGACCGCTTGGCCTCAATCCGTGATTCCGCCATCGCCAGGGCCCGCGTCGCCCATGTCCCGTTTCGAAGACTCCGTTCTGCTGCCTGAAACGATCCCATCGCCCCGGCCAACCCAATCAACGTCAGCGTCATGGCCACGAGCACTTCGGCAAAACTGGCCCCGCCTTCTGCATGAAGCCGCCGATCCCTCGTCATGAGACAGAAACTCTTCCAGTGATGCTTACAGTGAATATCGTTTCACGCCCCTGACTGTCTCGCACGCGAATGGTGGTGGGAGTCGCAGCCCGGCCGCTTGGTTGAAACAGGAACTCAGGCCCTGCGGTCGGCTCCTCCACGACCACTCCCTTGTCACCATACTGATAAAGATGCAGGATGCCATCGGCATCAGCACGTCGAAGCGTGATGGTGCGATTCTCGCGATCGAACACGATCCGCAAACGTTCTCGCCTGGCCATTGCCAGTTGTCTGGCCAGCCGGAGTTCCGAAGCAATTTCGACTGTGACGCTCCGCGCCTGAACCCTTGCCGTCATGGCCCGATAACTCGGCCCAGCCAGGGCAGCCATCATGCCCGTGATCGCCAGTACGATCAGGCACTCCGTCAGACTCCAGCCTTGCTCCCCGAGCTGTAATTCCCTCGGCATGGTCCCTCGCGAAGAAATTCCACTTAAGAGAATGACCAGGACTCCAAAACTCATGCCGCGCCGACCGACATTCAAACGCGATACTGCTCGTCCGGAATGAACGGGACCGCGCCGCAAGTCCGCAAGATTTCTCGCGGTCGTGAAAAATCGTGAAGAACTAGGACGGCGGAACTCTGAGGAATGGTTCTGCTGTTTAGATACAGGGATTCACCTGAAGAGATACAGGGAGCGGTATTAGTTAGTAACCAGGGCCGAGGAGGATTTGATACCAATCGAAAAGCGGCTGGGCAAAAAACATAGAGAGGAGGGCTCCCAACACAAGGAAGGGGCCGAAGGGGATATGGTCGTCACGCTTCATAATGCGTAGCGATATCAAGCTGATACCGACAACGGATCCGGCGAACGAACCGATCATGATCGTCAGCAATGCGGGCTTCCAGCCGAGAAACGCACCGATCATGGCCAGGAGCTTAATGTCGCCACCTCCCATTCCCTCCTTGCCGAAGAAATAGGGGCTCAACCAGGCCAGGAGCCAAAGAATCCCGCCTCCGATCGCCATGCCCAGCACCGCATTGAGCAAACCCACCGGCAACACCGTGGCTGCGCCAAGAAGCCCGATAACCATTCCAGGCACAGTAATGACATTGGGAATAATTTTATGGGAGAGGTCGGTCCCCGTCACCACAATCAGCGCTGAAAACAACAAAACATAGAGGGCAGCCGTCCAACCGGGACCGAAGAACCAGAAGATGGTGAGATAGCCCAGCGCATTAGCCGCCTCGACGAGAGGATACCGCACTGAGATTGGCGCGCGGCAAGCCCGGCAGCGTCCACCGAGCCACAGGTAGCTGACCAGAGGAATATTATCGTAGAGCTCGATGGGGTGAGCGCAGGAAGGGCAATGGGAGCCGGGCCAGGCGATCGATTCGCTTCGTGGCAACCTGAAGATGCAGACATTCAGGAAGCTGCCGATCAGCGCGCCAAGGACCCCAACCGCAAGATAAAAAAACCATTCATGCATAATCGACTCAGCAACCGGCAGCAACTCCAAACGGCCAGTTCACTTCGCATGCCGAACAAACGCTACTAGGTAGTAGCACTAGGGCCAATATCCTGCGATTTACTTCCAGTGCGAGCGTCCCTTATAATTCGTATCTGTTCAGCAAGGGTTTGTCCTTGCGAGTTATTTCAGCACGTTTAATTATACGGCAATATTTCGCTCATCAAAGGAGAATACGATAATGGCACGGACCGCACCCGCTACAAAAACGAAGACGAAAGTAAAAGCAAAAACAAAAGCCAGCCCCTCCTGGGCCAATGTCGTCCCGCCACCCCGCAAAAAGCGGCCTGAGTCGCTGACGAGCCGGGAACAGGAAATCCTTGAACTGATCTGGGCCGGGTTTAAAAATAAGGAAGTCGGGCAGCGGCTCAAGATCAGCGTCAAGACCGTCGAGGCGCATCGGGCCAACATGATGAAAAAGATGCGGGTGTCGAATACCGCTCAGCTGCTGAAGACGGCGATCCAGGACGGAACGATCAAGATTCGGTAGGCTTCACCGCTGGCGCCGTGATTCTGCGGCGCTGGCGGACCGCTTCGAACAGGGTGACGGCTGCGGCAGCCGAGACATTCAGCGACTGCACCTTGCCCAGCATCGGAATTCTGATCCGATCGTCACAGGCCCCCAACACACCAGGACGGATCCCTTCCCCCTCTCCTCCCAACACCAACGCAATCGGCCCAGTCATGTCGATATCGGTATGGAGCTTCTCCGCCTGCGGATCGACGCCATAGACCCAGAGACCTTCCTCTTTCAGATCCTGGATCAGACGGATCAGATTGGCCACGCAGCCGACAGGAATGTGATCAAGCGCCCCGGCTGAGACCTTCGCCACCACCGGCGTCAGACCGACGGCGCGACGTTCCGGAATAAAGACCCCATGGACACCGGCTGCTTCAGCCGTTCGCAAGACCGCGCCTAAATTATGAGGATCTTCGACTCCGTCAAGAAGCACAAGGAAGGGCTTCTCGCTTCGCGTCTTTGCCCGACCGAGAATCTCCTCCGTCGTGCTGAATGATTTGGCCGCGATATACGCGATGACGCCTTGATGATTCCCGGTCGGCACCAATCGCGCAAAGGCAGGGGGGGGCTCGATATGAACGGGGACTCGCTTGACCTTCGCCAGCTGCACGAGATCGGCGAATTGCCGATCGGTTCGCATCAAAATCAGCCGCTGCAACGGACGCGTGCCGGCGCGCAACGCTTCGCGCACCGCATGCAGCCCGTAGATCAGATCCGGAGGACTATCGCTTCCACCGGCTGGTGCCGTCTGGCTTGTCTTCGATAACGATGCCGCGGGAGGCGAGGAACTGACGAATCTCGTCGGCCCTCTTGAAATCTTTCTGTTTCCTGGCTTCATTTCGTTCAACCAGCTTGCCTTCTATGTCATGGTCGGCCAGAACGATCTGCGCACCTTCCCGCTCGGCCGAGATCCCCGCCGTGAGTTTAAACTGCCACGTCTCCAATTGAAACAGTCCGAGCACGGCGCCCAGCGACCGGAAAGCCGCACCGGCCAGCCGGCGCCCCTCGGCCGAGAGGCCCTGCTCCACGAATTTATTCACGTCACTACGGAGCTTCTGGAGCGAAGCCATCGCCATTGGCGTATTGAAATCGTCGTCCATCGCCTGCCGAAAGGCCTCCTGCGCACGATCGATCGCAGGAACCAGCTCCGTCTCGCCCGGGGCGCGATCTCCTGCCTCGTTCAAGCGCTGAAAGAGATCGTAGAATCCATCCAAGGCCTGCTTGGCTTCTTTCACCGCATGATCGGAGAAGTCGAGCGGGCCTCGGTATTGAGTCGCAAGGAGAAAGTAACGCAGCATCTCGCCGGTAATATCTTCCGGCCACTCAGACTTTTCAAAAATCTCGCGGATCGTGAAGAAATTCCCCAGGGACTTAGACATCTTCTCCTGATTGATCTGCACGAACCCGTTGTGGATCCAATAGCGCGCAAATTCTTTCCCGGTCGCGCCGCAGGACTGGGCGATCTCATTCTCGTGATGGGGGAAAATGAGATCCATCCCCCCGCCGTGAATGTCGAAGGTCTCACCCAAATGGCGCATCGCCATGGCGGAGCATTCGATGTGCCAGCCAGGACGTCCTGGCCCCCAAGGGCTCTCCCATGACGGCTCGCCGGGCTTGCTGCTCTTCCACAGCGCAAAATCCATTGGATGGCGCTTCCGTTCATCCACATCCACTCGTGCGCCGGCCTGCAAATCCTCGAGCTTTCGTTTCGAGAGGCGTCCATAGTCCCGATACTTCTCGACTTGGAAATAGACATCGCCTGCCACTGGATAGGCGAGGCCCTTCTGAATCAGCGTACCGACCAGCTCAATGATCTCGGCCATATGTTCGGTGGCTTTCGGCTCATTCGTCGCCCGCCTGATCCCGAGCTTCCCCATATCTTGATAGTAGGCTTCGATGAACTCAGCCGTGATCACGTCGCAGGAGACGCCCCGTTCGTTCGCCCGCTTGATGATCTTGTCATCCACATCGGTGAAGTTCTTGACGAATTCGACCTGGTAACCGCTGAACTCCAGATACCGCCTGAGCACGTCGAACACGAGCGCGCTCCGCGCATGGCCGATATGACAATAGTCGTAGACCGTCACGCCGCAGACATACATCCGGACGTGCTTCGGCTGGAGCGAGTGGAACGGCTCTTTTTTTCCGGTAAGCGTGTTGTAGATCGAGAGCATGGGCGGTTACAACTCCGGAGTGACGCGGCGCTTCGGCCAATGGGACCAGAGAAAATAGCCCAAGGCGAGCGCTAAGCTCAAGCCGATCACGACGTCGAACTGATCGAAATAGTCGCGCAGGTGCTCCCACTCTTCTCCCATTTTCACGCCGATATAGGCCAGGAGATAACACCAGGGCAGGGCGCCGAGAAAGGTGAAGAGGACGAACCGATAGATATTCATGCCGGCAATGCCAGCCGGCAACGAAATGAAGGTCCGGACGACCGGAAGCATCCGACCGAAAAAGACCGCTGCCTCGCCGTACTTGGCGAACCATCGATCCGCCGTCACGATGTCTGTTCGCGACACCAGCATATAGGGTCCGTATCGCTCGACGAAGGGCCGACCGCCCCAGACACCGGCGTAGTAGGCCGCCACAGACCCGACGACGTTCCCGATAGCGCCGGCCAAGGTCACACCCAGCATCGTGAACTGTCCCGACGCCACGAGATAGCCGGCAAAGGGCATGATGATCTCGCTGGGCAAGGGAATGCAGGCGCTTTCAATGGCCATGGTCACGAAAATGCCAGTGTAGCCGAACGTCGAAATCATCGACACGATAAATCGGCTCAGTTCCGTAATGATCGCTTCGATCAGATTCCCCACAGACCCTAGCTCCTCTTCTTACTCTTTGGCTTTGGCGCTGCAGCCGGCCGACGTCCCATTTCCCATTTCCTGAATCGCTCCAACGCTCGGTGATTCGTCGTATCGAGATGCACGGGCGTGAGCGAGACTGCCCCCTGCTCCAACGCCTCATGGTCGGCATCCTTGCTCCGGCTCCAGGACACCCGGGTTCCGGCAATCCAATAATAGGCCCTGCCGCGAGGATCGACCTTCTCGATGATCGGATTATCGAAGCGCCTGCGACTGAGACAGGTCACGCGAACTCCCGTGATGGCGGTAAAGGGCCGATCAGGAATATTCAGATTGACCAATGTTTCGTCAGGCAAACCATCTTTGAGAATCAATCGGGCGATGCGAACGGCATACCGAGCCCCCGCGTCGAAATGAAACCGCTCCTGCCCCTCTTGCGAGACAGCCATGGAGGGAATACCGAGAATCGTCCCTTCCATTGCAGCCGACACAGTGCCGGAATATAAGACGTCGTCGCCGAGGTTCACGCCTTTGTTGATACCGGACACGAGGAGATCGGGCGGCGCAGGGAGAAGCTTCAGCACGGCCAAGTTCACACAATCGACCGGCGTGCCGCTCACCGCATAGATCCGCTTCCCCAACTCCTGCACGCGCAGCGGTTTATGGAGCGTCACCGCATGGGCCGCGGCCGTCCGTTCACGATCCGGCGCCACCACCCAGACCTCGCCAACTTTGGCTAAAGCCTTGGCCAGCGCCGTCAACCCGGGCGAGAGAATCCCGTCATCATTGGTCACTAAAATTCGCATCGGTCTTTCAGAAACAAAAAGAGCTGCCGGCGGCAGCTCTCTGTGTCAGTGCTGAGTGCTGAGAACCGAGTCCACGACTATCCTGTTCGTCTCAGTCCTCAGCACTCTATATTTTGGTCGGGGCGAGCCGATTTGAACGGCCGACCACTCGCACCCCAAGCGAGTACGCTACCGGGCTGCGCCACGCCCCGACACGCTCTATTCAATTTCACCGTCCCTCGCATTGTCTCCCTGGAGGCGCCTGGAATGCAACCGGCCTGGAAGAAACGAATCGGGACAGTCGTGAGGCTTAATACGATTCCAGGATTTTGAGAATCGCCTGGAGATTCCCCCGCAACTTCTGCGCCAGTTCTTTGGGGCGTACCCGTTGGCTCGCCACCCGGCCGCGCCTGGCCCAATAGCGCTTTACGCCTGCGAGGGTATGGCCCTCTTCGTACAACATCCGCTTGATTTCCAACACCGTTTCGATTTCACGTCTGACATAGAGCCGCTGATTCCCACGACTTTTCTTGGGCTTGAGAAACGGGAATTCTGATTCCCAGAATCGCAGCACATAGGCCGGCAGCTTGGCGATCTGGCTCACTTCGCCGATTTTATAGAAAACCTTGCTGCCCAGCCTGGGCTCGTTCCCCATGACCGGTCCTCGTGGTGGGATGAGTTAAGGTGAGTGAACGTCTTATGAATTGACGTATTTTTTAAATACTTGACTGGGGCGAAAGGTCACGACTCGACGGGGCGTGATCCCGATTTCTTCGCCGGTCC
>CAYHQK010000027.1:0-20932 GCA_964358535.1 uncultured Nitrospira sp. | reverse complement strand
TGTAGACGCCTTGCGCCACCGCCGCCAGCCGTTCCAATCCCATGCCCGTATCGATGCTGGGCTTGGGGAGAGGATGAAGCGTGCCTGCCGCATCCCGATTGAACTGCATGAAGACGAGATTCCAAATCTCGATGACGCGGTCGCCCTCCCCGTTCGGACGATCATCGCCCGGCACAGACGGTCCCTGGTCAAAGTGGAGTTCCGAGCAGGGGCCACAAGGGCCTGTGTCACCCATCTGCCAGAAGTTGTCCTTCTCACCGCACCGCATGATGCGTGAGGGCGACACACCGATCTTCTTCCACAGCTGCTCCGCGTCATCATCGTCTCGAAAGACCGTGACCCACATCCGGTCCTTGTCGAGACCGACCGTCTTGGTCAGAAACTCCCAACCGAACAGGATGGCCTCTTCCTTGAAGTAGTCGCCGAAAGAAAAGTTTCCCAACATTTCAAAGAACGTATGGTGCCGTCTGGTATAGCCGACATTTTCCAGATCGTTGTGCTTCCCCCCGGCGCGCAGACATTTCTGCACCGTGACCGCCCGCTTGTAGGCGCGCGTTTCCTCGCCGAGAAAGACCCGCTTGAACTGGTTCATCCCGGCATTGGTAAAGAGCAACGTGGGATCGGCTTGAGGAATCAAGGCGGAACTGGGCACGGCCTGATGGCCATGCTGTTCGAAATATCGAATGAAGGCTTGTCGTAACTCCTGAGTGCTGTTCTTCATGTCCCCTAACTTTCCTCTCGCAGCAGCGGCCCCATCACTGTGTCAATCGTGTCTTCGTCAAAACCTCGTTGGCTCAACAATCTCGCCAATCGGCCAAGCGTCTGAGCCAAACTGCTCTGTCCAGCCATCGCCACCACTTGTTGCGCGAGGTCCTGCTCGCTCACCTTGCGATAGGCGGCCCGCACCGCCGTCTGCACGATCTGTTCAGGACAACCAGTGGCGAGCAGTTCTTCTTGCAGGCGCGCACGGCCCATCGGCATGCGGGCAAGCCGCCGCTCGACCCACCGCGCCGCGAAGGCCGCATCGTCGAGGTATTTCAACGACGCCAGCCGTGTGATCGCGGCTCGGATCTCCGAGGGAGAAGCCCCCTTCGCCGCGAGCAACCGTTCGATCTGAGCCGTCGTGCGATCGGTGCGGGCCAAAGCCCGCACCGCAAGCTGCAGCCACTGATCGGAAGACGGTGTCGCCTGAACTGTGACGCGCCTACTCACCAGCCAGCTCGTCAGCCGTTACGCGCCAACCTTGTGCGATCGCTTGTCCTCAGTCTTTTTCTCGTCCTTCACCGGCGCGGCAGCAGCCTTCTCAGCCGTACGCCCGGGCAAACAAGCCAGGTCGCGCAGCTTCCCTTCAATCTCACGGGCCAGGGGCTGATTGCTCAACAGAAAGTCCCGCACTGCGTCGCGTCCCTGCCCGAGCCGCTCGCCTTGATAGGAATACCAGGCCCCGGACTTCTCCACCACTTTCTTCTCGACCCCGAGATCGACCAACTCGCCCATTTTCGAAATCCCCTGCGCAAACAGGATGTCGAACTCCGCCTGCTTGAAGGGAGGCGCCATCTTGTTCTTCACCACCTTCACGCGCACGCGGTTGCCGGTTACCTCTTGCCCATCCTTGATCGACTCGATGCGCCGGATATCCAGCCGCACGGACGAATAGAACTTGAGCGCATTGCCGCCCGTAGTCGTCTCCGGGTTGCCGAACATTACGCCGATCTTCATTCTGATTTGATTGATGAACACCAAGGTCGTCTGCGACTTGGAAATCGCCGCCGTCAACTTGCGAAGCGCCTGCGACATGAGCCTGGCTTGCAGCCCCATATGGGCATCGCCCATTTCGCCTTCGATCTCGGCTCTCGGTACGAGGGCTGCGACCGAGTCCACCACGATGACGTCGATCGCCCCGCTGCGGACGAGCGTCTCGGCAATTTCCAGCGCCTGTTCGCCAGTATCGGGCTGCGACACGAGCAGATCGTCCACCTGCACGCCCAGCTTCTTGGCATAGCCCAAATCCAGCGCATGTTCCGCATCGATAAAGGCGGCGGTGCCGCCGGCCTTCTGCGCTTCTGCAATGACATGGAGGGTCAAGGTCGTCTTCCCCGAAGACTCGGGACCGAAAATCTCGATCACCCGGCCACGGGGAAGCCCACCGACGCCCAGGGCAATATCGAGCCCGAGCGATCCGGTCGAAATCGCCGGAATATCCACCGGGGCATCGGCCCCCCCCAGCTTCATAATGGCCCCCTTCCCATATTGTTTCTCAATTTGGGACAGGGCCAGATCCAGCGCGCGCTTCTTATCGTCTTTTTCAGCCATAGGTGCTCCTCTTGTGTATGGAGAGATCGAGCGATTATACCCAAATTGCGAGAGAGAAACCTAGCAGAGAATCGCCGGATAATACGGGATAAATAGGGGGTAACTCCGCATGTTCACGCGATTTCCTTGACGGACAAGAGGGATCGAGATACAGATAGAACTATGCCTTCAGCGCTCGTGCCCGATACCACCAGCCAGAAACCGACGGTCCTGATCATCGACGATGAGGCAGCCCCCCGCGCGGCCCTCACCCAGATCCTCAAACAAGACTTCCACATCCTGACTGCAGAGAATGCGCATGCAGCCCTGGCAGTCCTCAACGACCATGGCGTCGACCTCGTCACGCTGGACATGAAACTGCCCGACCGTTCCGGATCGGATCTCTTGACCGACATCAAACGCGCCCATGCCGAAATCGAGGTCATCATGGTCACGGCCTACGGCTCGCTCCAGACCGCGATGGACTGTATCAGGCACGGAGCGGCCGGCTTCCTCCTGAAACCGTTCAATGCTTCAGAGTTATTGGCCATTTCGTTGCAAACCGCGCAAAAGAAACAACGGCTCGACCAGCTACGCCCGATCCTCACCAACTCGACAGCACTCTGGGGCCCGGAGCCTGCCTGCACGAAGGCCTGGGAATCCCTCGTCGCCGACTACACGGCCAGAAACAAAAATGGCTCACTCTCCACCTCGCAGAACGGTGAAACGTCACCCCTGGTCCCCCTGATCTCCGACCTCTTGGAAGCCAAGGACCGCCACCTCCTCAATCATGGAAGCCGCGTCAGTTTCTATTCGACACTGGTGGCCAATCGGCTCAGCCTCCCCCTCGCCGAACAACAGTCGCTCGCGCTCGGCGCCCTCGTGCATGATCTGGACTTGATTAGCATCCCGGACCATCACGTGCTGAACGGGGAAATCGACCGGCAGACCCATCGTCCCGACCTCGGCGCACGAATGGGCCGTGCGATGGGACTCTCCGCCGATGCCGTGCAGATCATCGCCCTCCATCACGAGCGATGGGACGGCACAGGCTTCCCCTTCGGATTACAAGAAGAACGCGCGCCGTTGCTCGCCCGCATTGTCGGCATCGCCCAAGCGTTCGACGACCTAACCGCCGAAAAGCCGGGGCGAACAACCCTCCCCGTCAACGAAGCCCTGGAACAGATCCAGCAGCAAGCCGGCACCGCCTTCGATCCGACGCTGACCGACCTCTTCTGCCGCATCATGCGCGAGCAGCCTCCGCAGAACTGACACAACCCCCGTCGCCTCGCGTTACACCGCAGGCCCCCAACAACCACGCAGAACCAGCCACTCATCCTATGAGGTTGCAGCCGGTTCGCTGCCGTTCCTGGCTTCCCTTGCCACCACGCCAGACTGCTCTATACTTGGCAGGCACAGGTGGGCAATCGCCTTGAAGGAGACTCGAGATGGCCAAGATCGACGATTTCTTTAAAATGATGGGGGAGCACGGCGCGTCCGACCTGCACCTGATCGCCGGCCAGCAGCCCGTGATGCGGATCAACGGCGAATTGGAGCGCGTGGCCGGGCAAGGGGTGCTCGCCCAGGAGGAACTCAAGCAGCTGCTCTACGAGATCACGCCTCCCGCCAAAAAAGAGCATTTTGAGCTGACCGGCGATGTCGACTTTGGCTATGAAATTCCCGGCTTCGCCAGGTTTCGCGCCAACCTCTTCAATCAGAAATATGGCTGCGGAGCGGTGTTCCGGAAAATTCCCAACAAGGTGCTGTCGGCCGAGGAATTAGGACTGCCCCTGATCCTGACCCGATCGGCCATGCTGAAAAAAGGCCTGGTCCTGGTCACTGGCCCCACAGGAAGCGGCAAGTCCACCACCCTGGCGGCGATCATCGACTACGCCAACAAAAACAGGAAAGACCATATCCTGACCGTCGAGGACCCGATCGAATTCGTGCACCAGAGCCAGGGCTGCATCGTCAACCACCGGGAAGTCGGCATCCATACGCAATCGTTTGGCGCCGCCCTGCGTGGAGCCTTGCGGGAAGATCCGGACATTATTCTGGTGGGTGAAATGCGCGACCTCGAAACCATTCGGCTGGCCGTAGAAGCGGCTGCGACCGGGCACCTCGTGTTCGGGACGTTGCATACCGAGAACGCCGCCAAAACGGTCGACCGGGTCGTCGAAGTATTCCCGCATGGGGAACAAGCGCAAATCCGAAACACCCTGTCGACGGCGCTCCGGCTTGTCGTCGCGCAGAATCTCTTCAAGCGCATCGATCAGAAGGGACGCTGTGCGGCTCTCGAAATTTTGGTCTGCACAGCAGCCGTGTCCAACCTCATTCGCGATTCAAAAACGGTTCAAATCGCATCGATCATGCAAACAGGCAAAGCCATCGGCATGCAGACGCTGGACGATGCGATCCAGGATCTCCTAACTAAAAAGTGGATTTCGCCGGAGGAGGCCTACGAGAAATCGATCGACAAGAGTCGTTTCGCCAAGTTGCTCAAAACACCGCCCGACGCCTTGCAATGATCAGCCGGACATGGCACAAGGCGCAGAATCCGCCATCCTGACGCTCCCTCGTTGCTCAGCCCCTCATCGAAGAGGGGCTGAGTCCAATGGCCAGACAGAGGCCATCCACACAGAATGCATCATTCTTGCTATGCTGCAAGGCAGACTCCGGCACAGGCCTCAGCCTCTGGCCTATGAATTCATGGCATGTGATGGACAATGAAAATTTACGAACACAACGATCCACAGTCCTTGCGCCCTCGGTCTCACCCTTGGATAGACAGTGAATCAAATCCAACGCATCGGTATTACGATTTTCGCACGAGCCCTGAACTCATCCGATCGTCGCTTGAGGATATGCAGGAGTGGAGCACGTATCCTGCGACCGAGACCTTCTATCGGCTCCTTGAGTGGCTTAATGGCCCAAAGTCGGTCTTCGAGTCTAATGACTGTGCCTTTAGCGGCGCAACGGCCAATACCAGCACTCAGTCCTCCCAGCATCTGCAATGTTCCGGCCGCCTGATGATTCTCTACCGAGACCTGGCATTGAATACAGCACCGGCACAGATCGGCTGGCTGACCAACGCCGCCGCCCATGCCCTGGGACGAGCCGATCCAACATTCGAATGGGGCGCCATCGGCGCCACGGTCATGCCGGTCAGATTTATCACCCTGCCAGGACCGCCTGAATTGCAGCAAGGTCAGCAGCTGATGTTGTCGTTTTGGGCTTGGGGAGAAGACGAGCGTGAGGTGATGACCAACCTGGATCGCACCTTGAAGAATATGACGGTTGTCCTTCGAGGGTTATCCAACGAGATCCTCCACCCCTCGCAAGCCACCCTATCGGACGATTAACCCCGCAACGACAGGTCCCACAGTTTCGTATAGACCGAGCCGGTTGGCTTCAATTCACTCTGCATCAAAACCACCCGATCCACCGCCAGCTGGCCCAATGACAACGGCAGATCCAGCAGCCCGCTCTTGGCCAGCGCGATTCCAACATGCCGCTCCCCCATCTTGATCCGTGCCAAGGTCAGATGAGGACTGAAGGGTCTCGTCTCGCGGAGAAAACTCAATCCCTCACAAGCCTGTTCGATCGCATCATGGATCTCCGCGATTCGCGTCGCCTCTACACCCTTCTCCCACTGCTCCGACGGCCCGACCCATAGCACGCGAGGATTTTCCGGACGAGGAAAGGCGCCAAGCCGTTCCAGCGGCACCATCACAGCCACCTGACTGCCTATCGCCTGTTCAATCGCGGCGCGTAGCGGATCAATCAGCTGCTCATCTATGTCGCCCAGGAACTTGAGCGTGAGATGGATCGAGTCAGGCTGCGCCCAGGAGATGCGCGTGCCTCGCTTCAGCTCCGGCTCAATTCGACGCTTCAGTTCCTGTTGGACCGTGGCAAGCTCGGCCCGTAGATCCTGAGACAATTCGACAGCAAGGAAGGCCCGGATCACGTCCGCTCCCGATCGAGCAGCCAGCGACGCAGGAGATCCAGCGCTGCTTGTGAGGACCGCTGTTTAATGACATTCCGATCGCCATGGAAGCGAAATTCTTTCGTGATCGGCTGGCCGACTCCCCCATCCAACCCGATATAGACCAATCCGACCGGCTTGGTCTCGCTCCCGCCTCCTGGCCCGGCAATACCAGTGACGCTAAGCCCCACAGACACCTTGGCTCGCTCGCGGATGCCTGAAGCCATCGCCGCTGCGACCCCCTGACTCACCGCTCCCTGCCTGGTAATGAGATCAGCCGGCACGCCCAGCATCTCCGTCTTCGCCCGATTGCTGTAGCAGACGGCTCCACGATCCAGATAGGCGGATGAACCAGCCACCTGGGTGAGCCGATGGCCGATCAGCCCGCCGGTACAAGATTCCGCCAGCGCGATGGTCAGCCCTCGTTTCGCCAGTTCCCGCCCGACGACCTCTTCCATCGTGTCGAGCCCCTCGGCGAAGAGCCACTCGCTGAGCCGTGAGCGGACTCCGTCGGCCAGCTTCTGCAGCAGATCATGATGCTTCCCCTGAGCCGATTGGGCCCCCTTCGTCGTCAAAGAAACCAGCACTCCCAAGGGCGAGACGAGCAACCCCAAATCAACCGGCGAGCCTTTCGGAACGAGTCCCTTCAACTTGGCGTCCACGTCCGCCTCCGCCAAGCCGAACGTATGAAACAACTGCCGCACGATCGGCGCCCGCGGAGGCTGATCTGACGATGCCGCGGCAGCCCGCAACAGCGGCAGGACTTCCTGCAACATCATCGCTTCCATTTCTCTCGGCACACCTGGCAAGGAAACGATCAGTGCCTTTTTCCAGGTCAGGCAAAACCCCGGCGCAGAGCCGACTGAATTGTTCAGCACAGCGGCGCCGGATGGAATCAGGGCCTGGCGCAACTGTGCGGTATTTGGCCTGCGGCCCCATTGCGCGAGTTGAGCCGTCATCCCTTCCATTGCCTCTTTGCGACGATTGAGCCGATGGCCGGTCGCCCGGGCCACCGCCTCTCTCGTGCAATCGTCCACCGTCGGGCCGAGTCCGCCTGTCATAATGATCACCCGGGCTCGCTTCGCGGCTGTATGAATGGCCATGACGATGTCGTCCGTCTCATCGCCGACGACCGACTTGAAACGCACGGCGATGCTAAGCTTGCCGAGCTCGTCTGCGAGAAAAATTGAATTGGAATCGGACCGGCCCCCGATCAAGAGCTCGGTGCCGATCGCGATGATTTCTGCATCAATCCGGTTCATCTGGTCTCTCTGGTTGATCTGGTCTATCTGGTCCATCCGGTCTATCAGGTTGATCTGGCTCAATAAACGAAACGAGACAGACGAGACAGACTAAATGGACAGGACAGACTGACAAACTTTTTCAGCCTCCCGCTAATGAATTCGGGAGAAATCTACGCTGAAGCTCGACTCTCCGCCGTTCGCCGGAAAGACCGTAATGGTCGTGCTGGCATTCGGATCGAAATCAGCATAATTAAACGAGGCGATCACCTTCGCGGCAAATCGCGGGCTCTCCGGCCAGACAGCGCTCCGGTTGGCAAATCCATCGAAGCGGACTGTCACGGGCTTGATGGTTTTCCCTCCCTGCTCGAACACCATATAACTATCCACCGCAAAGTTGGGCACATTCCCGAAAATGACGGTGCTAACCAACATCGTCCGACCTTCCAGCACCTGCGTTACCTCAGCCTCGCTCGGCTGGAGCCCACGGAGGGCCATATGCGTCGCCATGACCGATAGGCCTCCGAGCTTCGTGATCAAGAATCCGCTGGGATGGAGTTCGTCGGTGGCGCCGAATCGAACATAAAAGGCATCGGGAGGGCTCCGCTTCTGCGCCGCCGCTTTCCCCTGATCAAGGGCGGCCTGAATCTGCTCCGCGGTGGGATGCACATCGATGGCATGGGCCGACAAAGGCAGAAGACAAGTCAGCGCAACAACGCCTACAAACAGCAATATGCCCCTCAGCCTATGAACCAGTGCGACCCACATGGGAAGCCAGTACCAGATCACTTTTCACCTGTCAACGAACGGCCCCAGCGCTCTTTCGCCGGTTGACAATGGCGAAGGCGAAGTGCTAAACAACCGAGCCGCTACTTAGTGTGCCTTTTCAAGAAGTTATACGGAGGAGCTCGATGTCAACCCCTGAACAAACGCCAGCAACCCAAGCGCCTGTCCCGGCGCCGAAACGTCAATATGTGAACTTCGCCTTCTATAAAATCGACCCGGCCTGGCGGCGTCTCCCGGAAAGCGAACGCACCAAGGGCAAGCAGGAATTCCTGAACGCGGTCGAAGAATATGCAGGCCGAGTGCTCGTGGTGGCCTATTCCTCAATCGGAATCAGAGGCGATTGCGACATCATGCTCTGGCGGATCAGCTACGAGCTGGAACTGTTCCAGGACATGACCACCAAGATCCTGGCCTCGGGCTTGGGACAATACCTGACCACGCCCTACTCCTATCTCGCGATCACCAAACGCTCGGTCTACGTGGATCACCATACCCACGAGAACCAGGAGAGCAAGCGTTTGACGGTCGTGCCGGGAAAAGCCAAATACATTTTCGTCTATCCGTTCCTAAAGACGCGCGAATGGTTCCTGCTCACCAAGGCGGCGCGGCAGGGCATGATGGATGAGCATATCGAAGTCGGCCATCGCTTCCCCTCGGTGAAGCTGAACACGACCTACTCGTTCGGGTTGGATGACCAGGAATGGGTGGTGGCGTTTGAGAGCGATAAGCCGGAAGACTTCCTGGACCTCGTAATGGCGCTCCGCGAAACCGAGGGCTCACGTTACACCCTGCGCGACACGCCGATTTTCACCTGCATTCGCAAGACCCTCAAGGAAACCCTCGACACCCTCGGCGGCTAACGCCCACAAGAAGCGACGCATCGAGCAAGGCCTTCGGTCTCGCGATCGAAGGCCTTGTTTCTTTCAAAAGGACCTCCCGGCAGGATGCTCAAAAAGGCCGTCCATCGATCCGTGAGACGTGAAACGTCAAACGTGAAAGGCTTCGGAGCTAGAAACCTCGGCAGTTCTTCGTTTCACCTTTCACGTCTAACCTTTCACGGTTCGTGAGAACGAAGCTGGCGGGCTGTTTCAGCATTCTGCGGCGGATTCGCCGCTTTGACAGCCGAATCGCCCGTATGATACCTCTAATGGCTGAGGGGCGGATATTCACGAACCAGGCGCCTCGACACTTCAATGGCTGATAATAACGCACTCTACGCGATCCGCTTTCCCGACGGGTCGTTGAGCTTGTACATCGACGAAGACTACGCGATTGAACGAGGGGTAGACCCTGCCACCCTCACGCGCGTGGAAATTCCACGGGACATGTTCGTCAGCGGGACCATTCAAGAGATTCGCGAATACGTCGCCCTCTATCTGGAATCGCGCCATTCCGGTACCGCATAGGGGCTCTAAATGACCACCATCGCTTCACCCACTTCGCTCCTGACCGCTGACATGATCCGATCCGTCATTGATGCCATGCCGATGCAAGGCAGGATCATGTTGCGTCTGATCCTGCTCCAGTACTTTGACGTGACGGACGAAGAAATTCTGTACATGGTGGCAGACCAACCGGATCCCCGCTGCGTCACCGGCACCAAGCGCGTGCACGGCCTCATGACCAAAGAATCGATTAAGGCCGTCACGGACCGGCGTGATCAATACCGCCGACAGGTGCGACTCAAGCGTGAACGGACCTGGCTGCAATGCGAATCGCTGCAGAGACTCCTGCACCTGCGTGAAGGCCTCGCCGACCGCGCCCGCATCCTCCTGACCGAGCGTTTCGCCCTATCCGCCGAAACCCTCGACGCCTTAGAGGCTTCAGCCAGAACCGTGCTGCCCAGACCAGCCATCCGCCTGCTGGAACAACGGTGGGAAGACAATGAGATCACGGCCGAAGACTACCAGCAGCAACGGCTCTGCATCGAGTTCCAAACTCAACTCCGGATGGCCGAGAAATATCGCAAACGGCTCAACCTGGCGGAGCGCGAACGGCAGACCGCAATCTATGCGCCGCTGCAGGATCATGAAATCGGACATGTCTGGGGCATCCCGGCCGGCAGTCTGGCGGCGCGAAAAGTCAAGTACCTCACGCAATACCTGCAGGCGCTCCAGGCGAAACTACAGGCCGGTTCGCCCGGCCTCGCCACCACGACCGCGCCCTTGGATTTGTGGAAGGAAACCTTCGCGGTGCTCGCGGAGCAACCCATCGAACGGTCGCTCTCGACCTACGACGGGCTGGAAAAGACCGAGTCCGCGCTCATCGACAAACTCACCTTAATGGTCTGGGGCAACCTGGCAGAGGAAAGCGAGGTCAAATTCTGGACGTCGCTCGTCTTCGGCGCCAGCTCCAATGCCATGCATTCCGAAATCACCAGAAACCTGTTCGGGCTGCAGCGGCTCACCGCCATCCTCAACGACATGGACACCTCGATCGAGGCCTTGGACGAAGAATTACTCAAGCGGACTGCGCCGAGACAGAAACTTGAAGCAGGTGCGCTGGATGGCCCGGCTGAGCCAGCCGTGAAGGAATTGAGCGAAATGCAGGCCCAGATCCTCAACAGCATGAGAGGGGAAGATGCGACCGGCAGAGCCTCCGATAAATGGTAGGAAGGCACCCCTGATTGCGCTTTGCGCCCGGTGAGGTATAATAGACCTACATCATGGCCACACTATCGAATATCCAGCCACCGTTTCAACGCCGTCGAATCTCGCTCGTCCTGACCCTTGCGCTTCCTCTATTCGTCCTCACCTCATTACCGGTCTACGCTCACGCATCCGGGCTATTGGAGATCACAGAACTCCTCTCCCACCCGGAGCAATACGACCGCCAGGAAGTGGTCGTCACAGGCCAAGTCACCAACGTCCAGCTCGCGACGAATCGGCAAGGCCAGCCTGCCTATGGGTTTCTGCTGAAAGATCAGGCCGGCACGCTGAAAGTCATCAGCCTCGGGCAGGTCGAAGTCCGGGAAGGTGACCAGGTGATCGTGGAAGGCATCTTCGCGCGCCTTCGCCAGGCAGGACGGACGATCATTTACAACGAAATCAAAGCCCTCTCGATCAAGCCGCTGAATCGGCTCAACCCAGACTTAGTCGGGTAACCCCTCCTCTTTGTCCGTCGTTCGTGAAGCGTCGTTCATATCTCGCAACGAAAGCTATCAGCCGTCAGCTATCAGCTCCGATCCGAAAACGAGATGCGCTTCACGAGGGACACTTCACGATCATCCGGCTAGGCACATTCCTCGTGTATGAGGGGCGGTCCCGCCATCGTAGCTTGCACGACGTGCAGCAAGCCCTTCATCGAGAAGGGTTTCGCCAGAAACGGGATCCTCTCGAGTTGGAAGGGTATCGTGCCGAGCTTCATCCCCTGCGCGGCGATCTCAGTAGGCGACGCAGCCGACATACAGACGACGCGAATGGCCGGTCGCATCTCCACGACACGAACAAGCAGTTGATGACCGTGCACAGAAGGAAACTCGCTCTCCGGGTCGGCCAATCGAAAGTCCGGGCGAGGCAGAAAGAGATCGAACAGCAGAAGATGAATATCATCGGCATATTCAGCGCAGATCTTCAACGCTTCGGCACTGCCGGACGCATCAAGCACATGAAAGCCTTCCGCTACCAGCGCCTTACGGCAGATCAATACCGTTGACGGATCGTCATCGACGATCAACACGGTCTGCGAGAGAGCCATTCATCACCTGCCCAGGAAAGCCATCACGTCGCACCGCAAGCCTCCACTCAAGGCAAGGGGGCGCTATTTCTGTCTTTTGCTCTATCGGCGCGCCCGAGAATAGACTTGAGCGAGGGATCTCATCCTCGGCGCCGAGGAAACTTCAAAAACCAGCGAAGCAGCGCATCCTGCATGCGGTGCGGCAAGAACAAGGCCAGGAACGCACGGAACTTCGCATCGGAACCGACCAGGTAATGGGTCTTAGGGCGCCGGGCCGTCAAGGCATGCTCCACCGCCTTGGCCACGGCATCGACAGAAATCGCGCGCCGCGCTGCCTCGTCAATCGCCCGGCGCACGCAGGCGAGATGTTCGGCATAGAGCGGCAGGGCTTCGTGCGCTGTTGTCGCTTGAAGCAGATCGGCGGCCTTGGTCGATTTCTCCCAAATCGGCGTTGCAATCGCGCCTGGCTCGACAATCGACACCTCGATCCCCCAGCAATCCAACTCCAGGCGCAGCGCCGTCGTCATCGCCTCCAACGCAAATTTGGACATCGAATAGGGTCCCAGAAACGGCATGGTCGCCCGCCCCGCAATCGACCCCATATTCACGATGCGGCCTCTCCCCTCGCGCAAGAGAGGCAAAAACGCTTGCGTGACCGCAACCTGCCCGATCACGTTCACGTCAAATTGTTTCCTCAACTCGGCAATCGGCACGACTTCCAAGGGTGCGGCGACTGCGATACCTGCATTATTGACGAGCCCGGCTATTCCGACATCACCCACGGCCTCCTTGACTCTGGCAGCAGCCTGCGCGATCGAGACGTCATCCGTCACATCGAGCAGCACCGGAATCAGCCGCTGACTCCCCCGAGCTTTAAGGACATCTCCATCCTCCAGTTTGCGTACCCCGGCAAACACCCGGAACCCCAACGCATCCAGATGCAAGGCACAAGCAGCTCCAATCCCGGTTGACGCTCCGGTGATGACCACACTATTTACCCGCACGACAGACGACACAGACACCTCTAGTCACGCAATCTTCCGCCATAATTTACAGGCGATAACATATTAAAATTAACAAATTCTGTCAA
Organism: uncultured Nitrospira sp.; assembly: GCA_964358535.1. GTDB lineage: Bacteria > Nitrospirota > Nitrospiria > Nitrospirales > Nitrospiraceae > Palsa-1315. The sequence continues at coordinate 7,863 of CAYHQK010000027.1, read as the reverse complement.
TTAGTTAGATGGCAAACCTCTACCTGAAAAGCAATCTTTAGATGGATAGATCAGGCAGGCGAGAAAACGATAGAGAGGGCTTGACCGAGATGCTATTTGTCCTGGCGGTAGCGCATGCGGGTGCCGTGGAGCAGCGAGAGCTCAATCTCGGCGGCAGTCAGTTCGTCCGGGAAGTAGGCCCCTGAAATCTTCGCGGCATTGATGCTGGCGCCTTCGAGCTTAGCCTGTCGAAAATCCAGACCGCGCAGATCGGTTTGACGCAAATAACATCCGCTCAAGTCGAGCCCTTCGACAGTCAGCCCCCGGAGATCGAGATTGCGCAAATCGCAATTGCATAAGTCCACCTGGTCGCCCGCCGCCCTCTTGGCATTGAACTCGGTGATGCAACCCTCACGCAACAGAAGATACATCGGATCCTTCGTAATCCGCAGAGCCGGATGAATGGGAGGGGGCGTATCCATAGGACTGCACCTACTAGGTTATCAATCAGAGCTATCGGAACATTTCAGCCAGACTTGAGACCCCGTCACCCAAGGGGAACCGTGAGCTTGACCTCGTTGCCACGGTCATTGTACGAAAGGTCTGGGAAGAACGACCGCACGAGAAAGACACCCCGTCCGCTGGCATCGCCCGTCGGGCAGGCCTCCAACCCGGCATTCACGCGCGGCTTCCAATTGAACCCCTGCCCTTCGTCGGCAATCTGGTACGTCAACACCTGTTGCCGCTTGTCGTAGATGGCCCGAATGGTGACCCGGCGGTCCCGGAATCGAGGATCCTGCGCGTGTTGCTGAATCAGCTCGTCATACTGGTCTTTCGCCATCGCCTCAATCTTGTCCCGATAGCGAAGTTCGAGGCAGCCATGCTCGACCGCGTTCATAATGAGCTCTTGCAGCGCAGACCGAAGATGGAGCTGTCGTGCCTCGGCCAGCCCCATGGCCGTCCCTTGGATGAGCCAGGCCACAGTGCTTTCGACCGCGTTCGGGTCAGGGGCCATGACCAAATGGTACTCCAAGCGTTCGATACCAGCTGCATCATCCACCGTAGTGGGCAGCCGATAGATCGCCCGTTGCAGCACATGCGAGAGCGTTTCCCCATCAATCGGCTGCGGCACATAGTCGATGGCTCCGGCGCGCAACCCTTCCATCGTCGATTCAACCTGGCCTGCGCCGGTCAGGAGCACGACCGGGCAGGTCGGACGCCGCTCATGAATCTGCCTCACCAGGACGATCCCATCCTGTTCCGGCAGAAACAGATCCACGAACACGATGTCCGGCTGCGTCATCTCGAAGGTCGACAACCCCAACGCGGGTGTCGAAGCAGAAATGACCGAATGCCCTCGCTCGCTCGCATGTTCAAGAATCGTCGCGTGCGTAACAGGATTGCCGGCCACGACAAGCAACGTCCGAGCCTGTGTCCGTGAACGAGGCATGGCGATCATGATGGGAATCCTCCGGCAATCAATTTCCGAAGCGCGGCATGCACCTCGGCCAAGAGCCTCTCGACATCGGCGCAGACCGCCTCGGCCTCTGCAAAATCGCCTTGGAGTCCGAGTTCTTCCAACTGTTTTGCACGCTCGAAGAGGCGCGGCGCGCAGATCGGGATGACGGACCCCTTCAACTTATGCGCAGCCGCCACCAACCCATCACGATCCTGCCGTGCCAGCGAAGCGCGCGCTGCCGCGACCTCTTTGGGACTCTCTTGCAAAAAAAGTCCCGCCAAGGTGATGACCAAATCCCGATCGCCATCCGCTTGGTTCAAGGCCTCGGAAAGATCTAGCACCACTGGGCTATCCATGGGACTTCTCCTCCTGGTACTCCGTCAATGCCAGCCCCATAACCGCTGCATCGTCCGAAAAATGCTGCGCCTGCTGCCAGCTTCGAGCTTCAGCAAAACACGCCGCGACGGTTGCCGACAGCGGCCGTAGTTTCTCCGCGTCGATCACCGCCTGGAACCGCCCCCGTCCCCAGAGCTCCCCGCTCGGCGACGGCACTTCGTAAATCCCATCGCTCAGCAAAAACAACCGGTCACCCGGCTTCAACAGGACGCGGTCGCTGGCAAACTCCGCAGACGGATCGATACCAAGGGGAAACGAGGCGCGCGTAAGCCAGCGAGACGGATCCTCAGCCGAACAGAGCAACGCGCCTGGATGGCCGGCTGCGGCATAGGTCAAGCGGCCGGTCGGCAAGTGCAGCTGTCCTACCCATAAGGTGAAATACTCCCCGTCCGCGCTCATAGGAAACCGACGGTTGGCCTCGAACAGCACCCTCTCAGGATCGTACGACCCGAGCATCTGCAGAATATTTTCCGCCCGCAGAAAGGTCATCAACGCGGCCGAGCGCAGCGCCGCGGCAACCCCGTGTCCCGACGCATCCAGAATGTAGAGGCCGAGATGATCCTTATCGATCGCCATCACATCGAACAGGTCCCCGCCCAGCGTCAAGGACGGCTGATATTCCCACGCCAGTGCGATACCCGGAATGGGGCTGCCTTGCGGAGGGAGCAACGAATGGACGAAGGAAGCAGCCGACTGCAGATCCGCATTCATCTCCGCCTGCTTCGTTTGCAATAAGAGCAGGGACGACTCCAGTTTCTCGGCGGTCGCTTCCAGCTCACGCACCAGCCGGCTGGTGCGCAACCCGGCCAGCACACGGGCGCGGATTTCATCCTTGCTGGTCGCTTTGCTCAAAAAATCGTCGGCGCCACGCGCCAACCCCTCGGCAATCTGCGCCGGTTGATCGCGGGCCGTCATCAGCAGAAGGTAGGTGGATTTCATCGCGGGATCACGCCGCAGCGTTTCGCAGAATGTGGGGCCGTCCATCCCCGGCATCATCCAATCGACCACGATCAGATCGGGCCGTTCGCGCCGGGCCATTTCAAGCGCTTCTAGTCCGTTGTCGATCTCCAACACCCGATAGCCGAATCGCTTCAACCGCGCCGCCATGCTGGCCCGCGTGATCGGCTCATCCTCCACCAGCAAAATCGTAGCGGGCATCGCGCAGGAAGAGGCCTGCGAATCGACGGAACGAACGAGCGGCTTGGCTGAGTTGAGCTTCATGAGTCTACCCCGTCGGCGGCGAAGCGATTACGCCGCACGCACAGCCAGTGCCTCGCCCTCGGTCTCATAGACCGGGATCATCTTGGGAATATTCGCCAGACTCATGATTTCCCGCACATAGCTCTGCGGTTTCAGGAGACTGACCTGGACCTGCTGGACTTTGAACGTCTGAGACAGGAGGGCGAGCAACCCGAGACCGGAACTGTCCATGAATCGAACCTGTTCCAGGTTCACAATGAGGTGCCGACAGCCTCCACTCCTCACCTGCTCCACGGCGGTCTTGAACGCAGCCCGGTTGCTGTACGTCAGATCGCCTTTCAAGTCCAGTACCGTGGCGTCTTTGATGGCACGCTGTGTAATTGTCATGATCAAGATCCTTTCATCCGTTACACACAAGTGAGGACATCAACCCCCGCGTCGTCCTGACGCGTCTGTCAGGCCATGCGGTTCGCGTGAGCGAGCATGGCTGCTGGGATGTGATCCAACGACAAAATCTTGTCGACGCAGCCCAGCTTGATCGCCTCCTTCGGCATACCGAAGACCACGCAACTGGCTTCATCCTGCGCGATGGTATAGGCGCCGGCCTCCTTCATCGCCAACATCCCCTTCGCGCCGTCGCCGCCCATGCCCGTCAGGATCACGCCGATGGTATTCGCGCCGGCATAGCGCGCGACGGAGTCGAACATCACATCGACAGATGGGCGGTGCCGATTGACCGGAGGGTCCTGGTTGAGACGAACGCTGTACCGGGCTCCGCTGCGGACCAAGGTCATGTGATAACTGCCGGGAGCGATCAACGCATGTCCCGGCAAGACACTGTCGCCGTCCTCCGCCTCCTTGACGGAAATACGGCAGAGTTGATTCAAACGATTGGCGAATGTTTTTGTGAACCGTTCAGGCATATGCTGCGTCACGATGATCGGCGGCGTATTCGGCGGCAGCACTTCGAGCACCGCCCGCAACGCTTCCGTCCCTCCCGTCGAGGCGCCGATGGCGATAATGGTATCGGTCGTCTTGATCATCGCCGACGCGCCGAGCGGCAAGAGACGAGCGGCGAGGAATTCGGCTGTCCCCCTACCCCCTACCCCCTTACCCCTCACCTTCGCCATCGCCGCAGCTTTGATCTTCGCAATCAAGTCCTGCGCAACCTCTTCCATCCCCTCCCGAAGATCGATCTTGGGCTTGGTAATGAAATCCACCGCGCCGAGCTCCAGCGCGCGAAGCGTCGTATCGCACCCGACTTCCGTCAGCGAACTAACCATCACGACGGGCATGGGGTGTCCCGCCATCAACTTTTCAAGGAAGGTCAGCCCATCCATCTTAGGCATTTCCACGTCCAGCGTGATCACATCCGGATTCAGCGCTTTGATTTTCTCGCGCGCGATGAACGGATCCGGCGCCGACCCGACCACTTCGATCTCCGGGTCCCTCGATAGCAGTTGCGCCAGCACCTGCCGCATCAGCGCCGAGTCGTCGACGGTCAAAACACGGATCTTTGCCATGAGAGATTCTCCTCAGTCCTGTCATCTGTCAGCCTTCAGCTATCAGCTCGGGAGCTGACTACTGAGAGCTGATAGCTTCCCGTCAGAACAACGTGACGTTGCTGGACTCTTGTTCACGCGTCAGTTGCTTCTGGTACCGCATTTCCCGATCGAAAATCGTATCGTTCTTGACCCGTTGGATTTTCTTCATCAAGACGCGGCCCGAGTCGAGAAAGTAATACAACTTCCTGGGATACACGTCTCCCAGATCGGTCTTCTGCGCCAGAAGCCCTTCGTTCTTGAGATAGTCCAACGCCCATGCGGCATTGTTCGCGCCGACATCGATATTGCCCTCGTAAATCTTCCCGCCACCGAAGAGCTTTACCTCGAGCCGGTGCCGGAGCCCTCCCCGCTTGAGGATTTCATTGATCAGACTTTCCATGGCGTACGAGCCGTAGCGCGTCGACTCCCCTCCCCAGGCATCCCCCGATTGGTGTTCCTTCGGAGCCGGCAACATAAAGTGGTTCATACCCCCGACACCGGCAATCGGATCGCGGATGCAAGCGGACACGCAGGAACCCAGGACCGTATAGACGATCATCGGGGTCGCGCTGACGAAAAACTCCCCCGGCAAGATCGCCGCGATCTCTTGTGGAAAGCGGCTGTCGCGCATACGCCTGACATGGGCAAACGGATCACTCATTCAAGCCTCGTCATTCGTGAAAAAACGTCGTTCGTGCAGCGCGAGACGGGCGTGAAAGGCGAGAGACGCGAGACGGGTTTGATGGTCTTGCGCTTCACGCCTGTCTCGCTCGTCACGCCTTTCACGCACGTCACCTCTCCTTCTGATAGATCGTCGGCGCAATGGCCTTGAACGGTTGATCCAGCCGCTGCAAGCTCTCCGAATGTCCGATGAAGAGATAGCCGCCCGGCTTCAGATAGCGATAGAACTTGTTGACAAGTTGCGCCTGCGTCGGACGATCGAAATAGATCATCACGTTGCGGCAGAAGATCAGATCCAAGGGGGCTTTGATCGGAAAGGTCTCGTCCATCAAATTGATCCGGCGATAGCGCACCATCTGGGTCAGGTGGGGCTTGACCTTGATCATGCCGCCGCGATCCCCCGTCCCTTTCAGAAAATGTCGCGAAATGATCTCCGGCGGGAGATCCCGCACGCGCTCGCTTTCGTAGACGCCTGACGCGGCTCGGGCGAGCACGCGCGTCGAAATATCCGACGCCAGAATTTTGAAGTCCCATCGGTCAGGATCGGGAACGCTATCGTACAGCGTCATAGCAATAGTATAGGGCTCCTCGCCGGAGGAGGACGCCGACGACCAGATGCGGATGTGCCGGCTGGACTGCAGCGTCGGCATGATCTGTTCCCGCAAAAAGTCGAAATGCTTGGGCTCGCGGAAGAAATCGGTCTTATTTGTCGAGACGAGATCCAGGAGCAGCGTGAATTCATCGCTCTCCGTCTGACCAGAAACCATATCGTAGTAGGCTTGAAACGAGTCGAGTTCCAACGTGCGCAGCCGTTTGGACAGCCGGGACACGAGCAGCGTTTTTTTGCTGTCATTTAGACTAATGCCGCACTCTTGATAAATGAGTGCGCGAAACTGTTCGAACTCTTTGGGGGTGATCGAATAGTCCATAACCAGCGAGGCTCCGTATGTGGCGAACAACGAGCGTGGCATCCGGCGGCGGCACAGACACAATTCCGCCTCGTGCCCCCTTCGACGGGCGACACAGCGAACGGGAATCGCCCCCCCGTCGCAGGCACACTCCGCCGGGTAAATAGTGCAACCCGTCGATGCTCTATCGGCTAATTGCTGTCGATTCTTGACTGAAGTCTGAGGCGGGTTAGCGAGTTGAAGCTAGAGAGGAAATACCGGCCCCAGACCCCTGAGGTCAGGACTGGAGGCTTCAGGCCCTGTCTCACCCATCCGTCATGGACGCGGGATGGAGAGACCGCCGGACGTGAAGACACACTAGGTGGATAGGAAGAACGATCTGCTGCGTCTAACAGACTGCGGAAAAACTCGGTTCATGCGAAAAACACGGTTGAAATATTCCGTATGGTGTTGGAGGACTGAATAGCCTCGGGATGCTCAAAAAGGCCGTCCAGCAAGGCCGCAGCGAGCGAAGAGGCGAGGCGTACGCGTCGGTACGTTGAGCCTCTTCGTGAAGCGAGAACGCCGCTGGCGGACTTTTTCAGCATCCTGCTAAACTCGCCGCACGTCACGCAGCCGGGTACCACACAAACAACATGAGATAGACCAGATAAGCCGTCGCCATGGTGCCGGAAAATGTCCAGACCAATAATTGCCCCAACCGCCGATGCATCGACAGCCTGGATGACATGGCGCCTACGCTTCCGTAGCGAATACGATGGAGCCCCATATAGAGGTTGTAGCCGCCGAGGCTGATCGTCGTCACCGCCAGCGCCATATGGATGGAAAACAGCGGCACATAGAGCGACCAGTAATGGGTATCCGGCCCTCCGAACCGTTCGCGCCCGAAGAGGACCTGTTTCAAGACATAGGCCACGAGCCAGATCCCGACGATCGTGCAGGCCACGATCATCCGCCTGGAATGATGCGACACCTCATGCTGCTTGGCGGATCGGACGCCAGCCATTGCGACCAGGTAGGCAGCCGTGATGCTGGTGAGCACGCCATACCAGAGCCAACTCTTCGTATCCATAACGCCCTCCATTGAAGCGGGAGAGAGCCTTGCCGGTTAATGCTCTATCGGTTGAACGCGGCCGTTTCTTAACGGTCCACGCCCACTCGCCTGTTGCCTGAAGGGGAGCAAAAGGCAAACCATCCAGAGAGAACGATTATCGCAGTGATGCCTCTATCGGCCAGACAAAAGCCATTCTTAATTGTTCGTGTCGGTTTCTGCCATTCCTGGACAGCGAGGGAGAAATCGCGGAACGAAACAATGGGCCACTCAAGGGGGTTGGAGCACTTGGATACCGGCAGATATGGGGGCTGTCATGCCAGCGTTTGGAGGGCGAGGCGAAGGGTCTGACCCCTTCGCCTCGCGTGTCATGCCTCCTAGAACTCTTCGAACTCGCTCTCCTTCTGTCGGCGATCCTTGCCGTTCCCGGAGGCAACCGCAGCCGGTTCCTGACGGTCTTCTGCCTTTGGCGAAGCCGCCGGTTTCTTGAGCAGCGGTTTCTTCACCGACCCCGCGCCGGGTCGGTGAGCGCCCTGGGCCGAACTAGACTGCTGGCCGGACTCCTGTCCGCTCTGTGCGAGCTTAAAGGCCGCCACCTGGTGCATCAACTCCCGGGCCTGTTCCTTCATGGACTGGCTGGCGCTG
>CAYHQK010000026.1:0-21364 GCA_964358535.1 uncultured Nitrospira sp. | reverse complement strand
ATTGAAAAATTGAAACGCCCCCGTAGCTCAGTTGGATAGAGCATCGGTTTCCTAACCCTTCTGGTTAGAGGCAGTAATCATTGAATTTGGGCAGGTTTCCCGGACTTCATTCTCTCGCTCGAATTCTATTCTGTCTATTGTTTCAACGGCTTTTCTTGCCTTTCAGTACCGCTCTTGGCACGTTTCTGTCACGGCAAACCAAAACCGAAAACGCTAAATTAAGCGCTTCTCCCGCTTATCGCTCAAGAGCATTTCCAAAATTTACTGCGCTTAATTTGGCACCCCCATCGCTTAACCTGGCATTGGGCTAAGACACCGGGCTACGCCATCTATACCCTGCGAATGGCAGAATATCGTGGACGCGACAGCCCGGCTGGGTGCCGCGATCGGGCAGAACGGGTTGTCCGCCTGGTTGTCCGCGCGGACCCGCGAGGCTGAAGAGTCAGATCGGTCAACTGCTTAGGAGGCCGGCCGCAGCCGGGAAAGAGCTGGGCAGAACACGGGTTCGATGGATGACCGGAAAACGGCGCTGACGTATGTTTGGCTTCGCTCAGCGCTCTGCTCAAACAGTTCGATATATGCGGTAAGCCAAGTGCCCTCGCCTAAAGGGCAGGCGAAAAACATGCAACTTCAGCTGCTTCTTCAACTGGTTAGAGGTCTTTTGCATCAAAACAGAGAATCACCAACGAGTGCGAAGAATTCCCAGGAAATAGCAAGAAATCTATTTTACCTGGCCGCTGGCAGCCATACGTAGTTGCACTGATTATTGTTGAGAGCCCCAGATCTTCCAGCGTGCCAAAGACGGCTGACCGAAAACCCAAAAACTGGGTCACACATACCGTTGAGGAACGGACATCATCATCAAGTGGCGGGCGGTCTACTTTTCCGGTTTTGGGTCAGGGGACCACGAAGACTGAAAGGCGGGACAAGGATCACATGGAAGACTGTCTGGTAAAGTCAAACCCCTCCACGGTATTCCAGACGGCTGGCAGATGATGTTCCAAGGTTGGTGGGTCGGCGTTGCCAAGATCACAAGCAACTCATGTTACGTGTCGCGCATGCTCACATCATGCGTCCTATCACCGCTTCTGAAAGCAACAGTACAGGAACGCCTGCTCGACTCCCAGTGGGGTGCGATGAAGTTCCCGCGTGCTGTGTACCAGCGAAAATTCGGCTCCGAACTCCTCCTGCAGACTTGCGGGACTGTACCTGACGACGTCCAATCCACTGCATCGCGTGGGTCCTTCCGGCGCGAACGTCGCCACGATCACATGCCCGTCGCGTCTCACCGCATGGCGCATGGTCTCCACATACCGTCGGCGTTCCTCAGGCTGCGTGAGAAAATGAAACACGGCGCGGTCATGCCACACGTCATACCACTGATGCGGCAGGGCGACAGCGATGATATCAGCCTCGACCCACTTGACCACAGCCGCACGAGCGCCGAGTCGTTGCCGGGCCAGCAAGATCGAGGACCGTGAGATGCTGATAGCCTTCCGTAAGGAGCTCATCCACGAGTGTGGACGTCCCCCCGCCAACGTCAATGATCTGAGCCGCCTTGCTGGCGCCAGTCGTATGGATCAGCTCCAACGAGAGGTGGGGGTGCGGCTGGTACCACGTGAGCTCGGTCGGAGCCACCGTGTGGTAAATGCGTTCCCAATGCGGCTTGGCATTCATGGGTTCACGCCGGGATCGCTATGGGCACTCGCGTCAGCTCGTCCCGACCTCCGATGGCTCGCGGATCCAAACATCCTCACTTTAAGCCAGTACGTCTCGTTTCATGTCTTCGAATTCTTGCTTGGTGATCTCGCCGCGCGCGTACCGTTTCTTGAGCATGTCGAGCGCGGAGTCCGCTCGGCTCACAGTCCCCTGCCCCCACAGCCATTTCACCACGAAGAGCAGGCCTCCAACCAGGACGGCCCAAAACAGTGCCATGCCCAGGAATCCGACACCCATCATGGGCATCCAGCCGCACTCGGTGAGACGGTCCATGTCACCGTACCTCCTCGACTCGATGATCGACTACACGTGAGGATAACCCGATGGCCAGCGGTCGTTGCCTAGCCACATCGTGTGCACCTGATCGAAGACAGCCTGAACCGCGTCGGATTCTCGGCTGTGGAACTCATCCGACAACTGGGCGGGACCACCCCGATTTCTTCAGCCAAGTGGCGATCCAGGTGACGGGGCAGCACAGAACCCCGCTCACATCAGGACAGCCCCGACAACACTCCAACCCACGCGTTCGACATGTCCCCGATGCGCGTCATCCCGTCAGCGCTGCACGAGCCCGCTTATTCGCGGGCTTCGTGGATCGCTTCCATGACGACCACTTCCGCGTCAAACCAGTCCTGCAGGTCATGACCTTCCCGCCGCCCTCGCAGCTCCCACAACTCGTGGGCTTTCTTCGCAATCCGTTCCCCCATCCCGTCGGGCAACTCAATGGACGTCTCCTTCGCGTCTCCGGCGCGGGTGGCGCCGCCCTGCACGGTACTGCGCTTCATCGCCGTCCCCTTCCGACTCATCACCTCGTTGGTCGCATCTGTCTTCACCATGACGTCTCACCTTCTCACATGGATGATTCCATTCGTCCAACAGCACATTCTCGTGAGCCTCTCTGTCGTAGCACGTCTTCAACCGTTCCCCACACCTTCTCACGCACTCATTCGGCTGCGCCGCAGACGCCAGGCCGCCCACAAGAAGTAGAGGAAGACCATCACGCCCACGAGTTCCACAAGGTGGATCAGGTGCCACCCTTCGACTAACTCGACTTCCACGACGACGAGCAGCACAGTCGCGACAAGACACACGAGCACATGCCGACGCGGCATGCTGATCACTTCGCGGAAGAAGGAAGCGAGCCAACCGTCGCGCTCCTGAGACTGTTCCATCCTTCTTGCCCCTCGTGACGAGTGATTGAGCATCGCGACACGACACTCCACCGATCCAACCCCATTGATTCCGACCAGACCCCGTCTCTCAAACGCGACTGCAGCAGGGTTCCGACATTCAATGGAGCAGGACAAGCCATACGGATCCTTCTTCCAGAAACTCCTACCCCATGCGGCAGCTCGCGTCGATGCCGTCGCGCGCTCCATCGATGATCTGATTGCATGGGTGGGGACAACGTTCGATCCCTTCTGCGCCTACGAAACACATGCGAGGCTGAAGCACGCGCTGACGATCGGCGGCGTTGTTAGCAGCTCAGGTCTGGCACAGACTGTGAGGAAACCGGGTGGCTACGTGACGACGGGCTCGATGACCTCGTCCGGATCCTGATCGGGTATGGGGCGGCGGCGCCGTGCCAGGATCACCGGATCAATGCGTTCCCCACACAGAATGCACCGCCGTCCTCTAAACTCTTCGTGCGTTTCCGAAACCATGAGGCCGCTGCACCGCCCGCATGGGGCATCCTGTGGTTGCCGCTCCAGAGCCGGCACACACACCGGCCCCTCGCGCGACCGTCGCATCCGTGATCCCGCATTGGTGCGCAGCTCCACGGCATAGCGGCCTGGGCCGATCAGGGCTAGCCGCAGGTGACCGGCTCGACTCAACCGGTCCACTTCCAGAAAAATCTGGTTCCAGGTCAACTCGGGGCAGACCCTCACCAAGTCGTCCAGGCAGCAGCCTGGGTGGTGCGCGATGGTCTCGACGATCAGGTCAGCTGGCGTGACGCTCCGTGCCATGGCATCCCTCCCTGCAGTGCCTCCGAACGACTCGGGTCTCCTGTATATGCAGATTGGATGCCACCCGAGTAGGAGACGCGCCCCCTCGCTGTCATATCGGCACATAGTAGGCCTATTCTGTTGATGCGAGCGTCTGCCTGGAAGGCGGATTTCAGGAACGGGCGAGATTAACGTTCTTGCTTCCGTTTTCTTCGCTATGCTATTCTATAATGTAGATTTTAGAAGAGAAACCGTGCTGGTACGATATTATTATGATGGGCATAGGCAGAGCAGTAGTTGTCAGCAGGGTCACGACTCCGTGGGCTTGGCGGGAAGTATTACCATCCTAATCACATCTCTTCTTCTTTCTTAAGGAGGTAGGTCATGGGCAAAACGATGTTAGGGGTCTTCTTCGGCCTCGTGATGGTCGTCGCGGGGGCATCTGCAGCGTTTGCGCTTCAGGCAGGCGGAGTCGAAATTGGGGATTTGGAGACTGGCTCTGTCGTCGGTCAGTCGTTTAAGGAGCTGGATGTCGATGCCCAGCTGTTCGCGATCGAGATTGGAACCTTAAAGACCTGGTATCCGCCCGTCACGATCATCGATTTCAAAGTTCGGCCCGGTCGTCCGGTCCTGCTCAAGGTGACGAATAATTCCACGGCTGACCATGGATTCCAGATGACCGACGCGACGAATATTGGGGCGCCGACCGTGATGAAAGCGGAAGTGGTGTTGAAGCCGGGGGAAACCAAGTATATCGGGATCCCGACCAGCGACATGTTCTACGCCACGCAGGGGAATACGCTGACCTATCGCTGTCACCTGCATCCAGCGCATGTCGGCGGCAAGATTCTGATGATCAAGTAATCGTTGTTGATTGGTGTGAGTGATCACCGCCCGCTCCGCGACACCGCGGAGCGGGCGGTGGCTGTTTTAGGCAATCGCAATGGGTTGACGGCGAAGCACTGCGCTTAGACCTCTTTTTCGGCTCGGCAATCAGCTCCTGGCTCGAGCGGAAGACTCTGGACTCCTCTGAGCTCTCCGGCCACGATCAGCAGCAAGAAATGGCTCAAGGTGGGTGCCATCTCGCGCCGCTCCTTCACAATGGTGTGCACGTCCACGATCATTTCATCCCCCTCCCACTGGGTCTCATTGATCACCCAATAGTGGCCGGCTGCCTCGGGGAACTGGCGAACCACAAACATTTCGATGATGGTTCCCACGTCGTCGGTACTGGCCTGCGCGAATGCAGGCATGGTGAGGACTCCGCAGAGCGCGCCCATGATGATCCAGTGATGCCGCATATTGTACCTCCATGGGAGAGGGCAGGGAAACAGAGGCGGCTCCATCGAGAGAAGAGGGAGCCGGATGGTCACTTCACATTTGCATGATAATACTACTCCGGGGAAGGGACGAAATCTATGAACGGGACGTTGTGTGCGTATCATGCTCAGATACATATAGTGCATGATCCCGACGCGCATCACGATCGTGTGTCGGGCGTCATATCCCCGAGACACCTCTCTGAGGAGCATGAGGACACCACCGGACGTGCCCCTGTTGCGAAACGCGACACAGGGACACCAGACGCTGATAGTCTGCGGGTCGCTCCGTTCAGGGATAGGCACGGGCTACATCAGACGGATCGTGCCTCACTGTTTGCCGTCGTTCGGCCCCTAGCCTTGTCTGGGGCGATGACTGGTGCGCAGTCGCTCCTTCGGAATGAACTGAATCAACGGGCAGATGAGCCGTGACGTAATCGCCTGTCCAATTTCCTAGACTGCCCTGTCGCAATTATCGCCACATTCCTTGTCTATGGATGGAGCTAATCGCCGGTTATGGATGTGGTCTACCGATTGAACAGGTGAACATGGCGTGGGGAAACAAGATTCGATGTTTGGCAGATGGTTGGCATAATACGTGCTCTACTGTATTCAGTAGCTCTGTTTCCTTAGACTGTGATGAGGATTTTCGATGGAACATTCCATCCTCGCCATGCTGGACCGAACCGCCGACGGCGCGATGTTGGCCGATGAGCAGGGTACTGTTGCATTGTGGAATAAAGCGGCTGAACGCTTGCTGGGTTTCCGAGCCGACGATGTGTTAGGCCGTCCGTGCTATGAGGTGATGCGAGGCGAAATCCTCTCCGGCCACCCATTCTGTTCCCGCTCGTGCGCCGTCGGGCACCGGCTCGGTTGCGGCGGCGGAGTCTGCAACTTCGATATCCAGACGCACACCGAAGGCGGCAAAGCCATCTGGCTGAATATCAGCTCCCTACCCGTGCCCTCCAGGAAGAAAGACCAGTTTCTGTTTGTCCATCTGTTCAGGGATATCGGGAGACAGGCGACCGTGCGGCATTTAGTCAATGAGCTGCACTCCGTGTTGTCTGCTCCCGACGAGCGGCCTACTCCTGGAGCGAAGCACACCCGCTCTCCAGCGCCCTCATCAGAAAACACAGTTCCGGACATTCCGGCCACACTGCCGCTAAGCAGGCGGGAGCGAGAAGTGCTCCAGCACCTGGCCTTGGGTGAGCGGACCACGCGCATCGCAGACACCCTCTGCATCAGCCCGGCCACCGTGCGTAATCATCTCCAACACATCTTCGAAAAACTCGGGGCGCACAGCCGTATCGAGGTTCTCGCGGTCGCCTTCCATCACAAAACGCCCTCTGTTTAGATCGTCCCTTTCTGAGTTCATCCGTCCTCGGTCACATGGGCTCATACCGTTCTCGTTGTAGTGCATTTGTATCATCTCAAAAATGACGCAGCCGGCTCATTGTTTACCGGGCCACAGCTGATTACATTGTAAGCGTCGAATCAGATCGTCAGATGAGGGTATCGCCTGTGAGGAGGATGGTGGGAACGGACAGTCGGAGGTGCACCATCAGCACGGAAAATCGATCGGCTGACGTCACAAGGCAAGAGGAGGGAGGTGTGGGAGGAATATCGGTGAAGGGATGAAGAACGGGAGAAGGCCCTGTTCTTCATCGACGACAGTCCACGCATCGAAACATAGGAGGTGGGTCATGAGAAAGCCACGGTATGCATTCACAGCATTCGCCGTGCCCCTCGCGCTGGCGGCGTTCATGCTGCCGGGGATGGGAACGGACATCGTGTATGCGCAGGCCAAGGGGATGGGGGCGCCGCCGTCAAAGGTGGAGATCACCATTCATGATCGGCAGCACGGGTACGAGACCGTGGGTCTCACGATGCCGTCACACGATACGGTGATCGTGATCCATAATAAGGACAGCGTCACGCACGGGTTCGCCTCGAACCTGTTCAAAGGGATCCCGGTTCGCGTCGAAGGCGGGATTGAGGTCCAGGGGAAAAACTTCAAGTCCTACCATGTCGATGCGGGTAAGACGATGACGCTCTACTTCGCGACCGCGCCCACGAAGTTCGATCCGGTGATGGGCGGTGCCGAGAGCCTGCGGTATGCCCTCTGGTGTGACATTCATCCGGAAGTCAAAGGGGAAGTGTATGTCATCGAAACCAGAGGCGAGGTCGGCGGCGGCTGACCGCATCACTCGCCTAAAGCCAGAAGGTCTCGCACCATGAGCAGCACGAGGCCATCCCATCGTGTGAGTGGACTGGCGACCGCGGCCCTGGTCGGCGCTCTGGGTCTCTGGAGCGCCGCCGGGGCGGCGGAGTTTCACTTTGTGGTGCAAGACCTCGGGGAGAAACGAGCCCTGTGGGTGCCGCAGGAGGTGGTGATTCACAAGAGCACGGAGATGCAGGATGGGTTGGTGTTCGTGCTGGAGAACCCGACAGACCGCACCCATGCGTTCGCCGCCTATGGGTTGTTTGAGGAAGTCATGGGCGCTCACGGGGCCGTTACCACGAAGCCGTTACGGGTCAATGTGACGTCAGACGACACGGTCCGTGTGCAGATCAGCACGGCGCAATTTGAGGGACGCACGGATGAGGCGATCGAAGAGTTTCCGTTTTTCTGTCCACTGCATAAGGGTGATGCCCATGTGGGGGGGATCATCCGTGTGGTGCCGTAGACTCGGTCAGTGCGGGGCCGGATGAAAGATGAAACAAGGGATGAACCGCATCATGAGAGTCCACAACCGAGTATCGTTATCAGCTTTAGGCCTCCTCATGGTGATCGCGGGGAGTTGTTCGATGCCTTCAACGAGTTTTGCCGGAGAGTTCCACTTTGTCATCCATGATGTGGAAGGCGACGCGGCGGCCTGGTTTCCGCGCGAGGTGGTCATCCACAAGAGCACGGATCTCGAAGGGGGACTGATCTTCATCCTGGAGAACCCGACGCCCCGCACCCACGTGTTTGAAGCCCCGGGCCTGTTCGAGCAGATTGTGGAGGGGGCCGCGGCCCCGACTGTGAAACCGTTGCGGGTCTATGTCGCCCCAGGAGAGACCGTGCGGGTTCGGGTCAGCATAGAACAGTTGAAGCGTGAACCAGGAGCGGATGCGTCGGGAGTGCAGACCTGTCAGTTCTTCTGTCCGTTGCACGGGGCCGATGAGGCCTCACGGAGTACGATCCGGGTGGTGCCTTAACGACCGTTGGCGGGAGTACGTGGAATCGCTGGTGACGTGCGAAGATCGCTGCCGGTTCACCGCAAGCCCAAAAGGGGGGAATCATGAAACAGGTCATCATCTCACGAAAGGCGATCATCCCGCTGCTGTGCGTGCTCTTCGTGGCGCTGATCCCATGGGCAGCCATCGCCAGGTATACCGGCTCGGAGGGTTGGGTGGATCGGCATAGTGATGTCACATGGAGAGTCAATACGTTGGTGGCCATGTACACCGGCTCCGAAGGCTGGGAGCAGCAATTGACCGGGTTCGTCATCGTGCAAGGAGGGATGGCCTCAGCCAAAAGCGAGCCGGGATCGTTCGACCCCTATGTCGGCCAGATCCTCCTTGTTCGGAGCCTCTACGGCCGCGGCGACTGGAAAGGGACCTACCTGGCGATGAATCGCTTCATGGACATGCTAGAAAACCGGGACGGCGGTATCAGCGCCAAGGCCGCCAATGCGACATGGGATTTCTGCTATGAGATCACCCCTCCCGCGTTGCACGACGTGAAACGACATAAGCAGTGGTGGGACAAGACCGTGAACTGGGAGAAATTTTTCTGGGAGGAATGAACGAATGGCAGCGGCAGAGCAACCTTGGTTTTGCATTCTTGTGCTGGCTGCGGCTTCTGTCGTCAGCGGTTTTTCGTAGCATTGTAGGGCAACGCCATTCGGCCTCCTGCCCCTTTCTGCGACAGCAGAAAGGGATTTCGTCTTCGCAACTTCCTTTCTTGTCACTGAAGTCAGGCTGAATCCATCGCGTTCTTCCTTCTCACTGTTTTGAGGGATCGGCACTGCCCTTGCTTCATTTAGTTAATGTCCGCGTGCGCCACAACATCATGATGGGGAAACAAGAGGAAGGGGCCGGGGAAAGGAGGCGTGATGAGAAAGGCAGCGTATTTCACGAGGACCCGTGATCCACAGACCTTGACCGTTCGGGAGGTGATGGAAGATGCGGTCTACACGGTCAGCCCGCAGGCGAAGGGATCCGCCATCGCTCACATCGTGGGTGAGCGACAGGTTGGGAGCGTTCCTGTCGTGGAAGAAGATCGGACGCTCGTCGGCCTGGTCAGTGAATTCGATCTGTTACGAGTGATGGATGAGGGCAAAGACCTCGGTCAACTGGCCGCAACGGACATTATGACGCGCGATGTCGTCACCGTCACCGAAGAGATGTTGGTCAAGGATGTGGTCCATCTGCTTCAGGAACGGCACTTGATCCGAGTACCGGTCATCAAGGGCAAGGCGCTCGTTGGCATGGTGGCTCGACAGGATATTGTCTTCGGGTACGTGAGAGCCACGGCCAACTACGGGCCATAACACAGGCGCTGATGGCGAATAGCACCGACGTAAGATCCAGAGTCCATGGCGTAGGGCACATGGCTGAGGGTTCAGGCTCTCAGCGATTCGCGATGTGCTCCCGCCATGCGGCAAGGAGGTTGCCATGACATGCGTACGAAGGCTCCAGGAATATCTCGATCATCATCACGTGCACTATGAAGTGCTGGGTCACGAGGCGGCCTATACCGCGCCGGAGATCGCGCACACGCTGCACGTGCCGGGAAAGATGTTGGCAAAGGTGGTGATCATCAAGGCGGATCAGCGGTGTGTGATGGCGGTGCTGCCCTCGAACTGGCAGATCGACTTCGCCAGGCTCAAGGCAAGCGCTGAGGTCTCGTCATGTGCGACTGGCCACCGAAGAGGAGTTCAAGGGGCTGTTTCCTGATTGTGACATCGGGACGATGCCGCCCTTCGGCAATCTCTATGATGTGCCGGTCTATATCGACGAGTTGCTCGCGGAGGATGAGGAGATCGTCTTTGACGCCGGCACGCATTTCGGGGCCGTCAAGCTTCGCTATCAGGACTTCGCCGACTTGGCACACCCCATCGTGGCGGAGTTCCATCAGGCACCGATGAAACTGGTTGGGTAGCCAGACTCATGCAGCTCGAGCTCGAGGGCTCCACGATTCGGTCGGCGAGGTGTCACACCGGCAGCAGAAGGTACGGTTCGTCGAATGAGGTGACGCAGTGGTGAACGGCTCCACTCCACAGGAATTCTTTCCGGGACTGGCCGGTGTGCCGGCCGCCAAGTCCTCGATCAGCTTCGTGGACGGTCAGACAGGCCTGCTCGAATACCGGGGCATCCGGATCGAAGAACTGGCCCAACACAGTTCCTTTCTGGAGACCACCTATCTGCTGCTCTATGATGAGCTGCCGGCCCAGACCGAACTCGACCGGTTCACAGCCGATGTGACACACCACCGGCGCATCAAGTATCAAATCACAGAGTTGATCAAATGCCTTCCCGAGCACGGGCACCCAATGGACGCCTTGCAAGCGGCCGTTGCAGCCCTCGGGATGTTCTATCCGGCCAAGTACGTCTTGGATCACCAGGTGCAATACTGGTCGACCATCCGACTGATCGCGAAGGTCCCCACGATCGTGGCTGCGTACTACCGGCTCCGGCAGGGTGACGAGCCGATTCCGCCCCGCGATGACTTGGATCATGCCGGCAACTTTCTGTACATGCTGACGGGGACCGTGCCGGACCCGTTGATCGCGAAGGTGCTGGACACCTGCCTCATCCTCCATGCCGAGCACACGATGAATGCCTCCACCTTCAGCGGCCTGGTGACCGCCTCCACCCTGGCCGATCCCTACACGGTCGTCTCCTCGGCGATCGGGACCCTGAAAGGACCGCTCCACGGCGGAGCGACCCAGGAGACTGTCGCGATGTTGGAGGAGATCGGATCGGTGGCGCATGTTCGGCCCTACCTCAAGAAGCGGCTCGCCGCGAAGCAGAAGCTCATGGGGTTCGGGCATCGCATCTACAAGGTCAAAGATCCGAGAGCCATCCTGCTTCAACAGTTGGTCCACCAGCTCTTTGCCCAACACGGGCGTTCGCCACTCTACACCCTGGCTGAAACAGTCGAGCGGGTGGGAGAAGACCTGCTGGGCGGCAAAGGGATCCATGCCAATGTGGATTTCTACTCAGGTGTGCTCTACAAAACGATGGGACTCGATGAAGACTTCTTCCCGACCATTTTCGCGATGGCGCGGGTGAGCGGCTGGTTAGCGCACTGGCTGGAACAGCTCAAGGACAATACGCTCTTCCGACCGGATCAGATCTATGACGGACAGCACGGCCGAGCCTACGTGCCCATCGATCGCCGACTGGGAGGAGTCTAACGAGGGTGCCGTCACCATAACAATTGGGTCGAACACGGTCACGCCGACCGGCATGTTCGACGGGAGTTCGGGTGGTGACGCGAAGGGATTCAGAAAACGAACGAGGAGAACGGGTTTCCACAATCTAGCGAGGTGCATCATGAGAATCCATCTCCCCTTCCTTGGCGCGGCGGTCAGCATCATGGCGCTGCTTGGTACGGCCGTGACACCAAGCCCGAACGAGGCTCGATCACAAATCCCGATCCAAGGAAGCCACGAGCAGCGGATTGAGATCGTCATTGAGGATCGCACCTTCTTTCTGGCCAAGGGTGGCCCCCTCCAGGTAGGGCGACCCATCGAGATCGTCTTGGAGAATCGTGACCAGGTCCGCCACGGCTTTACGTCCTCGATGCTGATCGGGCTCCTCGTCTCCGGGGAAGACGATCAGATCACGACGTATGGGAAAGGCGTGGAAGGATTCTACGTGAATCCCGGGAAGACTCTGGTGATCCGGTTCAGGACCGAACGGCCCGGGAGCTTTCCGTTCCACTGCGACCTCCATGAGCGCATGAAGGGGGAACTCTATGTACTAGAGGTCCCCACGGTCTAGAACGGAGGTCACGCGATCGGTTGACCCAAAGCCGGAACAGTAGACCGCCCGCCACTTGAGGTTGACGTGAGAAGGACAACGCAGTCCTTTTTGGAGCAGAGTGGACGGCCTAGAAAGGATTCTTGTTCGAACATGACTACGGAACGTGAAGGCTCATGACAAGAACTTCCCCAAAGGAGGACACCGTGTACGACAACCACCCAGTGGTCGCAATCGGAATCTTGACGGGCATGCTCATGGCCTCTCAAGGCTGTCAGTCGTCCCCTCCGCCCGTCTTTTCTGACATCAGGGGCACACACCTCTCAGACGGGGCGGATATCCAAGGCGATGACCACACGGTCCAGGCCATCGTGTCCCTGTTCAAGAAGGCGGAGAATGCAGTGCAACGCAAGGATCTCGATGGCTTAATGGATCTCTACTCAGAAGACTATAAGCATGGGGGCTATACCAAGAACAGTGTCAAGGCCGTGTGGCGTGATCTGTTGACCCACCATCATGATTTTGTGGGGACTCATATCTTTTCGAAAATCAAGGTCGATGCGGAGAAAACGGTCCCGGTGGCCCACGTCACCTGCACCGGCAGCCTGTGGGCCCTGTCCAATGAGACAGGCCAACGTGTGAATATTGATAGTTGGTATGGCGAGGTTCACCATTTGACGTTTGAGCATGGGGCCTGGCATTTGGCAGGAACGTTTTGGGAGACTCCACGAGCTAACGAACAACGTCCTGCCTTTCTGCCACATCCCTTCTTCTGAACCAAGTTTATTTTGAATGATGGCCCTTATGGGACAGAGCGAAACTACAACGGCCTACGCCTGGCGGGCTCTCCTACCAAACGTGAGGGAGAACAGGTCAAGGTATTCTTGATCGGCGATGCAGCTTCATGTTCCAAGAAGAACCAGAAACTTCCACAAGGCTACTACAACATCGAAAGTGATGTGCAGAGCGTTGCACGACATAATGCAGAAATCGGAGTGTGCGGCACCTGCATGGATGCCCGTGGCATGACAGAGAAAGAATTGATCGAGGGCACAAAGCGCAGCACCCTTGAGGAGCTTACACCGTGGATAGTCTGAGCAGATAATGTCATCACTTGCTGAATGAGGATTCGGATGGAACAATCAAAAACCGTCACAATCCTTGGTGCGGGGTCTGGGGGTGTTGTCGCGGCCAACACGTTACGAAAGCTGTTGCCCCATTCTGATCGAATCATCATTATCGACAAAGAGCGTGATCATCTTTTTGCGCCTTCTCTTCTTTGGGTCATGATAGGCGACCGGAAGCCAGAAAGGATCTCAAAGCCCATCAAGAATCTTGAACGAAAAGGGATTGAGGTCATTCAGGGTGATGTCGGTCGCATTGACCCGAGCCAACGCACGGTCAATGTCAACGGTAAAACCATTGTCTCTGATGTCCTCATCATCGCTTTGGGTGCCGACTACGCTCCGCAGAACATTTCGGGACTATCGGAAGCGGGTTTGAACGCTTACTCTTTGCAGGGCGCTACCGCGATTCGGGATTCTCTGAATCATTTCAAGCAAGGTCGAATTGTGATTCTAACGGCGGCTCCTGTTTACAAATGTCCGGCAGCGCCTTACGAAATGGCGATGCTAATCGAGTATCACTGTCGGAGACTTGGAGTTCGTGATCGCGTTCAAATCGACATTTTTGCCGCAGAGCCTGGCCCAATGGGAACAGCCGGGCCTGAAATGTCAAAACAGGTTCGCCAAATGGTTGAGAGTAAGGGCATTGTTTATCATCCCTCCCATCAAGTCACTGCAGTCGATCCCAACGGACGAACCATCAAATTCTCCGATGGCTCTGCAACGGCCTTCGATCTTTTGATCTTTGTGCCGCCTCACCAGGCCCCGCGAGTTGTTAAAGATGCTGGGCTACTTTCAGAAAGTGGTTGGATTTCAGTGGACCGGCACACGTTGGAAACAAAATTCAAAAATGTCTACGCTATCGGTGATGTGACTTCTATTCCGCTGAAAATGGGCAAGTCATTACCAAAGGCAGGAGTATTTGCACACGGACAAGCGGAGGTTGTTGCTCACAACATTGCGAGGCAATGGACCGGCCAAGGCGGCCCAGCTTCGTTTCAGGGCGAAGGCAAGTGCTTCATAGAGATTGGCGACAAACGAGCCGGGATTGGAACTGGCAACTTTTATGCGGAACCATCTCCACAAGTTTTCGTAAAGCGGCCCAGTATGAAATGGCACGTTGGCAAGGTACTCTTTGAGAAATACTGGCTCTGGAAGTGGTTTTAGCGAAGCATAGTCGGTACTGTGAATTAGCATCGCGTTTCATCTTCAGGATTGTGGATCGGTCGCCTGCGAGCATTGAGCCCATGAAACTCCCCTCGAAGAAATTTGCAAGGATGCTCAGTGGAGTTATTGGCGGGGTGAACAGAGCAAGTCCGGCGAACCCCAGTGACTCGCCCCTGATTCACGGAGCAGTTGGACCTGCGCTCGACGAATCGTCATCGTGACTTCCGTTAAATGCCTGGTAGTTCTGGGCCATTCGCGCTCAGGGGCTGTTGACAAGCCAGGATTGAGGGCGCTACCATCTCGCTAGTTTCAAAGGTGCGCAACTATTGCGTCTATGGCTTCACCGAAACAAGACACATCACTCTTTGAGCACCACGCCGAAGTCTGCAAGATCTTTTCGCATCCCAAGCGCCTTCGGATCATTGAGGCGCTCCGGCATAAAGAATTGACTGTCGGCGAGGTCGTTGATCGTCTCAGCCTTCCCAAAGCCAATGTCTCTCAGCACTTAGCGGTGCTACGCCAGAAAAAGGTCGTCCTGACCCGGCGGGATGGATTGAGCATTTTTTACCGAATCGCCAATCCCAAGATCATCCAGGCCTGCGACCTGATGCGGCAAGTGCTCGTCGAACAACTTGAAGAAGGGGTACGGCTCGCAAAGCGACTGAAAGCCCGGTAATTTTATTGTGCGTGATAGTTGCACTGTTTCGATTCTAGCATCAGCCTGCATCCCTTCATGAGGTCCGAGATATGAAGACAGACGTCCTTATCCGGCTATCGATGTTTGTTGGCATACGGGGCCTCCTCGCGTCCTGGGAAGTCTTGGCACCCCGGCACCGGTTGATCACCTCGATTGGCTGGCATACTGGCGCTCCCTTCATGGGCAAACTGACAATTATCCATTGTTCCACGAAGGCTAATCCAGAGGCGCGGAGGTCACGAAAGGTTGTCTCATGAACCAATCCGCGCCCGCTGTTCCCTGGCTGACCCGGTTGTCTGTTGAAAGACCCGGGTGGGTGATTGCTGGGATCCTGGCGATCACCTTCCTCTTCCTCACGCAGTTCCCACGGGTCCAGACCGATACGGATCCCAAGAACATGCTGCCCGCCACGTCGCCCGTGCGGGTCTCCAATGATGAGGTCGAGCGGTGGTTTGCCCTCCACAAGGACGTGATGGCCCTGGGGATCGTGAACGATGAAGGGATCTTTACCCAGGAGACGCTGGAACGGATTGCCCGGATCACACAGGCCATCCTGAAAATTCCCGGCGTCGTGGTTCGGGACGTGACCAGCCTCACCACGACGGATAACGTCCTGGCAGAAGCCGGTCAGCTAGTGGTGAGGCCGGCTGTCGCCGAGATCCCGCGCATCCCGGTGGCGATGGCAGCCCTGAAACAGACCCTCCTCTCCAACCCCCTCTTTGTGGACAGATTGCTCTCGAAGGACGGAACCACCACGGCGATCTATGTGCCCTTGGAAATAGGAGCGAACGCGACGGTAATTGCCGATCGGATCAAGGCAGTGCTGGCGAAGGAGACAGGCCCTGAGCAGTACTACCTCGCCGGGGACCCGGTGGCCCGCGATACCTTCGGCATTCAGATGTTCTATCAGATGGCCATCCTCTCCCCGATCGCCGGGTTGGTGGTGTTTGTCGTCCTCTGGTGGATGTTTCGAAGCCTCACGCTGGTCTTGGCAGTGATGGGGGTCGCGATGGTCAGCATCATCTGGAGCACAGGGCTGCTCATCAGCCTGGGGTATCCCATTCATATCATGAGCTCGATGAGCCCCGTCTTCCTGATGGCCATCGCCACCGACAGCATCCACATCTTCAACGAGTTTGGCTTCCGGATCAGGGAGGTTCGAGATAGGCGGGAGGCCGTGCTCGAGACGATCGCGGCCGTGGGCCGGCCTGTTGTGTATTCCGACTTGGCCACGGCAGTCGGGTTCGTCGCGCTGGTGACGGTCGCGATCGTCCCTGTGAAGATCTTTGGGGTCCTGGTCGGGTTCGGCACCCTCGTCATCTTGTTGATGAGCTTCACGCTCGTCCCCGCGATCTTAATGCGGCTCAATAAGGACCGCCTCCTCCAGGAGGTGCACAGCACTGACGCCGCGTCCTCATCCTGGCTCTCCAGTCTCGGAGAATTCTCGGTGCGGCATCCGAAGTCGATTGGCCTCGCGGGCTGCGTGTTGCTGGTCATTGCCGGCGTCGGACTTTCTCGGATCGAAGCCAATAACAACATGGTCCACTGGTTCAAGCCTGACAGCGACATTCGCACGGCAGACCGCGTCATGAACGCACGTCTCGGTGGCACGGCCACGGCCTACCTCGTCGTTCAGGGTTCGACAGAGGACGTGATGAAAACGCCTGCCATGCTCCGCGACATTGAGGAGTTGCAGCGGGAGCTGGAGAAAGATCCCCGTGTGGGGAAGACATTTTCAGTGGTCGACTATGTGAAACGGATCAACCGGGTCCTCCACCAGGACGACCCGACCTACGACCGAATTCCAGACTCCGCGACCGAGATCGCTCAGGATCTCTTCCTCTTCGGGATGGCGGCGAAACCCTCCGATCTCGACAACGTCGTGGACTACCCGTTCCAGAAGGCCAACATCGTTCTTCAGCTCAAGAGTTGGGATGCCGGGGTCATGGCGGATCTCCTCCGTCGGACAGAGGGCTACGTGCGAGCCCATCCGCTCACCGGAGGGGCCACGCTCCGGCCTGCCGGCATCGCCTATTTCAACCTGGTGTGGAGCGACGAGGTCCTCTGGGGCATGGTGCGAAGCTTCTCGGCGGGCCTCGTGCTCGTCCTGATCCTTGTGATCATCCAACTGCGCTCGCTCCTGTGGGGAATCCTCGCTTTCCTCCCCCTCTTGTTCACCATCGCCTTCATCTATGGGGTCGTCGGGTTTGTGGGGAAGGATTTCGACATGCCTGTCGCGGTGCTCTCGACCTTGTCGCTCGGGATGGCGATCGATTTCGCCATTCACTTTGTGGGGCGGTTCCGGCGCCATTATGCCACCGAGCCCGACGTAGAGAAGGCCCTCCTCTGGACCGTCATTCGACCGGGAAAGGGGATCATGCGAAACGCCGTACTCTTTGCGGTGGCCTTCTCGGTCATGGTCTGTGCCTCACTCACGACCTACATCACAGTGGGGATCCTCATCATCGGCATCATGCTGCTCTCGGCGGTCTTGACCCTGGTGGGGCTGCCGGCCCTGATCGTGCTCTTTCATAAACGGCTCCCACTCTCATTGGAGGAGATACCACGGTGAACACATGGATCGTGCTTTGCGCAACGGTGTCCCTGATCCTGATGACAACGGTTGGGCAACCACGTGCCGGGGTGGCGTCAGACGCGACGGAGATCATCCAGCAATCTCAGGCCGCCTTCTTTGAGGCCGGTCAGGATCTGAAGGCGCGCATCAAAATGACGCTCACGACCCGCGAAGGCCAGCAACGCCTGCGCGAGCTCACCATGCTGCGTAAAAACTTCCCCGCCGGGGAACAGAAGTACTTCCTCTTCTTCCACCGCCCGGCTGACGTGTCGGGAACCGCCTTCATGGTCTATAAATACCCGAACCGTGAGGATGACCGCTGGCTGTTCCTCCCGGCGCTGAACTTGGTCCAGCGCGTCGCGGCACGCGACAGCCGGTCCAGCTTCGTGGGCTCCGACTTTTCCTATGAGGATATCTCAGGGCGCGATCTGGAGGCCGACACCCATCGAGTGCTCCGGAACGAGGCACTGGGAAGCCGACAAACCGTGGTCCTGGAGAGTGTGCCGACGCGGGAGGCCGACTATGCCCGGAAACTCACCTGGATTGACGAGTCCACCTATCTGCCGCTAAAGGAAGAGCACTATGACCTGCAAGGCGCCCTGTACAAAGTCTTTACGGCCGATGAGATCCAGGACGTACAGGGATTGCCTACGATCACGAAGCGTACGATGACCAACGTGAAGACGGGGCATAAGACCGAGGTGGTGTTCGAGAGCGTGGCTTATAACGTCGGCCTGGGTAACGACATCTTCACCGAACGAACGCTCCGACGGCCTCCCGAGCAATGGCTCAAGTGACCGTGAGACGTGAGGGGTGAAGTGTGAGACGCCAATGGATGTTTCGACGGGTCATCTTCCTGGCCTCTGTCGCTCTCTGGGTTCACTCCGCATGTCTCATGTCTCACGCCTCAGGCGTCTCGGCCGAGAATCTCTCCATCCATGGGTTTCTTCAGGCCAACTATGACATGCGTATCACTGGGCAGCAGCCTCCGAATCCGCAAGGTGGCGACCTCTTGTTCGGGGAGGAACGGTTTCAATTGCGGCTAGGGTACTCCAAGGAGAAGGTTCGCCTGTTCACACGGACCGACTTGTTCTATGACCATGTGGCCAACCGACCGGGTGTTGAGTCGCGCGAAGCCTATGCTGAGGGCAGTGTGGGGTCCTCCGATTTGAGAGCAGGCCGCCAGATCCTCATCTGGGGGGTGGGCGATTATCTCTTTATCAATGACATCTTTGCCAAGGACTGGGGAGCCTTCTTCTCCGGAAGGCCCGTGGAGTATCTGCGAGTGCCCCAGAACGCCGTCAAACTGGATATGGGGACCCCTGGGCTCTCGGCTGAGATTGTCGCGATCCCGTTTTTCCAGGAAGATAAGCTCCCTCCTCGCTCCAGCTTTGTCCAGTTTGATCCATTCTCAGGCGTGGCGCGGACCACGCAGCAGCCTGCCATGGAGTTTCAGAACACGGAAGTGGCCGCCAGAGTCTATGGCACGACGTGGGGATTTGATACGGCGCTGTACCTCTATCGGGGTTTCTTTCGCATGCCTGCCCTCCAACCGAATCAGGTGACCACGCCGACTCTTGTTACAGAGACGTTTCCACGGCTCGCGGTCTATGGAGCGAGCACCAGAGGGAACACGTTGGGCGGGGTGGTGAGTGCGGAGGTCGGCTACTATGACTCGCTTAATGATCAGGCCGGCCACAATCCGGCCATCCCGAACAGTTCGTTCCGGTACCTCGTGGGGTATCAACGGCAACCCTGGGAGGATTTCACGGTCGGTCTGCAATACTACGGCGAACTGATGTCCCACTATGATGCTTACCGGGCCACGTTGCCGGCCGGGTTTCCGACTCAGGATCAGCACCGGCAGCTCATGACCATCCGGCTCACGCAACTCTTCTGGCATCAGACCCTGCGGGTGGGCCTCTTCGCCTTCTACAGCCCTACGGATCAGGACTACTATCTGATTCCCGAAATCCGGTATAGCATTAGCGACAATCTGTGGATGTCAGCGACCGGGAATATTTTTGGAGGACGTCGTCCCACGACTTTCTTTGGGCAGCTAGACGCGAACGACAATTTGGCGGTGACGATGCGGTATGAATTCTGATGCAGGTCGTGTGGGAGGCGGCCGCAGATGCCCGTGGTGACGGTCTTTGAACAGCAGGCGCAGCAATATGACGACTGGTTCGATGGGCACGAGTCGGTCTATCAGGCTGAAGTCGCCGCGCTTCGGACGTTCGTTCCCGTCACTGGAATGGGCATCGAAGTGGGAGTGGGGACTGGACGCTTTGCCGTCCCGCTCGGCGTCCAGTTTGGGCTTGACCCGAGCCGCACTATGCTCCAGGTCGCCCGAAGGCGTGGCATCCGAGTCTGCCAGGGCATAGGCGAGCGGATGCCCTTCCGCGATCGGCAATTTGATCGTGTCCTGCTCGTCACCGTCATCTGTTTCGTGGACGATGTGCCAACCTTGCTTCGGGAACTCAGGCGGGTGCTGAAGCGTGGCGGGCACCTCATCATCGGTTTCATCAACCGGGACAGTGAACGTGGCAGGTCGTACGAATCGCGCAAGAACGCGAGCATGTTTTACCGAGATGCGCGGTTCTATTCAGTCGCGGAAGTAGCGGGCTGGGTGAAAGAAGCGGGCTTTGGTTCGCTGCGATGGTGCCAGACCCTGTTCGGTAATCCCAGTGAAGTTGCAACAAAGGACCTGGAAATTCGCGACGGCTCTCGCGAGGGTGCGTTTGTCGTCCTCAGTGCGCAGAAAATCGACACACGAGGTGAGGCATGAAGATTCTCTTTATTCTGAACGAGGCTCCCTATGGGTCTGAGAAAGTGTATAACGCGCTCCGGCTGGCCATGAAGTTGCAACAGGAGCACGCTGAGGCAGAGGTACGGGTGTTTCTGATGGCGGACGCGGTCACCGCCGGCCTGCCAAACCAGACCACCCCGCAGGGGTATTACAACGTCGAGCGGATGTTCAAAGCGGTCATCGGGAAGGGGGGACAGGTCAAGATGTGCGGCACCTGTGCTGAAGGACGTGGCATCCAGGCGCTGAAACTGATCGAGGGCGCTGAGATCAGCACCATGAGCCAACTCGCACAGTGGGTCATGAACTCGGACAAGGTTCTGACGTTTTGAGCCTTCACGTGAGATTCTTTGAGCCCGCTTACATGTTCAATGTGTAGGTCCCGAATTGAATTGGTCGATCCTCCATGGAGCCGGCCAGCACTCGCACTGAGACCACCTATACCTCAGGGCCATACCTCCGCTGGAGAATGAACCCACTCACTATCGAGTGCCCCAGACCCTGAGGCCTTGTTACAGCTAGGAGTCGCTCCAGGGAATTCCATCCAGTTGGGACAGCCACACCGTTGCCTCACTATCGCTGGGCGCGCGATAGTCACTTCGAGGCGACAGGGAGCCACCAGAACCCACTTTGGGAGCGTTGGGCATCGCACTGCGCTTGAACTGACTCTGATGAAAGAAGCGATCAAGAAAGACCCGCAACCACTGTCTGATCTCGCCCATCCCATACTCTCGCCCTGTGGGATCCAGACTGTTGGGACCTCCCCCCTGTTTCCGTCCACGCCAGGCGTTGTAGGCGAGAAACGCGACCTTGGGCGGACTATAGCCGAAGCGGAGCACGTAATAGAGAAAGAAGTCCTGTAATTCGAACGGGCCCACGATATCCTCTGAACGCTGGACGGGTTGTCCGGCATGATCCTCACCCGGCACGAGTTCGGGACTGATCGTCGTCTCCAGGATAGCCGTGAGCACGGGGCTGGCCTCGCCCCCAAGCTGGTTCGTGGCGGCCACCCAGCGGATCAGGTGTTGGACCAGGG
>CAYHQK010000025.1:16557-21641 GCA_964358535.1 uncultured Nitrospira sp. | reverse complement strand
AGCTAACAGGAGAATACATCCCGCAGGATGCTCAAAATGGCCGTCCAGCAAGGCCGCAGGCGAGTCGAAACCGGAGTCGTACCCTCAGGGGTACGTTGAGGATTTCGATGAGCCGAGAACGACGCTAGCGGACTTTTTCAGCACCCTGCCAAGCAGGCAAAGACAATAGGTAAAGGCGCACATGGACGAACTAACCGAGCAACAGCAGCAGCGCATCAAAAAACTCGATGTCCTTCGCGCAGCGGGCGTGGCGCCCTACGGCACGCGATTCGAAGTGAAGGACCGCGCGGGCCAATTGATCAAGCTCCATTCTGAAAAAACCAAAGAGGTTCTGGAAGAGCAGAAGATCTCCTGCACCTTTGCGGGACGCATCGTCGCCCTGCGCCGATTCGGCAAGGCAGGCTTCGCCGTGCTGCAAGACGGATCGGACCGACTGCAAGTCTATCTCAAGAAAGACCTCATCTCGGAACAGGCCTATCTGGTCGCAGAGCAGCTCGATCTGGGCGATTGGATCGGCGTGACCGGCATCCTCTTTCGCACCAAGACCAATGAATTCACCGTCGAGGTTTCAGAGCTGACCTTCCTGAGCAAAGCCCTCAGACCGCTCCCGGAGAAGTGGCACGGGTTGACAGATGTGGAGACCCGCTACCGCCAGCGTTATGTGGACTTGATTGCCAATCCGGAAGTCCATGCCATCTTCGTCACGCGCAGCCGAATCATCGCCGGCATTCGCGCCTTCTTGATCGAGCGAGGCTTCCTGGAAGTCGAAACGCCGATGATGCATCCGATTCCCGGGGGCGCAGCGGCCAAACCCTTCGTCACACATCACAATGCCCTCGGCGTCGATCTCTATCTCAGGATCGCGCCGGAACTCTATTTGAAACGCTTGATCGTGGGCGGCTTCCCCCGCGTGTTCGAAATCAATCGCAACTTCCGGAACGAGGGCATCTCGACGATTCACAATCCGGAATTCACGATGCTGGAGTTCTACGTCTCCTATGCCGACTATCAGGACCTGATCATCCTCACGGAAGAACTCGTCTCCTCGCTGGCGCAACAGATCCTCGGCAAAACGGTCATCGACTATCAAGGCCAAGAAATCACGCTCACAGCTCCCTGGCGCCGCTGGTCCTACCATCAATCGATTCTGGAAGTGAATCATCTCGATCCCTCCGTCTTGCAGGATAAAGACCAAGCGATGGCGGCGGCCAAAAAGCTGGGCATCGCAGTCGATCCGAAGTGGCCGCTCTTCAATATCGTGAACGAAATTTTCGAGGAGACCGTCGAGCCGAACCTGATTCAGCCGACCTTCATCACCGACTACCCGATCGAAATTTCCCCGCTCGCGCGGCGAAAGGATTCGAATCCGGCCCTAACCGATCGCTTCGAGCTCTACATTGCCGGCCGGGAAATCGCCAATGCCTTTTCCGAGTTGAACGATCCGCTGGATCAGCGGGAACGGTTCGAAGGACAAGCAGCGCAGCGGGCGGCGGGCGACGAAGAAGCCCATCTGGTCGATGAGGACTTCCTGCGCGCCTTGGAGTACGGCATGCCGCCGACCGCAGGCGAAGGCATCGGCATCGACCGGCTGATCATGCTCTTTACCAATCAAGCATCGATCCGCGACGTGGTCCTCTTCCCACAACTCAGGCCGGAGAACTAACCGTGGCCCTCCCCTACGAGATATTTGTCGGATTGCGCTACCTGCGCGCGAAGCGCAGGAATCGGACAATTTCCTTGAACACAGTGGTCTCCATCGCCGGGATCACGCTCGGCGTGGCGGCCCTGATCGGGACGGTCGGGATCATGACCGGCTTCAAAGAGGACATCCAGGCCAAGATCCTCGGCACAACGGCCCACATCATCGTGCAGGATCGGATGAAGGATGGGATGAGCGATTACGAGCCCGTCACCCGGCAGGTCGAAACCGTGCCCGGTGTCGTGGCTGCCACCCCCTTCGTACTCAAGCAGGTCATGCTCACGACCCAAACAGGCGTGCAGGGCATCGTGCTCCGCGGCATCGATCCGCAACGAGAGGGCCTGGTGACCGAACTGGCCAAGAATCTCTCGGCAGGACAATTGGCCGACCTCGGACGACCGGTCAAGATCAAGCAGCCGCCGGCAGACGACCCGACCGGCCAACCCATCGAAACAGAAAAACCCGGCATCATCCTGGGGAAGGAATTAGCGCTGCGACTCGGCGCCTTTGTCGGGGACACCATCAATGTCGTGTCCCCCCCAGCCGGCCCAGTCAGCGCCATCGGGATGGTGCCGAAGATCAGAACCTTTGCCGTCGTCGCCCTGTTTCAATCAGGCATGTACGAGTACGATTCGTCCTTAGCCTATATTGACCTGGCCGAGGCGCAAAAGTTTTTCAATCTGGGACAGACCGTGACAGGCATTGAAATCAAAGTGGCGGACGTCTTCCGCGCAGCAGAGACAGCCCGTGCCGTAGAACAGTCGCTGGGCTTTGCCTATGGGGCGCGCGACTGGATGCAGATGAATCGTAATCTCTTTTCAGCCCTCAAGCTGGAGAAGACGATGATGTTCCTGCTCTTGGTCCTAATCACGATCGTGGCCTCCTTCAACATCGTGAGCACCCTCACCATGATCGTCACGGAGAAGCAAAAGGAAATCGCGATCCTCAAGGCCATGGGGGCGACGCGCAAAAGCATTCGCCGCATTTTCATGCTGAACGGATTGATTATCGGCCTGTCCGGGACCGCCATCGGCATTCCGCTCGGCTACGCCTTTCTCTGGCTGATCCAGACCTTTTGGACCTTCGATCCTACGGTCTATTACATCTCAAGAATTCCCGTCCATGTCCAAGCGATGGATGTCCTTTTGGTGGCTGGTTCCGCCATTGCGATCAGCTTTGCCGCCACGGTCTATCCGTCGCTCCAGGCAGCCAAACTCGAACCAGTGGCAGCGCTGCGCTACGAATGATGCCAACATATCTGACATTGCCCTTTCATCCTGGAGCCCTGGCGTGATCACCGTCACCGATCTGTACAAATCCTTCCCGATGGGAGGGCAAACCCTCACAGTCTTGAAGGGCGTCAATCTTCAGATTCAGCGGGGCGAGTTAATTGCCGTGGTCGGAGCCTCAGGGGCTGGCAAGAGCACCCTGCTCCACATTATCGGAACGCTCGACCGGCCCACGACAGGGACGGTCCACTTCGACGGCCAGGATATGTTTCAACTGTCGGAAGGCGAACAGGCGGAGTTCAGAAATCGGCGGATCGGATTCGTCTTCCAATTCCATCACCTCCTGCCGGAATTCACCGCCCTTGAGAATGCCTGTATGCCGGCCTTGATCCAGCGGAGACAGAAGGCAGATATTGAACCGGAAGCGATCGCGCTGCTGGAAGAAGTCGGACTGGGATCCCGGCTGCATCACAAGCCGGGAGAATTGTCGGGAGGCGAACAGCAGCGAGTGGCAGTCGCACGGGCTCTTTTACAGAAACCGGATCTGGTGTTGGCCGATGAGCCGACGGGAAATCTGGACAGTCACACAGGCGATGCGCTCTTCGCCATGATGAGGGCTTTGAACAAGGCCCGCGGCACCACCTTCGTGATCGTTACCCATAACGATAAGCTGTCTGCACAGGCGGACAGGATCGTCCACATGCAGGATGGTCAGATCGTCTGATTAGGATACTGAAAAAGTTGCGCCAGCTTCGTTCTCGCATCGTTCAGGCCCTCAACGTACCCTAAAGGGTACGCCTCGGCCCTTCACTCGCTGCGGCCTTGCTGGACGAACTTTTTGAGCATCCTACAAACTATCCCAGCAAATGCAGAAACAGCTGATGAGTGAGAAGCGATCTTGATTGGAATGAGAGGCTGGTTGAGCCAGAAACCTAGCGGAGGGGGGCCGGAGTGGTTCTCATAGCAGTTTTCAACGAGCGGACGAATCCTGCCACCTGCTTCACCATATCCGGTTTCTGCTGGTAGGCTGCTATCTTTTTCACGATCGCGCTCCCGACGATCACCCCATCGGCAATGGCTGCGACATTGGCCGCATCCTCCGGCGTCGCAACTCCAAATCCGACTGCGACAGGAACCTTCGTAACCTTCCTGATCTTCTCAACGTTCTTCCCTACATCGGCCACGTTCAGCAGTTTCGCGCCGGTAATCCCTGTGAGCGACACGTAATAGATGAACCCCTGTGACTGCCGTGCCACAAATGTCCGTCTGTCTGCCGTGCTCGTGGGAGCGAGCAGGAATATCAGTTGCAGCCCTGCTGCAGCGGCAGGCCCCTTAAGCGGACCTGCTTCATCCGGCGGCATGTCCGGCACGATCAGCCCGTCGACACCGGCCTGGGCCGCTTCATGGCAGAACCGTTCCGGGCCAAAGGCGTGAATATTATTATAGTAGGCCATCAAGACCAGCGGGATCTGCGTCCTGGTCCTCAGACGCGTGACCATGGGGAGGATGGTTCGCAGCGAGGTCTTACTGCGCAAAGCCCGCTCTGCCGCCTGTTGGATCACGGGACCGTCGGCAATGGGATCGGAAAACGGGACGCCCAATTCAATGATATCGGCCCCCGCCTGCTCCAGCTCCACGACCAGCTCTTCGGTCACTTGCAGTGAAGGATCTCCTGCCATCACATAGGCAATGAGCGCCTGCTCGCCTTTTCGTTTGAGCTCTGTAAATGTACGGTCCAGTCTGGATGTCACAGTGTGATCCCCCGCATCTTGGCGACCTGCTGGACATCCTTATCGCCGCGGCCCGAGAGATTCACGACCAGAATCTGGCTCTTCTTCATCGTGGGCGCCACCTTGATCGTGTGGGCAATGGCATGGGCGCTTTCAAGTGCCGGCATGATCCCCTCTTCTCTGGCCAGCAAATCGAACGCGGCCATGGCTTCGTCGTCGGTCACAGACGTATAGGAGGCCCTGCCTTGATCCCGCAAATAGCTGTGTTCGGGACCGACTGCAGCGTAATCCAGTCCGGCTGACACAGAGTGGGTCAAGTTGATTTGTCCGTCGTCATCCTGAAGCAGATAGGTCATGGTGCCCTGCAAGACGCCTGGCTTCCGCGCCGGCCGCCGCGCGGCGGGGTTGCCGCTCGGGCCCCCCGGG
>CAYHQK010000025.1:0-16547 GCA_964358535.1 uncultured Nitrospira sp. | reverse complement strand
CACCCATTTTGGGATGGGGGCCCTCAATCCGGCCGGGCTCCCCCCCCTCAACCGGCGGGGCGTGTTGGCCGCTCGCGACCCCCAGGCCTCCCGCTTCCACTCCGATCATCTGCACCTTCTTGTCCTTGATGAAGGCATGGAAGAGTCCCATGGCATTGCTGCCGCCTCCGACGCAGGCAATGAGACAATCAGGCAACCGGCCTTCCACCGCCATGATCTGTCGCCTGGTTTCGCGCCCGATGATGGATTGAAAATCACGGATCATCATCGGATAGGGATGGGCTCCGAGCACAGACCCGAGAATGTAGTGGGTCGTACGGACATTCGTCGTCCAGTCCCTCATGGCTTCGCTGATAGCATCCTTCAACGTGCGGCTTCCGGAATCGACCCCTGTCACGGTCGAACCGAGCAACCTCATCCGGAAGACATTCAGCGCCTGACGCTCCATGTCTTCGGTTCCCATGTAAATTTCACATTGCAGCCCGAACATGGCCGCCACGGTCGCGGTCGCAACCCCATGTTGCCCTGCGCCGGTTTCCGCGATAATGCGCGGCTTCTTCATCCGCTTGGCCAGCAGCCCCTGCCCGATTGCGTTATTAATTTTATGGGCTCCGGTATGGCAGAGGTCTTCACGCTTCAAATAGATCTTCGCGCCGCCCAACCGTTTGGTGAGCCGTTCAGCAAAATACAGAGAGGTAGGGCGGCCGACGTAATGTTTCAAATAGTAGGCCAGCTCCGATTGGAAGCGCCGGTCTTTTTTGACACGAGCATATTCCTGCTCCAACTCCAGCAGAGCAGGCATGAGTGTTTCAGGGACATAGCGTCCGCCGTATGCACCGAAGCGACCGTGCTTGTCAGGAACAGAACCCATAACGTTCCTCGTGCTCATGTAAAGTGGTGGCAGTATAGACGGGGTTACCGTGGAGAGACAACCCTGACGGCGCGAATGAAGGCGCGCACTTTCTCGTGATCCTTTTTGCCTGGCTCCCGCTCGACTCCGCTGCTCACATCGACTCCGTAGGGTTGCACCGATTGAATGGCCTTCGCAACGTTATCCGGTGTGAGCCCCCCGGCCAGGAGAATGTGCGCAGCCCTGGCCACCTCTGCGGCGAGCTGCCAATCGATTACCTGGCCTGTGCCCCCATAGGCCTGATCGGAAAAAGCATCCAGAACGAATCCTCGCACGCCTGCCCTGCCTTGAAATTCCGCTAACGCAAGAAAGGAACTCCGATCTTTCACTCGCAATGCCTTGAGCACAGGACGGCCCAACTCCTGGCAATAGACAGCCGATTCGTGTCCGTGCAACTGGGCGAGCGCCAGCCCGCACTCGTCCATCAGGTTCCGGACCACTTGTTGTTCTTCATCGACGAACACACCAACCGGCGTGACCAAGGGAGGCAGGCTCATGATGATCTGCCTGGCCAAGGAGGGTTGGATGCAGCGGGGGCTCTTTCGATACAAGACGAACCCCAACGCATCGGCCCCTGCCTCGACCGCCACGGCTGCGTCCTCGGCGCTGGTAATACCGCAAATTTTAACTTTGGTTGGCATGGACATCTTACGCATGTGACGGTGACGGAACTCCCATCAACTCTCGCATCTTGGCTGCCGTGTCGTCTGCGCGAATGAGCGATTCTCCGACGAGCATGGCATGGATGCCGGCTTCGACCAGCCGCACCACGTCCTCCCGTTTATGGATCCCGCTTTCGCTGACGATCAATTTGTCTGCTGGAATCCGCTTCGCCAAACGCAACGTGGTGCCAAGATCGGTCGTAAAGGTCTTGAGGTCACGATTATTGATGCCGATCAGCCTCGCCTCCGGGACTCGTTCCAAGACCCTATCGAGCTCTCGCTCGTGATGGGTTTCGATGAGCACATCCAACCCCAATCCGCGAGCAAGGGCATAAAAATCGATCAGCTGCTGCCGTTCGAGCGCCGCGACGATCAAGAGGACCGCGTCGGCCCCGTAGGCGCGCGCCTCGTAAAACTGGATTTCCTCGACCATGAATTCTTTGTTCAGGGCTGGCATCGGCACCGCTTGTTTGATCTCGCGCAGATAGTCGAGGCTGCCCTGGAAGAAATCCTTGTCGGTCAAGACGGACAGGGCCGAGGCTCCATGAGCATGATAGGTCTTGGCAATCTCCAGATAGTCAAACCGTTCTGAAAACTCCGGACGGAGCAGGCCAAGACTGGGCGAGGCCTTTTTGACTTCAGCGATCAGCGAAGGGCTGCCGGCCGTTTTCGTCGCTTCGAGGGTCACGGCAAAGCCGAGCGGTCCTGGCGCGTCAAGAATCCTCTTCTTCAGCTCGGAGAGGTACCCGCGGCTTTGCTTGTGCCGGAGTTCCGCTTTCTTATGTTCTAGAATGCGAGCAAGGATCACGATCCCATCATCCCTTATTCGTAAATGCGATGAGGCGGGCCAGTTTTTCCGCTGCGGCGCCTGAGTCAATGGCCTGGCCTGCTAAGCGGAATCCCTCTTGAAGGTTCGCAGCCTTGCGGCCTGCGACAAGAGCCGGAGCCACATTCAAACAAACGATGTCCCTCTTCGGTCCTTTCCATCCCTGGAGAATGTCCCTGGTAATTGCGGCATTCTCTTGCGGCGTCCCTCCCACCAACTGTTTAGCCGGAACCAGCGCCAGGCCGAACTCTGCCGGATCCAGGAGATAGTTAGACAGTACGCCCCCCTTCGCTTCTGAAATCTGCGTTTTTGTCGTGAGGGTAATCTCATCCAGCCCGTCCATCCCATGGACGACGAAGCAATGTTGCGAGCCTAGACGCATGAGCACATTTCCGAGCAAGGAGGTCAATCGACTTTCATAGACGCCGAGCACCTGAATGGTGGCTCCTGCAGGATTGGTCAGGGGCCCCAGGAGATTCAGCAATGTTCTGATGCCCAGCTCCTGCCTGGGCCCGGCACAATATTTCATGGCTCCATGATAGAGCGGAGCGAAGAGAAAGCCGATTCCGACCTCATTGATACAATCTGCCACCCGCTCGGTCGGCAGGTCGATCTTGACTCCAAGCGCTGAGAGGACGTCCGCACTCCCGGACTTGGATGAGACGGAACGGTTGCCGTGCTTCGCCACCGTCAGACCAGCCCCTGCCACGACGAATGCAGCTGTGGTGGAAATATTGAAGGTATGGGCTCCGTCCCCGCCAGTGCCGCAGGTATCGACGACCAGAGGATCGCTGATTGCGATACGAACGGCCTTGGCTCGCATGGCTCGCACGGAGCCGACGACTTCTTCGACGGTCTCTCCCTTGAGTCTGAGCCCCATCAAGTAGGCGGCAATTTGGGCCGGCGTCGCCGCGCCTTCCATAATCTCCAGCATCACCGATTCAGCCTCTTGCTCGGTGAGGGAGGAACGGTCGGCGAGTTTGGCAATCGCGTCTTTAATCATGGCTGGAAACCAGGTTGGCCGGACTAGAGTTTCAGGAAGTTACGGAGGAGGTCTTTCCCCGCCGTCGTGAGGATCGATTCCGGATGGAACTGCACCCCTTCGATGCCCAGGGTCCGGTGGCGCAATCCCATGATTTCCCCCTCGGCCGTTTCGGCGGAAATCTCAAAACAGGAGGGCAATGTCTCTCGCTTCACGATCAGCGAATGGTAGCGGGTCGCGTCGAAAGGATTAGGCAGGCCCTGAAAGATCGTTTTCCCGTCATGCCGGATCTTCGAGGTCTTGCCATGCATCAACCGTTCGGCGCGAACGACGTCACCGCCAAAGGCCACGGCCAGAGATTGATGGCCGAGGCAGACGCCCAAGAGCGGGAGCCGCCCGCCGAAATGCTTGATCGTCTCGACCGACACGCCTGCTTCCATCGGCGTGCAGGGTCCAGGAGAAATGACGATGCGGCTGGGCTTCAGCGCTTCGATCTGCGCGACCGTAATCTTATTGTTACGGAATACCTGGACGTCCTCACCCAGTTCCCCGAAATATTGCACGAGGTTGTAGGTGAAGGAGTCGTAGTTGTCGATCATTAATAGCATAATCAAAAGAGCCCATGGCGTATGGCGGATAGCTGATGGCCAAGATCGCTAAGGATTGATCTCGTTTCCACCTTTTTCTGCTATACGCTATACGCCATCAGCTATTCGCTCCCTTATTCAAGCCCTTGTTCGGCCAACTCGACTGCCTTCATCATGGCTTGAGCCTTGTTACAGGTCTCTTCATATTCATGTTCAGGATTAGAGTCCGCGACGATGCCAGCTCCTGCCTGGATGAAGGCCTGGTGTTTTTTCACAACGACCGTGCGGATATTGATGCACATATCCATGTTGCCGGAGAAGCTGAAGTAGCCCACCGCGCCGGCGTAAGGTCCGCGCCTGGTTGGCTCCAATTCGTCGATGATCTGCATCGCGCGAATCTTCGGCGCCCCCGAAACTGTGCCGGCGGGAAAGCAGGCCCGCAACACGTCGTAGGCCGTCTTCGACTCATCCAGTTGTCCCGTCACGTTCGAGACGATATGCATCACATGCGAATAGCGCTCAACGTGCATGAGCGAATCCACTGTGACCGATCCAGGCTTCGCCACACGGCCGACATCGTTCCGCCCCAGATCGACCAGCATCACATGCTCGGCCCGTTCCTTCTCGTCCGCCAAGAGCCGCCGCTCCATCTGTTGGTCCTCTTCCGGCGTGGCGCCGCGGCGGCGCGTGCCGGCAATGGGCCGGACGGAAATAACGCCGTTTTCACAGCGCACGAGCGTCTCGGGCGAAGAGCCGACCAGTTCGACCCCCGCGATGCGTAGGTAGTACATATAGGGAGAGGGATTCACCACCCGCAAGGCGCGATAGAGCTGCAGCGGCGGCGCCTGCACATTGGCCTCCCACCGCTGAGATACCACCGTCTGCACGATGTCCCCGGCCTTGATGTATTCCTTCGTCCGCACGACCATCTTCTCGAAGTCCGCCTTGCTCATATTCGAGGTAAAGGTTACAGCCTTGCGGCGGCGATGAGGCCTCGTGCGGCTGAGCGGACGTTTGAGCCTCGTGATCATACGCTCGATCCGCTCTGTGGCTGACCGATAGGAAGCCTTGATGCCACGCTCCCCCTTGGCCGTGATATGGGCTGTGGCCACGACTTTGATCTTCTGGGCGACATTGTCGAAGATCAACATCGTGTCGGTGAGGAGGAAGGCAAAGTCCGGCAGGTTAAGCTGGTCCTTCTGTCTGGCAGCCAGGTCCTCGAACGTGCGCACCATGTCGTAACTCAGATAGCCGACCGCGCCCCCGACAAATGGGGGCAGGCCCGGCACGGTCACAGGGCTGTAGCCCTCCATCATCTCTCTCAGACGTTCGAGGGGATTCCCGCGGCTGGGGATACGTTTTTTCTTGGAGCCTTGCACGACCAGGAGGTCGCCCTTGTCTTCGTAGACGACAACGGGAGTGCCACTGCCAAGGAAGGAATAGCGGGCCCATTTCTCGCCCCCCTCGATGGATTCGAGAAGATAGGCTGAAGGGCCATGATCGATTTTGGCAAAGGCAGAGACAGGGGTCTCATAGTCCGCAAGGATCTCCCGATAGAGCGGAATGAGGTTCCCCTGCCCTGCATACTGCCGAAATTGGTCAAGACTGAGTGAGTATTGCGGCGGCGCCACTGTAACGTCCTATGATTATTGGCCTACGATGAGTTTCTGTCCGATCTCAATGGTATTGTCCTGCAGCTTATTCCACTTTTTAACCTTGTCCACGGACACGCCATATTGGCGGCTGATTCGATAGAGCGTTTCGCCTGCCTTCACGACATGAATCGTGGGAGCTCCCAGGCCTCCCTGCAATGACTCGGCCAAGCCTGACAGGGAAGAAGACTCGGGAGCGAGCCCGAGATCCGAGGCGCTCAGATCCACCGTATCGGTAATATCGACCGGGGGTTCAACTGTTCGCGTCTTGCGTCCGGGCGCAACCGGGCGTTTCATATCGGCCTTGGCTTTACGTTCCAGCAGCGCCGATTCCTTCATCGCCTCTGCTTCCTCCTGCGCACGGGCCGCTTGCTCCCGCACGGCCTGGATCTGCGCCGTGAGCTCACGGTTCCTGGCTTCAAACTCCATCAGTTCGCTCTTGCTCCGCCTGGCTTCATTATCCAGCTCGCTGGTTCGCTTTTCTTCCTGAGCCAGGAGGCGCTGGAAATTCAGGCTGCGCGCTTTTTCTGCCTCGTATTTCTCCGCCATGACACAGCCACTCAACAACAGTCCCACGCAGATGACGGGGACGATTCGATAGCTGAATCTGGACATCAACTTGTTCATGCGATTCTCCTCTTTCATGGATACCTCCTATGACGGTCGCGAGGGAAGGTCCCTCTCGCAGTAAGGAGTGGGCACCCGCTGCAAGCAACGGGAAATCGACCCAAATCGAACAGGTAGAATAGTGTCTAACGCGGCGAAAGTCAAAGCGAATATGGATCATGCGCCGTTTGACCCACTCCCCGCCCCTATGGTACGGTCGAGGCCGTCACATCCTCTATTCGTCGCCATCCAGTCCATATGACCCACGCCGATATCCTTGCCAAACTGACTGCCCTCAAGGACGAAATTCGTCGCCACGACAATCTGTACTATGCCAAGGACCGGCCGGAGATTTCAGATACGGAGTACGATCGCCTCTTCCGCGAGTTGCTCGACCTGGAGCGGCTCCATCCGGAACTCGTCACGCCCGATTCCCCGACTCAGCGGGTCGGAGCGCCGCCGCTCGAATCGCTCACCAAGGTTCCCCACGAACAGCCCATGCTCAGCCTGGATTCGATCGTCGAGCTGGGTGAGGTGCAAACCTTCGATCAACGGATGAAGCGTGAGCTGGAAACCCAATCAATCGAATACAGCGCGGAACCGAAGTTCGATGGTTTGTCGGTTGAGCTCGTATACGACCATGGAATCTTTACCCGTGGCGCGACCAGAGGCGACGGAACCACCGGCGAGGATGTCACGGTCAACCTTCGCACGATCCGTTCCCTGCCATTACAGCTGCACGCCCAGTCAGGCCTGCCCGATCATCTGGTCGTGCGGGGCGAAGTCTATATGCGCCTCGACGATTTCCAAGCCTTGAATCGACGGATTACGGAACGGGGCGACGACGCCTTCGCCAATCCTCGCAATGCCGCCTCCGGTTCGCTCAGACAGCTGGACTCCACGATTACCGCAACCCGTCCGTTGGTCGTGACCTGTTACGAAATCATGGCCCAATCCTCACCGGTCCCGCCGACTCATTGGGATGAACTGGAGCGCATGGCCCAGTGGGGCCTCCCTGTGCCGGCGCACCGGAAACTCTGTGCATCGATCGATGAGGTGATGGATTTCCACCGGGAAACGGAATCGATCCGGGATCAGCTGCCCTATGAGATCGATGGCGTGGTGGTGAAGGTCAATCGCCGGGACTGGCAGGATCGCCTGGGCATGAAATCTCGCAGCCCCCGCTGGGCCATCGCCTATAAGTTTACGCCGCGCAAGGAAATCACTGTCGTGCAGGATATTGCCGTCTCCGTCGGGAGAACCGGAACCCTCACGCCCGTCGCGCTCTTGAAACCGGTGGAGGTCGGTGGCGTCACCATCAGCCGCGCCACCCTGCACAATGCCGATGAAGTGGCGCGGAAAGACATTCGAATCGGCGACACCGTCAAGGTGGAACGGGCCGGCGATGTGATTCCCGCGATCGCCGAACGGGTCCCCATCCCAGGGGAACAGCGCAGAGCCCCCTTTTGCATGCCGGATCACTGCCCGGTGTGCGGATCGAGCGTCGCTCGCGAGGGCGCCTATTTCTACTGCACCGGCCAGTCGGTCTGTGGCGCGCAATTGAAGGGAGCGATCGAACACTTTGCGTCCAAACATGCCCTCAACATCGAAGGCTTGGGAAAGAAGACCGTGGCGCAGCTGGTCGACGAGGGACTGGTGCGATCGCTCGCCGATCTCTATCGCCTGACCAAAGACGACCTCATCACACTCGATGGATTTGCCGACCGGTCCGCCACCCTCCTCCTGGAATCGATTGAAGGCAGTAAAACTGTGGCACTGGATCGGTTTCTGATGGGACTGGGCATACGACAAGTCGGACAACATATCGCCAAGGTCCTGGCCCGCGAGTTCAAGTCGCTCGATGAAATTATGTCGGCTGATCGGGAACGGCTGCAGCAGATCAGGGAGATCGGTCCTGAAATTTCAGACAGTCTGGTCGCCTATTGCTCGGAACCGCGCAACCGGGAGGTCATCGCACAACTCCAGGAATCAGGCGTCCAGATCGCGCCAGGTATGGCCATGGGAGACCGAACGACATCTCCCCTCGCAGGCAAGACCTTCGTCTTCACCGGAGGGCTGGATCGCTTCACGCGAGACGAGGCGCAGAACGCTGTCGAGGCGGTAGGAGCCCGCGTCTCCTCCAGCGTGAGTAAGAAAACGTCCTACGTGGTGGCTGGACAGGATCCCGGGTCCAAACTGGAGCAAGCCAAAACCCTGGGCGTGACGATTCTGACGGAGCAGGAATTTGCATCCCTGATCGGGGAAGAGGGAAAAGAACTTAGCTGACGAGGTCGAGGTTCGGAGATTCGACGTGAGCCGGCGATTTCTCGTCACGATAGATCTGAACGCTGCGGATGGATCGAGGCTCGGCTTCATGGATGAGAATCCGGCAGTTGGCGATCCGCACTTCTTCTCCCACCTTGGGGATCCGGCCGATTTCCTGCTGAATCAGTCCGCCGATCGTCACCGCTTCATCGCCGAGATCGACTTTCAAGAAATCGTTGATCTTGCGCACTTCGGTTCTGCCGTGAACCAGGATGTGGTTCTTCCCTAACCGCTTGATGAGTTCTTCCGTGATATCGGTTTCGTCCATGATCTCCCCGACCACTTCTTCGAGCAGATCCTCCAGCGTCACGATCCCCATCACGCCGCCGAACTCATTGACCACAACGGCCATATGCCGTTTTTCCTGTTGGAATTGCTTCATGAGGTCGTCCGCCGTCTTGCCTGCGGGAACGAACAACGGAGGATAGGCAATGTCCTTGAGTTTGGCCTCATTCTGCCCCTTGGCGAGTTCGGTCAAGGCCCGCGTCTTATAGAGAACGCCCGTAATATTATCGAGCGATCCGTCATACACCGGAATCCTGGAGTATTTCGAGTTATAGAGGAGTTCTTGAGCCTCTTTCAGGCGTAGATTTCCATCCAATGAAAAGACATAGAGACGAGGGGTCATCGCATCTTCAGCTGTGATGTCTTTGAGCTGGAAGACGTTCTTGATCATCTTAACCTTCTCAAACTCGATCGTCCCGGTCTTCCCCCCTTCATCCAGCATGATCTTCAGCTCTTCCTCGGTCACGAGGGGCAGCGTCAGACCCTTGCCGCCCGTCAGTTTGTGGATCAACGGGACGATCACAAACAAGAATGGCTTGAGGAATATTTGCACCCCATAGACCGGGTAAGCCATGTTCAGCGTGACCGGCACCGCAAACTTGGCGGCCAACGTTTTGGGGATGACGTCCACCGCGACCAGGAGGACAAAGGTCAACAGGCCGACCATGACGGCTATCGCCTCGTCAAAAAAATTTCGGCCCCCATAGATGTTCAGAGTCAAAAAAGTGGCATACATCGGCGTCGCCACGCCGACAAGACGATCGCCGACCAGAATGGTTGACAGGAGCTTTTGCGGGTCACTCCGGAGATGGAGGGCCAACTTCGCTCTGGCACTACCGGTTTTGGCGAGCGCCCGTAGCTTTGTGTCGTTGACCGCAAAGAAGCCGATCTCGGCCGTCGATATCACGGCTGAAATAACAATAAGGGCTAAGAGGATTAGCACATCCATAGCTTGCACTTTATTAGAGGGGACCAACCCGGTCGGTCAGACGAAAATGGCCGAAGGCCCAGGGGCTATCCCCTATTGCCTTGGAC
This sequence comes from uncultured Nitrospira sp., assembly GCA_964358535.1. Lineage (GTDB taxonomy): Bacteria > Nitrospirota > Nitrospiria > Nitrospirales > Nitrospiraceae > Palsa-1315. Next base: position 6,677 of record CAYHQK010000025.1, on the reverse strand, counting down.
CGGCAATGAAAGCTTTGGCAGAACAGCGTGACGTGATAGGAACCTATAGGACCTGTATCCATTGGCTAATAGATGTATCACAGGATAAGCTTGCGAGCAAGCACATGATGAAAACTAACCACAAAATCATATGGTTGCGTTTCGCGGCCACAGAATAACTAATGAATTGAGAGGGAACGTGAATCGATGACGGAAGCCCTAGGAATCGTCTCGAAAAACAATTGGGTGGAGCGAAAGAGAAGATTCAAGATGGGACGCTGCTGCTTCAGCTTCCGTTACAAACTGACCGATCTGAACCCGATAGCGCTTGCCTTCCGGCAGATCGACAGCCTGGACTCTGCCTCCCGAATAGAAATGGTTGGCCCGCTCTAACAGGTTCAAAGCATTCTGCTGGTCGGAAAAGGACCCGACCTGGACTCGTAAGACCCCCATAGCGGCAGTTCTGCCTTGATAGCCCACGACCCGCAACTCGATCTGGTCTGTGCCTGGCCCGGTCATCCCGAGCGCCTGAGCCCCGGCGAGTGAAAGGTCCAGCACCCTCCCTTTGGCAAGGGGACCACGATCGTTAATGCGGACCGTCACCTCTCGACCGCTACTCATCGATCGAACGACCGCAATGGAGCCAAGCGGCAGGGTCCGGTGAGCAGCCGTCAACTGATGCATGTCGTACCGTTCACCGTTGGCCGTCTTGTTCCCGTGAAATCCAGGCCCCTACCAGGAAGCGACACCCCGCTCGACGAAACCGACAGGATAGCCAGGGGAATGGATAAGTCTGGAAGGGCCGCTACAAGCAGTCAGGATCGCGGCGACGAAGGAGAGCAAAGAAATCAGCCGGAGAAACTGATAGGAGCGAAGCCCCCGAGAGGACATGGCTAGAACTCGTCGAGCGATTGATTCTGCAGGATGGTGAGTGCTTTTGCCGTATTCGAAACCGTGAGGACGACGATCGCCCGCTTTCCCTCACGGGAAGGGGTACAGTAGCCGCATTTAATGTTGATACGGGCCTTGGTCAAGAGATCCGCCACTTCCTTCAATGCGCCCGGTTTGTTCTCCAGGCTCAGCAGCAAGGCCGTTTCCTCTGTAAACTTGATCTTCGCAGCCTTCAGCGCGGCTCTGGCTCCCTCCAGGTCCGCAACCAAGAGTCTCAGCTTTCCCGTCCCAGTCACTTCCGGAGCGGAAAAGGCCTTGATGTTGACCTTCGCCTCCCCAAGGACCTGGGCCACTTGAGCCATGACGCCAGGCTTACTCAGTCCGCTGATGACCAATTGTGTCGTTGTAGGCATGAACGTTACTCCGTGACCAAGGAACGCATGATTTAGAGCACCTGACAGAGATCGTTCACAAACTGATATTCATACACAGCGCTGAACGGGACAGAGGCCTCCTCTGCCAGTTTCTGCGCCGATTCTTTCCATCCGCGTGGCACGAGCAGATAGAAGGGAATGCCGGGAGCCATCGCCTGCTTCCACTTCGAGAGGATCTCAGGATCCCCGATCGAGTCGGAAGTTTCCACCTCAGCCATCCACTCCATCCGATTACCGGCTGAACTCACCTGCCACCCGACGATGTCGCACTGTTGCTCAGGATCAGCCCAGGGATCTTGCTCAAAACTGGTGTGGATCGTGACCTTGCACTGAAAGGCCTTCGCCCATCGCTGCGCGACTATGCTGACCACTTGATCGTGAACGGTCTCGATCCCCTGTTCCCGAAACGTCGTCCCCATGGAACCCTCGTAATTAGGAGCAACCGCTCGTTTCACCACAGGTCTCACACTTGAGACAGGTTCCGTTCCGCACCATGGTGAACTGCTTACACTGGGAACAAGGATCTCCCTCGTAGCCCTTCTGACGCGCCATTTGAATGGCGGTCATCGTCACGGTTTCACGCTTCAGCTCGACCGTATGGGTGACGCTCGCATGGCCATTGCCATGGCCGTTGCTCTTATGGCGCGGCGCCGCGCCTCGCCGTGCAGGAAATATGTCGGTGCTGATGGACGTCGCCGCGAGCGTTTCAGGCGTGGCTTCCTCCTCGACACATTCAGGATCCTGCTCGTCCTTCTTGACCGAATCCATTCGCAGATCCTCTTCCTTGACCTGCGCCAAGTCGTAGCGATCGAGATAGGTCACGGCCAGTTCCCTGAAAATGTAATCGATGATCGACGTGGACATCTTGATCCGGTCGTTCAACTTGACCGGGCCGTTCGGCTCGAATCGGGTAAAGACAAAGGCTTCGACGAACTCCTCCAGCGGCACACCATGCTGAAGCCCGAGCGAGATGGCGATGGCGAAGCAGTTCATGAGGCTGCGGAAGGCGGCCCCTTCCTTATGCATATCGAGGAAGATTTCGCCGCAGGTGCCGTCCTCGTATTCGCCCGTGCGGAGATAGAGCTTATGCCCTCCGACGACGGCTTTCTGCGTATATCCATTGCGTCGGCCAGGGAGCGGTCGGCGTTTCGCCAAGTACCGCACCAACACTCGTTCGGTGATCTTCTCCGCCATCGTCAACACTTCCGATGTGGCTTCGATCGTCTTGCCGCTGTCCGTGGACGCCGACAAGGGCTGGCTCAACTTCGAGCCGTCGCGATAGAGGGCCACGGCCTTGACCATGCTCTTCCAGGCAAGAAGGTAGGAGGACTTGACCTCGTCCAGCGTCGCATCGGCCGGCATGTTGATCGTTTTGCTGATGGCGCCGCTGATGAAGGGTTGCGCCGCTGCCATCATGCGGATATGCGCATCCACGGCGATATACCGCTGGCCGATCCGGCCGCACCGGTTGGCGCAATCGAAAATCGGAAGGTGCTCCGCCTTGAGATGAGGCGCCCCTTCCACCGTCATGGTGCCGCAGCAATAATCGTTGGCCGCGGCGACTTCTTCCTGGGTGAACCCCAGCGCCTTCAACATATTGAAGTTGGATTCGTTCAATTGCGTGTCGGTTAATCCCAACTTCTCCCGGCAGAAGTCCTCGCCCAGCGCATATTTATTAAAGACAAATTGGATCTCAAAGGCCTGGGCCAATCCGCTTTCCATCCGCGCGAGCGCGGCATCGTCGAACCCCTTCTGCCGCAGAGCCTCATGGTTGATGAATGGGGCGGTCTGCAGAGTTTGCCGGCCGGCGCAATAGTTCACGATGTCCTGGATCTGAGCCTCGGTATACTCCAATGTTCTGAGGGCGGCCGGGATGCTTTGATTGATGATCTTGAAATAGCCTCCGCCCGCCAACTTCTTGAATTTCACCAGCGCAAAATCCGGCTCGATGCCGGTCGTGTCGCAATCCATCACAAGGCCGATCGTCCCGGTCGGGGCGATCACCGTGACCTGCGCATTGCGATATCCGTAGGCCGTGCCCAATTCGAGAGCCCGGTCCCAGGCGCGGCGCGCGGCCATGAGCAGCTCGGGCGGGCAATGTTCCGGCTGGATTCCGATCGGAGGAATCGTCAATTGTTCATATTCTTCCGGAGCGGCATTGTACGAAGCGCGCCGATGATTGCGGATGACGCGCAACATGGCCTCGCGGTTTTTGGCATAGCCAGGGAAGGGCGACAGTTCTGCGGCCATTTCCGCCGACGTGGCATAGGATTCGCCGGTCATGATGGCGGTCAGCGCGCCGCAGATCGCCAGTGCTTTGGGCGAATCGTAGGGGATCCCCTGCCGCATCAACACTGTCCCCATATTGGCATAGCCGAGCCCCAGCGTGCGGAACTGATAACTCTTCTCGGCAATGGCACGGCTGGGGAAAGAAGCCATCAGCACGCTGATCTCCAGAACGACCGTCCAGAGACGCACGGCATGGCGAAAATTCTCCAGCTCCAGTTGGGCCTCAGTCGTGAAGAATTGGCCGAGGTTGAGCGAGGCTAAATTGCACGCCGTATCGTCCAGGAACATGTATTCCGAGCAAGGATTTGAGGCATTGATACGGCCATCCTCCGGACAGGTATGCCATTCATTGATGGTGGTGTCGTATTGCGTGCCGGGATCCGCGCAAATCCAGGCGGCCCAGGCGATCTGATCCCAGAGGTCCCGCGCCTTGAGGGTCTTGGAGACTTTACCGTCGATCCGACGCTTGAGTTGCCAATCCCCGTCCGCCTCCAAGGCGGCAAAGAAATCGTTGGGAATGCGTACGCTGTTGTTGGAGTTCTGGCCTGACACAGTCTGGTAGGCCTTGCCGTCCCAATTCGTATCGTACTCATGAAACGTAAAATGCGTGAACCCCTGCTGTGCATAGGAAAACATCCGATGGACATAGGCTTCAGGAACCATATCCCGGCGGGCTGCGGCCAGGGCTTCCTTGAGAATGGGATTCTGCTTGGCATCGGTCTCAATTTTCATCTGACCTGCGCCATCGACGACGTGGCAGGCCTTTAACACGGCATTGAGGCGTTGAGCGCAGATCTTCGAGCCGGTCACCATCGCGGCGACCTTTTGCTCTTCGACCACCTTCCAATTGATAAATTCTTCGATGTCGGGGTGATCCAAATCCAGGCAGACCATTTTGGCGGCCCGTCTGGTCGTCCCGCCTGATTTAATGGCGCCGGCTGCGCGATCGCCGATGCGCAGGAAAGACATCAAACCGGACGAGCGTCCGCCGCCGGACAAGGGCTCGGCATCGCCGCGAAGCTTGGAGAAGTTGGTGCCGGTCCCTGATCCGTACTTGAACAGGCGCGCCTCTCGCACCCAGAGATCCATGATGCCGCCCTCGCCGACTAAGTCGTCGTCAACGGATTGAATGAAACAGGCATGCGGTTGCGGATGCTCGAAGGCGTTGGTGGCTTTGACCACTTCGCAGGTCTTGGGATCGACGTAGTAATGCCCTTGTGCAGGACCTGAAAGGCCATAGGCATAATGGAGGCCCGTGTTAAACCACTGAGGGGAGTTCGGCGCGACCATTTGATGCGCGAGCATGTAACAGAGCTCATCGTGGAAGGCATCGCTATCTTCGGGCGTCTTGAAATAGCCGAAGTTTTTGCCCCACGAGGTCCAGCAACCGGCGAGGCGCTCAAACACCTGCCGGGAGTCACGCTCTCCTCCCAACTGCGGCTTGCCGTCTGCTCCGATGATCGGATTCCCCTGTTCATCAAGCTGGGGCACTCCGGCTTTCCTGAAATATTTTTGCGCGAGAATATCGATCGCCAACTGGGACCAGGGTTCGGGAATGTCGATGTTGTCCAACTTGAACACAGTCGACCCGTCGGGATTACGAATTTCCGACGAACGTTTCACGAACGGTAGGCCTTCATAGGGACTTTGTCCGCGACGTGTAAATCGACGTTCTATTCTCACGATTTCCCCTCCCCAGTCTGCACGGTTGGTATGAGACGGCTCTCTATCCCAAACAGGAATAACCCGGCATCAATATTATGAACAAAATGCGATCGACTCAGATATGTTCTGATTTCGCTCTTTAGTTGATCTGCTCACCTAACGAACAACTACATATAGCTATCATCAGAAATTGTCAACACTAAATGTAGTGGTTAGCTGTGGAAATGGAGGACATGCTGTGGATAACTAAAATGGCTTGCTGGACGCCATTTCTCAGATATTTAGACCGACTTATCCACAGCTTTTTGAACGCAAATAGACCCTGCTCTAGGGTCCAATGGATTCCCAGTTGGAAAAAAACTACAGGGCCCGATGCCCTATGGCCACAATGACCTCATCCACCCCCTCAATAGGAATGAATCGGCCATAGATTCCGATGACCACCACCCGAGTACCCAGCACCGTGCTTTCAAACCGACTGAGCATACCAAAGTTGCGACGAACCGTGTGAGGACGGACCATGCTATTGAGCAGTTCCTGGCTATGTCTGCGAAGGATGCTCCTCACCACCGACCCCTCCCGTTCCGGGGTGGCCTGATCCATTCGATCCATGGCCTTGGTGAGCTCTGCTTGAATAAAGTTTAGATACTGATCCGTAGTGGGGTTCGTCAGAGCCAATACGACATTCGCGGCCAATACCGCCACAACCAGACTCAAACGCAGAAGGCTCATCCTGATCCTTAGATTGATTGAAACCGGACCGAACGCGCACCAGGCTCCGAGGGAACGCAGCGATGGCGTCTTTCTTTGACAAACAAGCGCCGCATGATTAGCCTACACTCGATTGGGCTGTTGCGGCAATTGTGCCGCTCAGATTGCCCGCAGGAGGAGAATCACTATGTTCGTTTGGAGTAAACGCCTTGTCGCAATCTTGCTGGGGTTATTTGTGCTCATGCTGGGAGTCTTTCTCTTCAATGCAGCTCCGGACAACACAAGCGGCCTCAAGATTCATACAACCCGCTGGATGGCCCTCAACTATGTCGGCTTGATTGTCTGGATCTTCGTCTGGATGATCGATCAAGCCAGGATGCGCGGGAAAAATGTCTGGGTCTGGCTCGTCCCCTTTGCCCTGGCTCCTCTTCCGACCCTTATGCTGTTTGTCTTGTTTCTACAGCGGCGCATTCAGCCGTCATAGATCGGCTGAACCAGCTCTGGCAGCTGCATCGCGGCCAGCTTCCTGATGCAGCTGCGCCCGAAGCGCCCACACCAGCCAGATGCCTGGTAGGGCGATTAGAAACGACCAGAAGAAAAACTGCGCCCACCCGACCAACTCGACCAAATCGGCCGACGGACGACCAGAAAATACGCGACCGAGCGCTTCCAGGGACGAGAGCAAGGCAAACTGGGTTGCCGTATAGC
>CAYHQK010000024.1:0-21982 GCA_964358535.1 uncultured Nitrospira sp. | reverse complement strand
TCGCCACGACGATACATTGGGTCCCGAACCGCTCTGCCGCTTCCTTCACAAATTCAGGCCGTTGAACCGCCGCCGTATTGATGCTCACCTTATCCGCGCCCGCGTTCAACAGAGCCCGAATATCCTCAAGCGTTCGCACGCCCCCGCCGACGGTCAGAGGCATGAACACCCGCGCCGCTGTCTGCTCGACCACGTCAAGGATGGTCTTGCGATTTTCATGAGAGGCCGTGATGTCCAGGAAACAGAGTTCATCGGCTCCTTCGCGGTCGTAGGCCGTGGCCACTTCGACCGGATCTCCCGCATCGCGCAAATTCACAAAACTCACGCCTTTGACGACGCGACCGTCCTTGACGTCGAGGCAGGGAATAATGCGTTTGGTCAACATGACAATTCGCGAGACGTAAAACGTGAACGGTAAAATGTGAATGCCAGCAACGAATGCCTCACACCAGGCCCTTACTGAGGACCAAGAGCCGCAAGAGCGGCCCGATAATCCAACTTACCGTCGTAGAGGGCTTTCCCGACAATCGCGCCTTCGACCCGTGGACCGAGCGCCTGCACGGCCAGCAAGTCTTCGACACGAGAAATCCCGCCGGAAGCGACCACGGGGAAGGACGACAACTCGACCACCTCCCGCAACGCCGTCAAATTCGGCCCGCCCAACATACCATCGCAGGCAATGTCCGTATAGATCACGGCGCCCAAGGCATGGCCCGCCAGCTCCTTGAGCAGATCGGTCGCCTTGGTCTCCGAGACTGAGGTCCAGCCTTTGACCGCCACCTTCCCGTCCCGCGCATCCAGCCCCAACAGAATCTGGCGAGGAAATTCCAGACAGGCCTTCTCCAGAAACAACCGATCGGTCAAGGCCGCGGTGCCAAGCACAACCCGACTGACGCCGGCGCCGAGATAACGACGCACCGTTTCGATCGACCGGATTCCTCCCCCCACCTGCACCTTCACGCTCACAGTGCGGATGATCGCTTCGATCTGGGGAAGATTGCGCGGCTCACCCTCCACGGCTCCGTTCAGATCCACCACATGGATCAACGTCGCGCCGCCCTGCTGCCATTGCCTCGCCATAGCCGGCACGTCGTCGGAATAGACCGTTTCGGCCGCCATATCGCCCTGACGCAACCGCACGCAGCGGCCATCTTTTAAATCAATCGCAGGAATCACGAGCATAGAAAAAACCGTCCCCTGTTAACGTTCCCCTGCCGTGCCAAACGGAAACTCGAGGAGCATATGGTCAACCCCGTAGCCCGCCAGCTCCTCCGCCGTGACGAACATGCCCCAACGCTCAAAAAATCCCAGCATGTCTTCAATCATCGGCCTCTGCCGCTCGTAGTAATTCCCTTCCCAGAGCACTTGCCCATCTGCCGCAACCAGCTTAACTTCAAACCCCACCGTAGCCGGGGGGTTGGCGCCAAAGCGACCGCCAACTCGTTCCTGATACACCAACACCTGGCCAATCAGCGAGGCATCCACCTTGAGCTGTTTCGCCACCGTCACTGCCCGTGACGGACCAACGGGAGGTGGCGCCGCCTGGGACGCCAGGACTTTCGCTGCCTCGCTCGGCGACAGCACCGTCACACCCTGCCAAGACTTCAGCCGGCTCCAGAATAACTGTGTGACCGTGCCCCCCGCACCAATTGGCACGATGGCTGTTTGACTACGAAACTGTTCAGTTTGCGGCGGCACCGCGAGCGCCATATCAGACCGCCGAGCCCCTGACGGAGCCGAAAAGGTCTGATCGACGACATCCCTCACCTGTGGCGTCGTCAGCGTCGTGAACGGGACCAGAGCAATGGTGCGAATCTGATAGCGCGGCAATTCCGCAGACAACTTCGAGGTCACTTTGGACCCGCTACAGCCGGCCACCGCCAACAGAGCCAGTCCCACCAAGGCCATCGACCATCCCTTGTTGTTCATCATGCTCATTTCCATGATCCAAAATTGTTAATCAACCGTAACCCGACGGCCTGACTCTTTTCGGGATGGAACTGACAGGCCACCACATTATCCCGCCAGATGCTCGACACAAACGTCGTCCCGTAATCCGTCGTGGTTGCCGCCACGGTCTTATCAGAGGGATCGACATAAAATGAATGGACAAAGTACCAGTAGGACCCGTCAGGAATTCCGTCGAACAGGGGACAGGGCTTCTCCATCGTCACGTTGTTCCAGCCCATGTGCGGCACCTTCAACCCCTGGCTGGCAGGAAATCGCCTGACCTTGCCGGGAATAATGCCGAGCCCCTTGTGAATCCCGAATTCCTCGCTCTCCTCGAATAACAATTGAAGTCCCAGGCAGATTCCCAGAAACGGTTTCCCCGATTGAATCGCGGCGCGAATCGGCTCCGCCAGCCCGTACCGCTCGACGTTGGCCATGCAGTCGCCGAAGGCGCCGACACCGGGCAACACCACATGGCTCGCATTCCTGATCATGAGCGGATCACGCGTGACCACCGCCTGATGCCCCACCGCCTCAAAGGCCTTGGAGACACTGCGGAGATTGCCCATGCCGTAGTCGATAATCGCAATCATATCCGCCCTCTAGCAGTCTGCTGAAAAAGTCCGCCAGCTTCGTTCTCGCATCGTTCAGACCCTCAACGTACCCTGAAGGGTACGCCTCGGATCTTCACTCGCTGCGGCCTTGCTGGACGGCCTTTTTGAGCAGCCCACAGAACATTCTCCGATTGTGGCACAAGACCGGACCGTCGAAATACCTGGCTCTGAGCCCTGACGCTCCCAGTCTGGCCGTAAGGCCGTAACCATACCGCAACTGCTGCCGTCCTGCCACTGCCAATCTAAGCAGGAAAAACTGTGGGACCCAGCTCTTAGACTAAAGAAGCCCGAACCAGTTTAGCCGCAACAGGAAACCGGCAAGAAGCGTCTCACGCATTACATCAAAAGGGAACTGCTATCTTGGGATACCCACGGAGCCATTGTTGACAGCTCCAATTTATTCAACCCACTTTGGCTTGCGTTCTCGCTTTCCGAAAGCCATCTCAAAAACAACGGCATCACCTTCGCCTATACCGATTCTGTTAAACCGTATAGTAGGGGACAACTCTGCATGCTCCTGAATAAGTCGTTCCTGCCCTTCCTTTTGTGCAAAGATAGCCTGGTACCCGAAACGACAGACTTGCCGATTGATCGCTTCGACTAAGCCGATATCCGACAGATCTGCTACCCCCAATCCCTCTGACGCGAATTGGTCCCGCGTAGGCAAATCCCCATAAATAACGAGTGATGGACTGACGGGAAACAATAAAACAATCGGACCATCAGGCCGGAGAACATATGGTTGCAGATCAGAGTCCTTTACAGAAGGGTCGAACCAGATTACCGGATTATCGCTGGTCAAAAACGGGGTCTCCGTTTTATTGTGTAACGCACCAAATCCGATCCTATCAAACACCTGGCCAATGCCTTTTGCTACAGGAACCATCGCGTGGATGGATTGGTGGGGGTTGATCGAAACTTCAACACGGCTAAGGATATCTTCAAAGCCCTTTGGTTTAGGCGGCAACTTCCCTGCCGCATCCAAGCGACGAGCCCGCGCTAGCATACGTTCGGCGTCTATTCTTTCAGTTGCATCACGACTGGCAGGAACCCGCGCACGCTGCAATATCATGAATTGGAATATATCTATCAGAGAATCATTGACGTTTTCCCGACGATGAAGTCGGCCAACAATTCCCGGCCACTTATCCTCTATCTTTGAGAAGCAGTCCTCAAGAGCATTATGATCCTTCCCGCCATCGGTCTTCGGCTGAGAGTAGTAGTACTTGCGAAAGCCTACGTTGTCCGGCGACAGCGAAATGACTTTGCACGGGTCATCTTTTCGATAGACCCGTACTTGCCCTACATCGTCACAGAAGAACTTCAGATAGGATTTCGGAATATAATGATGACGCTTTTTATTCATGACAACAGAATATGCTTCAGCCCTGAGATCGAAAGCATTTCAGAACTGCCAATGAAACGAAAGGGGCAGGCTCCTTTTCAGAAACCTGCCCCTGTAGACCAACCTATGGCGACCGTGCTCTTCGACTTACAGCAGCCCCTTCGTTGAGAGAACCTTTCCTGCCAACCGCTCTTCCGGCGTCGTGGCCTGATCGAGCGCCTTGGCTAAGGCCTTGAAGATGGCTTCCATGATGTGGTGCGGATTGCGGCCATACATCAGATTCACGTGCAAATTAAGCCCGGCATGGGTGACGAAAGCCTGGAAAAAGTCTTCGAATAAACCGAGGTCGAAGGCTTTGATCTTCCGGTCCGGCAACACCACGTTGTAGACGAGATAGGGCCGGCCGCTGAGATCGACCGTCACCTGCGCGAGGGTTTCGTCGAGCGGGGCCGAGGCGAACCCGAACCGTTTGATCCCCGCCTTTTCACCCAAGGCTTGATGCAAGGCCTTGCCCATGACGATTCCGACGTCCTCCACCGTGTGGTGTTCGTCGATATCGATATCGCCCTTGGCCTTGACCGTCAGATCGAAGAATCCATGTTTGGACATCAGCTCCAGCATATGGTCAAAGAACCGGATGCCTGTGTCGATCTTTCCCTGGCCACTGCCATCCAGCGCCCAGGAAACCTGAATGTCCGTTTCCTTCGTGGCCCGATGGATCATCGCCTGCCGATGCGTCACATTTTTCTTCATGAGAACCTGCTTTGGGCTGATTTCGCGTGGGCGTCGAACCCTTCCATGTGGGCCAATCGAACGAGATGATCTTTCACCTTGCTCAGCTCCTCTTTCGTATAGTGCACGATATTGCTCACTTTGAGGTAGTCGTGAACGGACAAAGCCGAAAAGAAGCGCGCCGTCCCGCCGGTCGGCAACACGTGATTCGGGCCGGCCACATAATCGGCCACAGACGGGGGCGTATACCGACCCAGGAACAGAGCCCCTGCATGACGGATCTTCTCTAAATAATCGAACGGCTCATCGACCGAGAGGGTCAAATGTTCCGGGGCAATCTCGTTGGCCACATCAATAGCTTCGTCCATCGTGGTCACCACGAAAGCCACCGCATGGCGAGCAATGGACTTAGCGGCAATCTTTTCCCGTTGCAGCCCCTTCAACTGGCTGCCGATCAGCCGCACGACGTCCTTCGCCAACTGAGCCGATGTGGTGACGAGATAGACCTGCGCATCTTCGTCATGTTCCGCTTCGCAGAGGAGATCGGCCGCGACATGGGCCGGCTTGGCGTCGCCATCCGCCACCACGAGCAGTTCGCTCGGGCCCGCCACCATGTCGATCCCGACCGTGCCGTAGAGAAGCCGCTTGGCCGTCGCGACATAGATATTACCGGGGCCCACGATTTTATCGACTCGCTGGATCGTCTTGGTCCCATAGGCCATCGCGCCGACGGCTTGTACACCCCCGACGCGATAGATCTCCGTGACGCCGGCGATGTCGGCTGCGACCAGCAAATAGGGATTGATCGGGCCTTTTTGCGGCGGCGTACACATCACCACGCGGGAGACGCCCGCCACCTTGGCCGGAATCGCGCACATCAAGACCGACGAGGGATAGACAGCCTTCCCGCCCGGCACATAGACTCCGACCGCATCGACCGGCGTGACCACCTGCCCCAGGGTCGCCTCGTTGTCCTGATACATCCAGGTCTTGATGCGCTGGCGCTCGTGGAACGACGTGATCCGCTTGGCGGCAAACCGGAGGGCGTCGCCCTCCTCTTTCCTGATATGGAAGTAGGCTTCTTTGATTTCTTCGGGGGAGACGCGCAGCTCCGTATCTTTCATGGAGACGCGGTCGAACTGTTTCGTATAGCGGAGGACAGCCTTGTCGCCGCCCCGTTCCACGGCTTGCAAAATCGACTTGACCGTCTTCTCGACGGCAGCCCCTTGCACGCGGGCACGCGATGCGACTTTCTTGAGTGCAGGGAGAAAGGCTCGCTCACTGGAGGACACAATCTTCATGTGCGCGTCCGCTTGACCGTTCGACGTACCCCGCGCGAAGATGTGCGCGGAGCGGTTGCTCGAGACCCGGTTGCTGGGCGGCTGACGGCCCGGAGCTTTTTGATCAGCTCTGTGACCACCGCATGCTTCAGCTTCAAACTCGCCCGATTGACGACCAGCCTGGCCGTGGACTGCGCGATGCACTCCACTTCGACGAGGTTATGCGCCTTCAACGTGTTGCCGGTCTCGACCAGATCCACGATCCGATCGGCCAACCCGACCAACGGCGCCAGCTCGATCGAGCCGTACAGCTTAATGATCTCGACCGCCACGCCGCGCTGATTGAAATACCGCTCGGTAATCTTCGGATACTTGGTCGCGACCCGAATTTTCGAGGACAGCCGGTCCCGTGAGGCCTGCCCCTTGAGCGCAGCGACGGCGATTCTACACGCTCCGAACCCTAAATCCAATGGCTCATAGACGTCGCTATCCTGCTCCATCAGCACGTCTTTCCCCACGATTCCGACGTCCGCCGCGCCATATTCGACATAGGTCGGCACATCGGTCGGTCGCACAATCAGGAAGGTCATGCCGATCTCCGGACAAGGGAACACCAGACGGCGGCTCTCCGTCGAAAGGCTGCCCATGGCATAGCCAGCCAGGCGAAAAACCTCCAGCGTGAGGTCCAACATTTTCCCCTTCGACAAGGCAATCGTCAGCATGATATCAGCGAGTCCCGGCCGGAGCCGCTCCCTCTTTATGGCGGGTGATCGTCGCGCCCAACCCGCGCAATTTTTCTTCCATCCGCTCATAGCCACGATCCAGATGGTAGACCCGGAGAATCTCCGTCGTGCCTTCCGCCGCAAGACCGGCCAAGACCAGTCCGGCGCTCGCGCGAAGGTCGGAGGCCATCACCGGCGCCCCGGTCAACTTGGTCGGTCCGGTCACCACCGCCCGAGTGCCTTCGACCTTAATCTCAGCCCCCATCCGCCGCAACTCTTCGACATGCATGAACCGGCTTTCGAACACCGTTTCCGTAATCACGCTCGTACCCTCGGCCGCCGTCATCAAGGCCACCATCTGCGCCTGCATGTCGGTGGGAAAGCCTGGATAGGGCAACGTCCGAATATCGATCCCCTTGAGCCGCGAGGCCGCATTGAGGTGAATCCGGTCCTTCTCCACCTGCATCTCGACGCCGACTTCCCGCAGCTTCATCAGCAACGCATCCAGATGATTCGGACGGCAGCGATTGAGCGTCACCGCTCCCCTCGTAATGGCCCCTGCCACGAGATAGGTTCCCGTTTCAATGCGATCCGGAATGACATCGTGATCGCTCCCGTGCAACTCACGGACCCCTTCGATCGTGATGACATCCGTCCCGGCTCCGACGATGCGAGCCCCCCGCTTCACGAGAAAATCCGCGAGGTCCACGATCTCCGGTTCCTTCGCGGCATTTTCAATGACCGTGGTCCCCTCGGCGAGCGACGCGGCCATCATCAAATTTTCCGTTCCCGTGACTGTCGGCGTATCGCAATAGATCTGCGCGCCCTTCAGCCGCTTCGCCTTGGCGCGAATATACCCGTGTTCCATCGAAACTTCTGCACCCATTTTCGCCAGTCCGGCCAGATGGAGATTGACGGGCCGCGACCCAATCGCGCAGCCGCCCGGCATCGATACCGTTGCTTCTCCCCATCGCGCCAACAGGGGCCCCAACACCAGGACGGAAGCCCGCATGGTTTTCACCAGGTCATAGGGAGCTTGGGTCGAACTGATCGTGCCGGCATCGATGACCGCGCGATTCCCCTCATGCTGCACCTTCGCGCCCAGGATCCCCAAGAGCTTGCCCATCGTGAGGACATCCACCACGCGGGGCAGATTGGTAATCACGCATTCACCGCCGCCCAGGATGGTGGAGGCCAAAATCGGCAGCGCGGCATTCTTTGCCCCGCTAATCTCAACCTCGCCTCGAAGCGGTATCCCGCCGGTGATGACAGTACGATCCATCGTTTACGCCCCTACTCGCTCGACAATCACCACCCGTTCAAGTCCCGATTCATCGTAGACCAGCCGGTGAAATTTATAACCGGGCATCTGCTCGACAATCCGGCGCATCCCACGAGCCTGGCCTGCGCCAATTTCCATGATCACGGCTCCGCCGGGAGCCAGGTAGCAAGCGGCCTCTTGCAGCAACCGTTCGTGCAACTCCGTCCCCTGAGCTCCTGCCACCAGCGCGCCTCGCGGCTCGAACAGTTTCACTTCCGGCTGAAGCGTCGCCCAATCAGCTTCAGGAATATAGGGGGGATTCGAGACGATGATATCCACCAGCCCCTCTAACCCCTGCTCCGCCAATGGCCCCAGTAAATCGCCTTCCAACCAGGTAATCCGCTCGCCCACCCCATGACGGGCGGCATTGCGCCTGGCAACATGGAGCGACGGACCGGACAGATCGGTCGCCATCACCCGCGCATGGGGCCGCAATCTGGCAATCGCCACGGCAATGCAGCCGGATCCAGTACAGACATCGACAATCGTAGCCTGGCGCTCGGCGGGAATCCGCTGCGTAACATAATCCACCAGCAACTGGGTCTCCGGCCTCGGAATCAACACCGCCGGACTCACCTCAAACTCCAGCCCGCAAAACTCCTGAGTCCCCAAAATATATTGCAAAGGCTCTCGCCTAACCCGCCTCGCAATCAGCCCTCGCGCTGCTGCCAGTTCGGAAGGAGACAGCAATCGGTCCCGGTCGGTGATCACATGATGCGCGGGAAGACGGAGCACATGCTCCACAATCCACAGGGCTTCCTGCTCCGCGCTCTCGATACCGGCTTGCTCCAGCAGCCGGCGCGCCTCGGCAATCAGCTCGCCGAGCGTGGCCTGGCCTGTCGACTGAGGGATCGGAGCCACTGCGTCCATGTTACGCCGCCCCCACTTCCTGCTGACGCTGCGCCTTCAAAGCCTGAACGAATTCATCCAGGTCGCCCTGAAGCACCTGCTCTAACTTATGCAAGGTCACACCGACACGATGGTCGGTCACCCGATTCTGCGGAAAGTTGTAGGTGCGGATCTTCTCGCTCCGCTCGCCCGTGCCCACCTGAGCCTTACGATTCTGCGCGGTTTCCGCATCCTGCCGTTCCCGCTCCGCCTCGACGATTCTGGCCCGCAGGGTCCTCATCGCCTTGGTGCGATTCTTCAGCTGCGACCGTTCGTCCTGGCAACTCACCACCACACCGGTCGGAATATGGGTAATCCGCACCGCCGATTTGGTCGTATTGACGCTCTGGCCGCCGGCGCCGGACGAACAAAACGTATCGATGCGAAGATCCATCGGATCGATATGCACATCCACCTCGTCCACTTCCGGCATCACGGCGACGGTAACGGTCGAGGTATGAATCCGTCCGCTGGCTTCCGTCACAGGAACCCGCTGCACCCGATGGACCCCTGCCTCGAACTTGAAGTGGCTATAGGCGCCCTTGCCTTCGATCAGCGCCACAACCCCTTTATAGCCCCCGCCCGTCGTTTCCGTCGCTTCGACCACATCGACCTTGAAGCCTTTGGCCTCCGCGTACTTACTATACATACGGAACAGATCTCCGGCAAAAAGCGCCGCCTCATCTCCGCCGGTTCCGGCGCGAATTTCGAAAAGCAGACTCTTTTCGTCCCGCGGATCCTTGGGAATCAGCAGCTCCTGAGCCTGCTGCTCGATCTCCTGCTGCTGGCGTGTGAGCTGGGCGCTCTCCTCCGCCGCCATCTTATGCATCTCGCCCCCGGCCGTGGGATCGCTGAGAATTTGCGCGGCTTCGTCCAACTGCTTGGCATTGTCGCGATAAGTGGCCAGCAGCTTGGCCGCCGGCTCGATATCCGTCCGCTCTTTATTGACTTTGTGCAACTGCGAGGGCTGGCTCATCAGAGAGGGGTCCATGAGTTGATTGGTCAACTCGTCGTAGCGAGTGGCCAAGACTTCCCATTTTTTCAGTAAGACGGCTTCCATGACCCCGTGTCCTCTGCGTCGCGCTCACCCGTTATTGCACAAAAACAAAGGGACCCTGCCCCTCAGCGAAGCAGGGTCCCTTGTATGACCTCTTCTCGAACTACTTTTCTTTCTTCGCGTACTTCTTCTTGAATCGCTCAACGCGACCTTCGGTATCAATGATTTTCTGCGTCCCCGTGAAAAACGGATGGCAATTTGAACAGATATCGACATTGATATCGCCGCCCGTCGACCGGGTCTTATATTTATTGCCGCAGGCGCAATGCACCCCGACTTCCCGATACACGGGATGAATACCCTTCTTCATAGTTCCCACTCTCCTGACGTCAAAATCATCGACCTTCGCCCATTCGAAGGCCCGCTACTCTACCCTGTCTCTACAACCAGATACAAGTCTGGCGTTACCGGTTCATCGACTGGAGAAATTCTTGGTTGGTCTTGGTGCCGTGCAGCTTGTCCATCAGGAACTCCATCGCTTCCATCGTCCCAAGCGGACTCAGCACCTTGCGCAGGATCCACATCTTGTTGAGACGATCCTTGTCCACCAACAATTCTTCTTTTCTCGTTCCGGACTGGCTGATATCGATCGCCGGAAAGAGCCGCTTGTCGGCCAAACGGCGGTCCAGATGGACTTCCATGTTGCCGGTTCCTTTGAATTCTTCAAAGATCACATCGTCCATGCGGCTGCCGGTATCGACCAGCGCCGTCGCCATAATGGTCAGACTGCCGCCATGTTCGATGTTACGGGCCGCCCCGAAGAACCGCTTCGGGCGCTGGAGCGCGTTCGAGTCCAACCCTCCCGACAAGACCTTGCCGCTGGGCGGCGCAATCGTATTGTAGGCGCGGGCCAGACGGGTAATGCTGTCCAGCAGCACCACGACATCTTTTTTGTGTTCGACCAGCCGCTTCGCCTTCTCCAGCACCATTTCCGCCACTTGCGCATGGCGCTGGGGCGGCTCATCGAAGGTGGAGCTGATGACTTCAGCCTTCACCTGCCGTTGCCAGTCGGTAACTTCTTCCGGCCGCTCGTCGATGAGCAGCACGATCAAGGTCACTTCTTTGTGGTTTTTGATAATGGCCCGGGCGATGGCCTGCAGCATCATCGTCTTTCCGGTCCGGGGGGCTGCGACGATCAGCCCGCGCTGACCCTTGCCGATCGGGGTCGTGAGCTCCATGACGCGGGTGCAATATTCTTCACGGTCGAACTCAAGATTGAGCCGCTCTTCGGGATAGAGCGGGGTCAGGTTGTCGAAGAGGATCTTGTCGCGCGACACTTCGGGATCTTCGAAATTGACCTTCTCGACCTTGAGCAACGCGAAATACCGCTCGCTCTCCTTCGGAGGCCGGATCTGCCCGGAGATCGTATCGCCGGTGCGCAGATTGAACCGCCGGATTTGCGAGGGGGAGATATAGATGTCGTCGGGGCCGGGGAGATAGTTCGAATCGGGAGCGCGCAGGAAGCCGAAGCCGTCAGGGAGCGTTTCGAGCACGCCCTCGCCGAAGACTACGCCGTTATTTGCGGTCTGCGCCTGCAGGATCGCGAAAATCAATTCCTGCTTCCGCAGGTTCGGGGCGCCGTCGATCTTCAGATCGCGCGCCACCTCATTGAGATCGGCGATAGATTTCTGCTTCAGCTCCGCGAGATGCATAACCTCCCCCTTTGTTTGCGTCATGAGTATCCTCTCAAGCCCTCAGCTGCATCGTCATTGGCAGCGCTCGCACGTGGTGAACCATGGGAAATTGTCCAGAAACTCAATGCATAGCAATACAGTTGATGATCTCTGTCGTGTGTGTCAGCTAAAGAGGGTGACCTGTGAAGGACTTACTGGTTTGCGCCTGGCACTAATCAGGGTACGACTCTGTCTCATAACAGCGGATATTGTCGCAAGCAGGAATTCATGCCGAGCTGATTCATCTCTATCACTTGAGCAGTTGTGGCTTGTTTCGAGATGCGCCCCGGGAGTCTTGTGTGTGGAGAGAACACTGAACCGAGCTGAGATGTTAGCCAGAGGATAACGCGGGCGGCGCGCCTTGTCAACAGGAATCACGCTCTTTTTCACCAGCCTCTTTTTCTTTCTCTTTCCCCTAATCCAGCCGGGACCGCCCCTCCCTCACCAGTCGGCGCCGCGGTTGCAGCAGAAAAGAATGGTGTGCTAAATGAGGAGATCCTTAATAGAGGCCCACGGTCTTATGGAACACGACAACGAACAGGAACAACACGAGCGCATGTTCACGCTGTCCGAGGCGAACCGCCTGATCCCCCGGCTGAACGCCAAACTGATCTCGATCCAGCAAGCCAAGGCCGTCCTGGCCCGCACGAAGGAAGAGATCAAGAAAGCCAGCGCGAGGTCCGAGTATGGCGGTGGCAGCACAGTGGGACACGTCTATATCTCGGGCCTGCAACAGGTCAGCACCAATCTTCAAGCGATTCAGGAACTCGGCATCCTGGTGAAGGATCTGGATCTCGGCCTCTGCGACTTCCCCCATCTTCATGATGGCCGGGTCGTCTATCTCTGCTGGAAGCTCGGGGAACAAGAAGTGCGCTGGTGGCATGAAACGACCTCCGGCTATAAAGATCGCTCCCCGATCGAAGACCTGGCCTAAGCACAACGGCACGCTCCACCCCGCGAGGTATCCATGAAATTCGTCATTCTCGGATTCGACGGTCCCGACGGAGAGGCCA
This sequence comes from uncultured Nitrospira sp., assembly GCA_964358535.1. Taxonomy (GTDB): domain Bacteria; phylum Nitrospirota; class Nitrospiria; order Nitrospirales; family Nitrospiraceae; genus Palsa-1315. Next base: position 9,387 of record CAYHQK010000024.1, on the reverse strand, counting down.
AGCGAAAAATCTATCGCCCGGCGCATCTCGCCAACATGGAGCCTCTCGACGCGCAGGGCCGCGTCGTGCTGGCAGGCCCGCTCACAGATAAAACCGGAAGCCTGATCATCATTGAGGCAGACTCGCTAGAAGAGGCGCAACGGTTCGCGAACGAAGACCCCTATACCGTCCATGGCGTGTTTGAACGGGTCGAAGTCCACCCCTTCACGCAAGTCTTCCCCAAAGAACGATAGGCCAACGGCCCACCGTCACTTGCCAGATAGAGCCCATGTACAGCGTGAGCTCCTTTCACTGACCCACCGCGCGGCAAACGATTGCGCAAGCCCCGTAACATGCTGAATACAGGCCAACAATCAGCCAGAGATCACAGAATCCTGTGGCAGACTGCGGCCTCACGCCTGGTTTGACAGGACAAAAGAGCCAATCTTATAATAACCGACGCTTTGCTGCCGTGATTGGCACCTGCCGCCAGCGCCCGCATTGTTAGGACGAAAGGCCTAAGCCTTCCTAGTTCGATAGCCCAAAATTTCGCATCGGTGGGCCTTCTGCGAGGTTGCGGGTGACTTGGAAAAAGCTTAGAGTAAAGAAAGTCTAGATCATCAGAAAACCTGTATTTCTCGTTCCTTAACCCCTTGCCGGAGAGTAAGCCGCAATGACTCAGTATCGCGTCCTTCCAGGCCCGGAACATTTCCTTCCTCCATCGGCTGCAAGCATGGGTATCTGCTTGCCAAACCCTGGGGAAGCTCATATCAACGGTGTCATCGTCCCAGAGGAAAAGGCATACGAAGAAGCGGCGAAGCAATTCCTCATGGCCAAAGTGCCAACCATTTTCCCAGGCCCCTTGGTTCTGTGGGCGTGGAACGAGAAGGCGGCCAAGAAGGCCACCGCCGTCCGGCACCTCTACAACACGCTGAAAGAATGCGTGCAGCCGGGGCAAACGCCCATGCTGATCCCGATGCCGGACTACCGCCCCAAATACCCCAAGATCAATCCTGAAGTCGAAATCAATCCCAACCACCCGAACCTGACCATCTGGCACAATAAAATCGACTGCTGCATGTTCATCGGGGTCCATTGCCACCAGGCAAACCTGGCGCTCAAAATCATTCGTGGCGGCACCTCCTGCTACACGATTGCCATGTGCGCGCAAGCCGGCCATGAAGATGCGATGCTGTCGTTCCGCGACGCATCGGTCGAAAAGATCATGAAGCTGGCCGAGTGGGTGAAGAAGTTGAAAGGGACAGTCCAACCACGGCTGACGTCAGCAAAGAGCGGAGCTTCAAACTAAAACGTTTGAAGTTCTGAAGAGAGTGAAAGGAGCTGAACCATGGCAGACACACATTCGGTCATCGGCACAAAGAATAAAAAAGGGCAGACCTTTACCGACACCTGGAAGATGATGAACGAGGCGCCACGTACGCCGTCGTTCTATACGGGCAGCGAGGTCATTAAAGAAGCTCTCCGGCGAGCCAGCTGCGACGTCATGATCGCCTACCCGATTACCCCGCAGAGCGAAGCGGCCGCCTTGATTGGCGAACTCTTTGCCGAAGGATACATCGGCGACTACTTCCGCGGCGAGAGCGAATTCGCCGTCATGTCACAATGCGCGGGAGCGGCCTTCGGCGGCGCGCGCGTATTTACGACGACCGCGGGCCCCGGCACGATGCGGGCAATGGAAAACTTCCCGATGTGGTCGGGCGCCAGGTTGCCAATCCAGATGATTGTTACCTGCCGCGGCATCAATTCACCGCTCTCGATTCAGCCCGACACACTCGAAATCGCCTATCTGCTGAATACCGGCATGCTCGTCTGGCATGCGGAAACCGCGCAGGACTTTTTCGATTGGATCCTCATGGGCTACATGGTCTCGGAAGAGCCGGACGTGCACCTTCCCTTGGCACTCTGCTGCGACGGGTTCTTCGTGACGCACACCAAGGACGTGGTCAACCTGACCCCGGCCGATATGTGCCTGCCTCCCTATGACCCCTACCGCTCGCCCGTGCCCTGCATGGATATGGAATGTCCGCCGGTCCGGATGATGCGCGATCCCTTCGTCATGAAGAGCAACTACATCAGCTACGCCACCCACGCGTCCTGGCAACAAGAAGTCTGGGCGGCAGTGGAACGGTCCCGCAAACACACGATCAAATGGTTGAACGGGCTGATCGAAACGGAAAATACCGACGCCGACGTCATCATCGTCGCCTCCGGCACGGCCGTCTCACAGGGCCGCGAAGCCATCCGCCTCCTCGAAGATGAAGGCATCCGGTGCGGGCTGGTCAAGGTCAAAGTCTTGCGGCCATGGCCGGGCGAAGAAATCCGTGAAGCCACGAAGAACGCCAAACACATCATTGTCCCGGAATTCAATGTGACCGGATGGCTGGCCAAGGAAATCAAAGCCACCATCCCGAACAGCGAGCGGGTGCACGCAGGCCCACGCGTCTGCGGCGGCATGACGATGCCACCGGAAATCATCGTCTCCGAAATCAAGACCCTGCTTGGGATGACCACCGTGTCGATGGCCAGTCGAGGCTGATCGGACCGAGGCAAGCAAGCACTACACGCCCTGAATAAGACGCACGTATTGAGGAGGCCATCATGAGCAAGGAACGTATCAAGATTTCTGAAGACCTGTACGACATCATGCCGTCCGACTATCAAGACCTGGTCAAGAGCGCGACCTACGGCAAAGAAGACCGGGGCTGGAAGGATATCGGCAACAGCAAGGAACTGATCGAGCAGCATTCTCTCTGCGCCGGCTGCCCGGAATCCATGGCCTTCCGCTACATCCTGGCCTCCTTGCCTAACCCCGAAGACACCGTCATGGTCGGCTCCACCGGCTGCACCAGCCTGGTGTTCCCCATGGTGGCCGTGCACAACATCCACTCCCTCTTCGGCAACCAGAACGCTATCGCCTCCGGCTTGAAGCGCGCCTTGAGCGTCCGCTTCCCGGGCCGGACGAAAGACGTGGTCGTGCTGGCCGGCGACGGCGCCACCGTCGATATCGGCCTCGACATGACGTTGCAGGCCTGGTTCCGCCAGGAGAAGTTCACCACGATTTGTTTCGACAACGAACTGTACGCCAACACGGGCGGCCAGGAGAGCGGCCTGATGCAGAAGGGCTTCGTGGCCAAGATGGCACCGGTCGGGAAGCTCTTCGACAAGGTTCGCCTGCCGGAAATCGCCCGCGAATCGGGCTGTCATTACGTGGTGCAATGCACCGTCAGCAAACCGTCCCTCATTGAGAAGGTGATCAAGAACGCGGTCATGATCGCGCGCGAAATCGGCCCGACTTATCTCCAGCTCTACACACCCTGCATTCTCGAAATCGGGAAGAACAGCATGGAAGGGCTTCAGGAGATGCGTGATTCTGAGAAGCCGACCGAGCGTTTCGCCTACAAAGAGTACATCAGCGAACCGGCCAAGCAGCTCCTGGCAGAGATGGCAGCCAAGGACAAAGAAAAGAAGGCCGCGGCCAAGCAGCTCGCCGCTCAGGGCGCCTAATCCGATTCTGAAGGAGAGACGATTATGATCAAGAAAAGACTGAACATCCGGATGTCGGGATTAGGCGGGCAGGGCGCCGTCACCGCCGCGCATGTCATGGCCATGGCCGCCAACCGCGACGGCAAGTTTTCGATCTCCAATCCCTTCTTCGGCGCCGAAAAACGCATGGCGCCGGCGGAGAGCTATTGCCGGATCGGCATTGAGCGGATCTACGACCGCGGCGAGCTGGTATTCCCCGACGTCATCCAGGTGTTCCATCCGCAGGTCATCACGATGGGGAAGAGCTACACGATGCCCTTCTACTCCGGCGTGAAGGAAGGCGGCCTCGTCATCATCAACTCCGACCAGGAGTTGCTGTCGGCCGATGACATTGAACGGCTCAAGAGCCTGAACGTCGCCTTGTTTTACATCGCGGGCACCGAGCTCGCGATCGAGGTGGCCGGCACCGAATTATCGACGAATATGGCGATGATCGGGGCGGTCGCGGGGATCACCAAGTGCGTCTCCATGGAATCCCTGGACGGCGCCTTGCAGGAACGGTTCGGGAAGAAGTTCGTCGCCTCGGGCGGAACCGCGTCCCTGGACGAAGCAATCAAGAAGAAGTTTGCCAAGAAGGAAATGTTGCTGGCCAAGAATCTGGCAACCGTGAAGGCGGCCTATGATATCGCCAGTAAATGGGCCGAAGAGAATAAGTATGAGCTGCGAGTCGGCAATCCTGCCGTCGCCGCTTAACGAGAGAGAAGGAACCAGCTCGCATGTATAACGTAGCGCAAGTCATCGATGAAAAATGCGTGGCCAAAAAGGGATGCCGCCTCTGCATCATGTATTGTCCCGAGGCCAACTGCCTGGATCTCAATTCGACCAAGATGGTGGCCGAAGTAACGATTGACCGCTGCAAGGGCTGTGAGCTCTGCGTGGTCGTCTGCGACGCGGCGAAGCACAATGCCATCAGCATGCAAGCCGTCAGCGCCACCGGGCAGCTGATTGCTCATAAGGGCGAGTCCGCCGCCATTGGACAAGCCTACCAAGGATAATTGTTTCGTGTAGCGGGCTTCCCGCGCAAGACCCCATGGCGCCTGCGCTATGGGGTTTTTTGTTGGTGCCGCTGGGGAGGGAACAGATGGAAGCTGAAGACAACGTCATTCATGAGCTCCTGCAAGAGATTGCCGGACTGATCAACGAGTACCCCAAGGTGCTCGAACGGCGCGCCGCCGATATCCATGCCAGCGGAAAGGACCCGGACCTGGCGCAGGCGCTCGTCAAAGCTGCCGACACCATGCGCGACAGCGGCAATCTCTACCTGACCTGGGCGAAACACTACGCCTCCGTCGCCGCAGGTAATACGGATGCAAGTTCGGATGAAGACGAGACTCAGGATTTCGACGTCTAACGGAATAGCGTCCAGCAGAACAAGTTCTGCGCCGATCGAAAAAAGTCTCCCCCCCGCCGAAATCTTTTGCTAGAATGCGCAGTCCGACATGGCGGCCTCGTTCCCCGGTAGCTCAGTGGTAGAGCAGCCGGCTGTTAACCGGCTGGTCGCAGGTTCGACTCCTGCCCGGGGAGCCACCATCGCAAGGCCTTCGAGACCTCTCTCGAAGGCCTTTGTCGTTTTCGCAGACGCACTACCCGCTTCGCCGCTGGTTCACCATTCATACTGCGGAGCCATGGAAGATTCCTTATGATGACGTCTAGGGCACCTGACTGGCGCGAGTTCACACCGGCAACCCTGCTCCGCAACCAGCACCTCATGACGATCGTTCCAGGCTATTGGCCGCGCCGGGCCCTGCTGTCCGGCATACCGGCCGAATCACGACTCTTCACCACCGATCCCAAGACCCAGCTGCTCGGCTTCTGCCATTGGCAGCCAAACCGGACAGGCTGCCAGACCCTGTTGCTCGTGCACGGGCTTGAAGGCTCCAGCGAGTCCCACTACATGCAGGGGATTGCCGCGAAAGCCTATCGCGCGGGGATGAACGTCATCCGCCTGAACCAGCGGACCTGTGGCGGAACCGAACGGCTGACGCCGACTCTTTATAACAGCGGCCTGAGTCAGGACTATCGAGCCATCGTCCAGGAATTGGCGAGCCTGGATAAACTCACCCGTATCTGGCTAGTCGGCTATTCAATGGGGGGGAATCTCGTCCTGAAAGCAGCAGGCGAACTCGGCTTGTCAGAGGCGGCTCTGGCCGGGGCGATCGCAGTCTGTCCGAATATCGATCCCACCCAATGTGCCAAAGCCTTGGAAGAGCCTCGCAACTGGCTCTACCACTATCACTTTTTGACCAAGCTCAAATCGCGCATGAAGCGCAAGGCAGCGCTCTTTCCAGAGAGATGGGACCTCACAGGGCTGGACCGCATCCACATCATCAGCGAGTTCGACGACCGATACACGGCCCCGGACGGCGGCTACGCCAGCGGGCCAGACTACTACGATCGCGCAGGGTCACGGCACGTACTGGAAAAGATTGCCGTGCCGACCACCATCGTCACAGCGCAGGACGATCCCTTTATTCCCTATTCGATGTTTGCCCTTGCGGCCATCAAGCGGAACCCCCTCATCAGGCTGATGGCCCCCCACCATGGAGGCCACTGCGGGTTCCTTCAGGGGGCACGGAACAATGAAGACAGGTTTTGGGTGGAAAACCGAATCGTCGAATCGATCAGAACAGCAGGAGAGAGCGATCAGGCAGTCTGAAGATGGGTCCGTACTTCTTTCGCGTAAGTCTTAAACGGATCCGGCATGGGGAAGGGTTCCTGCCCGCGCAATTGGAAGATCGACCAGTTGATCACATAGGAGGGAGAAAACCGCGCGTCCAGCGAAGACCCAGCCGCCTCAACCGGAAGTCCCGAAGCCAATAAATGCCGTACGAGTTCACCGCGCCCAAAGGCCCTGGTATTGCGGGGTGGATGGTCCATGGCTAAGGCAATCGCCTTGTCGGTCGTGAGTCGCGGAACCCGCCCCTCTTCCATCAGACCGTAATAGAGCCCCTTACCTTGATGGAGATTGTGATACTCCAGGTCGAGGCTCTTCAGCGCCGGATCTGCCCAGGTTAGTTGTTCCGCCTCGCGAAAGGTTTCCAGCAGCCAGAGTTTCGAGGCCCAATCCACCCGGCCCACCAGCTTCGCATAGTCCCCGCGAAGGTCACGCAACACCGCTTCCCATTGATCGAGGACCCAATCGGTTTCGTCGTCCTGCCCCCGATAATGTTCCTGCGCCGCTGCGAGAAAGGCTTCCTGAATATCGATCGCCGAGATCGACTTCCCCGATTGCAGCCTGACGATCCATTGCCGCTCCTGATCCTGCGACAGTTCCTGCATCGTTTCGACCGGCTCATGGAGCTCTAGGCCGCGCGGCGCATGGCCCTCTTCGATCAATTGCAGGACCAGGCCCGTCGTGCCCAACTTCAAGGCCGTCGCCACCTCGGCCATATTCGAATCGCCGAGTAACAGATGAATGCGGCGGTATTGATTCGGGTCTGCCAGCGGCTCATCTCTGGTATTCACGATGGCGCGATTCTGCTGCACCCATTCGAAGAAGTCGTTCACGATGTAGTCGGCCCGCTGAGAAATCTGGAACGGCATGGCAGGCTGCTGACCATGGCGCATGGTTGCTCCACGCGGCACGATAAGCCGATCCATCTGGATCCAGGCATCCTGGGGACCGGCCATACCGACACGTCCTGCCCCGGTAAAGATCTGTCTGGTGACCAGGAACGTCACGAAAGGCCCGAGGCCGCGCCTGGTAAAGGGGAAACCGCGCGTCACGAGATAGTTCTCGTGCGACCCGAAGGTCGCATCGGTTTCATGGTCCACATTGTTCTTGATCAACGAAACCTGGTCGGCCAGACCGAGCTCGTGAACGGCGTCCTGCAACAACTGATCGCCGGCCCGGTCGGCAGCCACCACATCGCTCAGTGATTCACATTCCGGCGAGGCCCATTCCAAATGGCCCATATCGAGATACATACGCCCGGCGTTGGTGAGAAATCCTCCGTTGCCGGGCGGTTCATCATGGCCCCGATGGTGCAGATCCAGGACGCCACGCCGTTGAACGTGAAAGAGATGGTCGCGAATCTTGTGGGCGAACCAGGTGGGAGAATGGTCAGGCTGGTCTTCATTCACCAAGAGTCCGTATTCGGTTTCCAATCCGAAAATACGGTTCAACATCTTAGCTCGCCACGACTGATTGAAGCGCCTTCGGCAACAGCCGGGACAAATCTGCTGGCTTGAGCGAACGGTACTTGGAGGTACCGGGTGCCTGGCGCTCAAGGACCGCACATTCAAGTGCCCGCCCGCCAGCAATGCCACGCACATGTTCCATGAGCACGTCGGCACTGGGAATCGCAACGGCCGCTGAAGCGGCTCCGCTTGCCTGTGGCTCGGTTGCAGCCTGCTGCTCCGCCTCTTCTTGTTGATGCGCGAGGGAACCGACGGCCCAGGCACGCAAGGCCAAATCCAACGCCTGCTCCAATGACAGAGTGGCAGGCATCTGCTCCTTGAGATAGGCCGTCATCTTCGTCTGGGCAGCAGGAGTAGCAGCCAAAACCGCACAATCGGTCATTTCCTCGAACGTGCCATCGTAGTTGATCGTCAGGAGCGCATCCTTCTCCGGCTTCTGCCCCAACTCCGCCACCAGAATACGCACGATAAACGGGGCCTTATAGACTTCCTCAAAAGCCTGTTTAATGACCGGAGCGATACCGTACTTCACCAATCGCGAACCAGTGACATCAGAGGGCGAACGGTTGAACCCTTCGACATGCGCCATTTCGAGCAGGCTGAAGCGCAGTTTTTCCAAATCGGTGGGATGGCCCATTCCACCCAAGGCCAGCCGATCATAGATCTCGTAGAGCTTCGGGGTCCCTTTGCTCACCGTGACCAGAAGGATGCCGCCCTCATAGGTCAAAGCCACAACCGGGCTCCCCTGCTTGAACTGCTCATCCAGATACTGGCGGCGATTGCCGACTGCTTCTACCCAGCGATAGGGTTCTTCATACATAACGCACCACCTGTGATTCATAGAGGGGTTTCAAAGTCGCATCCGGCACCGTCTGCACACCGGCTCCTGTAATCAGCTTGATCACGGGATAGAGGCTCGCCTCCCGGTTCACGCCGCCGGTCGCCGAATCGAATTCCGCCGCGCTGGTGAGCAATCGCAAGGCCTGCACCATCGCCTGCTCTTCCGGCAGCTGATTGAGGGGCTGATCGCCCCAGGTATTCAAATAATGCAGGATGCCCCGGATCGTGGGAGAACCGGACCCGGACACGGCATATTCCACCCCTTCGAACTCCGCCCCGAGGATGTCGTAGAAATAGATCTTGGCCGAACCCTGCTCCAGATCGTAGCCGGCGAACACCGGAACGACCGCGCCGGTCCCGGCCAAGGCAGCCGGCACATTGTCCTTCAAGAGCTTGGAGATGGCGCGCAGCTTGCCGTCGAAACTCAACTCCTGCAGCTGCGTTCTCCGGTAGTATTTGAAAGAATGCTCCAGGACCCGCACCATTTCATAGGCTGTGGCAGGAACTCCGGCAATGGCCATCACACTGTGCCGATCGATCTCCAACACCTTGTCCGTGCGATCGTACATCACCATATTGCCGGCAGTCGCGCGACGGTCACCCGCCACCAGCACGCCATCGCGATACTTAAAAGCCAGAATCGTCGTGGCATTCGTGAGCGCATGGCCTGCCCCCACCACAGTCGGTGTGCCGAGTGTATAGCCCTGTTCTTTCAACAGCTGAAGAAAATCCCCTTGCATCCCCATCTTTCCCCCTTCTCCCCCTATTGAGCGACGGCCCTACCTTCCAGAGGGGTGGGCGGGCTGCCCTCCACTGCGCGCGTCCAACGAGGGCCTTCCCAGGCCGCGCGTTGCGCGAGCACAG
>CAYHQK010000023.1:0-22221 GCA_964358535.1 uncultured Nitrospira sp. | reverse complement strand
TCGCCGGCGTGGGACTCGATCTCCTGTCGCCGTGGCTCATCAGCTATGTATCACCTATCTTCGTCCTCACCATGCTGACCGGCGATACGCTGATGATGGTGACATTTCTGATCATGATGTGGATTCCCCTCTATGAAATGTGGATTCTGAAGCAGCCGCTGATGGCAGGAAAGCACGGGCACGGGAAAGAAGAATGACCTAACGCGCCCTGACGTTCGATGCAAACTGCGGCCAGAGGTTTTCACCCAGAGCCCAAGATCACGTTGTGGTCTTGGGCTCTTTGTTTTGCTTGGAGGAATGACGATGGAACAGCGCGTCGGTGAACATATCCACCCCGGGATCATCACGATGCAGGCGATGCTCCGAAAAATCGAGCGCCTCCGACTCCCGTTGGCATCACGCCGCGACGTCGAAAACATCCTCGTGCGGCAAGTGAGCAAGGAATTGGATCGCGCACTGCCTTCCCAGGCAGGCCACGGCCGCCGCACGGCTGTGATCTCAGGGCTGATCGGACAAGCGGTGGGACTGACTCCCGGCGAGTTGCACAACCTGACACTCGCCGCGTTGCTCCACGATATCGGGCTCTTGATGCTCCCGACTGACCTCGTGGAGAACAAAGACTCCCTCGATCCCGAGGATTACGTCGCCATTCAGAACCATTCCCGTCTTGGAGCGACTCTGCTCGAACCGTTTTTGTTCTTGAGGGAAGCCTCAATCCTCATCGCCCACCACCACGAGCGCTGGGACGGATCGGGCTACCCCTACGGAATCAGAGGCGCCTTCATTCCTCTGGGAGCCAGGATTCTGGCCATCGCCGACGCCTTCGACGCCATTCAGGTGCCAGGCGTCCGTTGCCGCTCACAGCGCCAGGCGATTGCGTTACGGATTATTCAGGTCTCTGCCGGCAGTCAATTTGACCCTGAATTGGTGCAGGTACTCGTGAGATCTTTCAGCGGCATGCCGGAGGCGCAGCATCCAGGAGTGAGAGAGAATGTCAGACGAAACACTATGCCGGTGCCTGACTAACACCGGCCACGAAGTGGGAGTGCCCTCCCACTTCGCGGGCGGGGGCCTCTCTTCCTCCTGAGGCTCCCGCCCTCTCTTTCAAGAAGGGAATTGGGAAATGACAGATGATGGAGAGTAGTACGGAAGGACCGCTTACTTCTTGATCTGCTCGGCGAGATACCGGTCGAGACCAACCTGATCGATCGTCCTGAGCTGCGTCTCAAACCAGTCGACATGTTCTTCGGAATCTTCGATCATAGCCTCAAGCATATGGCGAGTCGTAAAATCTTCAACCTTGGCGCAGTGGGCGATGGCCTTGCGGAGCAGCTCCACATCTTCACGCTCAAACCCCAAATCTGCTTTGAAAAGGTCCTGCACCGTGCGCCCCGCCCCCACCTGATCGAGGTGCTCGACCTCCGGGATCCCGTCCAGATACAGGATGTGATCGATCAGGCCGGAAGAATGGCCCACCTCCTCATTGGCGAGATGGCTCAATTGTTCATGCAGCCGTCCATAGCCCCAATTCTTGCACAGCGCCGCATGGAGCAGGTACTGATGCACCGCCGTCAGTTCCGACTTCAAGACCTGATTCAAATACTCTACGACTCCTTCTTTGGCTTTCATGATGGTGGTCAACTCTCTTTCTTGATTTGCTCAGAGAGATAGTTTTCCAGGCCGACCTGCTTGATCGTCTCTATCTGCGTTTCAATCCAATCGATGTGCGCATCGACATCTTTCGCCATCTCTTCGAGCATATGCCGTGTCGTGAAATCAGCCACCTTGGTGCAATGCACAACCCCCTCACTGAGCAGCGTGAGCATGTCCTGTTCTGCCTTGAGATCGAGATTCAGCTGCTCAGGAACAGTTTCTCCCACCTGCACTGCGTTCATGCGTTGCACGTTCGGTACGCCCTCCAGGTAGAGGATGTGGCCGATGAGTTCATCGGCATCCTTCATCTCATCGATGCTGCGTTCCCGCACTTTGTGATGGAGCCGTTCATAGCCCCAGTTCTCACACATCTTGGCATGGACAAAGTACTGGTTTATGGCGGTCAAATCAGCCGTCAAGACCTTGTTCAGAATGTTGACGACACCTTCTTTAGCTTTCATAAAATCTCCCCTCTCATTTCTCACTCAACCCGTTTTAAGCAACGCAATAGGGTGACCGAAACGCCCAGCATCATGCTAACACACCGCATAACCGTCTCACGACGCTTCCGTCGGACGATCACCCAGCGGGTGAGCGGGTATGTTGTTGCGCAATGGCCGTCAAGGCCTCAATTTTTTTAAGGCAACGGCCACAGCAGTCCGGCTCGTTCAGACCTAACTCGCAGGCCAGAGCATGAGGACACACAACACCCTCCTCACCTAACCGCTTTATCGCACTTTCGGTGATGCCACGGCAAAGACAAATGTACATAGCCTGTCAGTCTCCAGATCGATACTGATAACTATTATCAATAATAAAACAACGGGCACCCCCTGTCAAGTAGGCTGACCCTCCAGATTGTCGGAATTTAATATGCTAACGAACTATGGCGGGAATGAACTAACTGGCTTCCTTGTAACCGCATTCCTCGTTGCGGCATTGGACGCTGCGGCCGACTTGCTTGCTGACTTTCTCGATGAGGAACGGGGCGCTGCAGGTCGGGCAGGCCTTGTTGATCGGACGATCCCACATGGCATATTCGCAGGCCGGATACTTGCTGCAGGCAAAAAAGGCCCGAGCGCCTTTCTTGGTTCGCTTCTGAACGAGATCGCCTCCGCAGCCAGGCTGCGGGCACTTCACACCCAGCGCGAGCGCTTTGGTCGTTTTACACTCAGGATAGGCGGAGCAGGCAATGAACTTCCCGAACCGCCCGGTCTTCACCACCATCGGGCTGCTGCATTTCTCGCACTTCTCGTCCGTCGTCAGCTCGATCTTCGGGACAATTTTAATGGTGCCGTCCTCGAGCTTCTCAAAATTCTGCGTGTTCTTACAGGGCGGCTTGTCCTTGTACGCCGGACAGGCCAGGAACTTGCCGTTGCGGCCCCATTTAATCTCCATCATCTTGCCGCACTTCTCGCAGGGAATATCCGTCGGTGGCTCCACGATGTCCTTGGGCCCAGGAATCGTCTTCGCCTTCTCCAAATCCGCCGTGAAGGGCCCGTAAAATTCGCGCACTGCCGTTACCCACGGCTTGCTGCCCTCTTCGACCGCGTCCAACTCCTCCTCCATGTGCGAGGTGAAGTCGACGTTGATTAAATCCGGGAACCCCTTCATCAAAAAGTCGTTCACGGTCCGCCCTGTTTCGGTGGGACCGAACCGCCCATCCACCTTCTCGGCGTATTTACGATCCTGAATCGTCGAAATGATGCTCGCATAGGTGGATGGCCGGCCGATACCTTTTTCTTCCAATTCCTTGATCAGCAAGGCTTCGTTGTACCGGGGCGGAGGCTGGGTGAAATGTTGCTTCGAGAGCACGCCTGGGACGGTCTGGCCCTCTAGAGAAACGAGCTGCAGCTTTTCGCCCTCATTGAGCAAGGGCAACTGGCGCTCGGCCTCGTCCTCGATCTCCTGTTCACCCTTTTGTTTCTGCGCGAAGAGCTCCTTGTCGCTCCCCTCCATGTAGACGATCGTATGGCCGGGGAACTTCACCACGGTGCCGGTCGAGCGAAAGAGATATTTTCCGGTCGTCTTGACGGGGCTCGACGCCACGCGCGTCACATCAAAAATGGCAGGCACCATCTGCGATGCAATAAACCGGTTCCAGATCAGCTGATACAGCTTATAGACATCCGGTTCTAAGTACTGTTGGATCGACTCAGGGTCGCGAGATGCTGATGTGGGACGAATCGCTTCGTGGGCCTCTTGCGCCGCCTTTTGCGTCTTGTACACGTTCGGGGTGGCGGGTAGATATTCTGCACCGAATCGCGCCTGGATGACCTGACGCGCTTCCTCCATCGCCTCGTTCGAAATACGCGGCGAATCGGTTCTCATATAGGTAATGAGACCGGTCTGCCCCTCCGCCCCGATCTCGATTCCTTCGTACAGCTTCTGCGCCAAGGTCATCGTCTTCTTCGACGAGAAATGCAGCTTGCGCGCCGCTTCCTGTTGGAGCCGGCTGGTAATGAAGGGCGCGACGGGATTCCGTTTCTTTTCTTTCCGTTCAATCGAGTCGACGACAAACTCTTTCCCCTGAATGGCATCGACGATGCGCTGCGCCTCGGTCGCTGTCGCAATCGAGGCGTCCTCGCCATTGATACTGTGCAGTTTGGCTTCGAACGGCGGGGGATTGGTCCCGGACAACGTCACCGCGATGGACCAGTACTCTTCGGCGCGAAAGGCTTCCCGCTCCTGCTCCCGTTCGCAAATCAATCGCATCGCCACGGACTGGACCCGGCCCATGCTGAGGCCACGGCGCACCTTGGTCCAGAGCAATTGACTGCCTTGATATCCAACAATCCGGTCAAGCACCCGGCGGGCCTGCTGCGCATTCACCAGCTTCATGTCGACCTGCCCTGGCGACTGCAGCGCGCGCTTAATGGCCGCTTCCGTGATTTCATTGAAACGTACCCGGAAGATCTTGTTACTCTCGGTCTTTTTCTTGGACTTGGATTTGGGCTTCCCGAGCAATTCCTGTTCGAGATGCCAGGCGATGGCTTCGCCTTCCCTGTCAGGGTCCGGCGCCAGGAACACTTTGTCGCAGGCTTCCGCCTTGGCCTTAATCTCCGATAGGATTTTCGCTTTGCCCTTGATCGTCACATACTGCGGTTCGAAATCGTGCTCCACATCGACGCCCAGCTTGCTGGTGGGCAGATCCTTAATATGTCCGACCGACGCCATGACGGTATAGCCACGCCCCAAATACTTGCCGATGGTGCGTGCTTTCGTCGGAGACTCAACAATGATCAGTGCCTTGGCCATGAAAACTCCGGTTCGTGATGAGGCTATCCCTCACATCCGTATCAAATAATACACATCCGTGCAACTGTTCGGCGATTACGTTCGAAGGTAACGTTGCCCCGGCAGCTGTCTCACTCGCTGCCGAAGCTCCAGCGACAAGAGCGAGGCCATCACCGCAGATACTGACAGGCCTGTGGCGACAATCACTTCGTCCACTGTGCGAGGCTCATACGACAGGGCATCATACACCAGCCGTTCCTCTTTACCCAACTGACCGCCCCGTTCGTTCTTCGCGCGAGAGGGTTGCAGGCTCAGACGTAGCGCCGGCTCCAATTGCGGCAGAACCGCGTCGATCACATCCTGCGCGCGCTCGATCAAGGCCGCCCCGTCTTTGAGCAGGGCGTTCGTGCCGCGGCTAGTCTCTTCCTTCACAAAGCCAGGAACAGCAAAGACCTCTCGCCCCTGCTCAGCCGCCAGCTTCGCGGTAATCAACGAGCCGCTGTTGATCGCGGCTTCTGTGACGACGACGCCCAGGGACAACCCGCTGATGATCCGATTCCGCCTGGGAAAGTGATGGCTGTGGGGCGGCGCGCCCACCGGCACCTCGGAGAGGACCGCCCCCCGCTCCTCGATCTGCCTGCGTAATCGGTCATGTTCCGGCGGATAGGTCCGGTCGATCCCGCAGCCCAACACCGCAATGGTGCGCCCCTGCGCAGCAAGCGCGCCCCGGTGGGCCGCCGCGTCCACTCCTCGCGCGAGCCCACTCACCACCGTCATGCCTGCCGCCGCCAAATCATGGCTGAGCTCTTCGGTTAGGACACGCCCGGCTGCCGTCGCCCGTCTGGCGCCTACGATCGCCACAGCCAACTCATCCTGCTCCGTCAATGTGCCGGTGATGTACAAGAGTGGAGGAGGGTCCGCAATCATCTTCAGTCGCGCGGGATAGGCAGGATCAAAGAAGCTCAAAACCTCAATATGCTCACGCTCGATGGCCGTGAGTTCCCGCTCAATGCTCCGACAGGCCGGGCCATCAGGCCCGCGCTTGATCGCGTCCGCCAATTGCGGACTACATCCATGCTGGATCAAGTCATCACGGGAGGCTTGCAGAACTGCGTCGGGAGAGTGCCAATGACGAACCAACTGCAGAGCCGTCAGATCCCCCACTCCATCGATCGCTCGCAGGCGGATCCAGGGCTCTAGCTGCGCCAAGGTCATACGACGGCCCGAAGGCCCTACGGCCTCAGCGGAGGAACTACCATCTACAGATTGGCTATCCATAGATCTCGCCGCACGGAAACTACGACCCTACAGCACCGCCAAGTCGTATTGTTCCAAGTGCAAATGCTCGTCCGGCATCACAATGATCTTCGCGGAACATTCCCGTTCCACCGCCTCAAGCCCCTGCCGCTCTTCATCTTGCAGCAACCCGACAACCGAGGGATGGGCGCCGACGACGATCTTCTGCGGCTCGGGACTGCTGCCGATCCGACGGACATCGCGAAAGATTTCATAGACCACCGTGGTGGGCGACTTCGTATAGCCCCGTCCTTCGCAATAGTGGCAGGGTTCGGAGAGCGAGCGCAAAAGGTCTTCGCGCACCCGCTCACGGGAAATCTCGATCAATCCCAGATCGGAAATTCTGGACACCCTGGTGCGGGCCTTGTCGGTCGACATGGCATCGAGCAATGCGTGGTACACCTTATCGCGATTCTTCTCCCGCTCCATATCGATGAAGTCGACGATGATGATCCCGCCGATCCCGCGCAATTTCATCTGATAGGCCACTTCTTTCGCGGCCTCCAGATTGTTCCGGAGAATGGTCTCCTCCTGATCGCGCTTCCCCACGAACCGTCCGGTGTTGACGTCGATGACGGTCATCGCTTCGGTATGGTCGATCACGAGATGCCCGCCGGACTTGAGCCAGACCTTGCGGCTAAGGGCCCGCGCCATCTCCTGCTCGACGCCCAGATGATCGAAGAGGCTTTCGTCCTTATCGTAGAAATGGATGCGGGACGTTTGCTCAGGAGAAAACCGCTGCACGAAATCCCGGACCGCCTGATACTCCTCGCGCGAGTCGATCCAGAGCCGATCGACTTTCTTCCCGAAGAGATCGCGCACGACGCGGAAACTCAGACTCAAGTCGGCATGGAGCAAGGCCGGCGCCCCCTTCTGCTCGCGCTTTGCCAGGATGTCCTGCCAGAGCACATGCAGAAAATCGACGTCGGACCGCAGCTCGTCTTCCTTGACCCCTTCGCTTACCGTGCGGACAATGTAGCCGCAGCCTGGATGCCGCACCCGCTTCATAATGTCCTTGAGCCTGGCTCGCTCCTCGTCACGGGCGATGCGGCGGGATACGCCGATGTGCTCCACGTTGGGCATAAACACGAGATACCGGCCCGGGAGCGACACATAGGTCGTGACCCGCGAACCCTTCGTCCCGATCGGCCCTTTGGAAATCTGAACCATCAGCTCCTGCCCTTCGGTCAGCAACTGCTCGATCGGCTTGGAGCTTTGGCGTCTGGGACCCACCATGTCCCCGTCTTTATCGGCATCCTTGTCATCCTCATCCACATCGACGAGGGTGTCGCCCGGCTCGGCGTCCAGCGACAAATCCGAGACGTGCATGAAGGCCGCCTTTTCGAGGCCGATATCCACAAAGGCCGCCTGCATGCCAGGCAGCACCTTCGCCACTTTCCCCTTATAAATATTCCCGACGAAGTCTTTGTGCTTCGCCCGATCCCCGAAGAGATCCGTGACGACTCCGCCGTCCAGCACCGCGACGCGAGTTTCCTCGCGTGCAACTGTAATGGCAATTTCTACTCCCATACCAACTCCTTCCGTTCAGGAGAACCGTCGAACCGATGGGGAGGACGAACGCGGGGAATCCCCAGGTTCCAGCCTCCACTCGACACCTCGTCGACCGACGGTTTCCACCATACATAGACCCCTCTGCCTCGATCCCGATTCATTCGAAACCGCGCAATCACCTGCTCACTAAAGAAAACTCAATCGACGGCGTTTGACATTCAAGAGCAGACCGAGCGACGCCAACGTCATCACCGTCGCACTCCCCCCGTAACTCATGAGCGGAAGGGGAATCCCTACGATGGGAAACATGCCCGCCGTCATGCCGATATTGACCACGATGCAAAAGCTCAACATGCAGGTAATGCCGACCGCCAGCAGCGCCCCGAGCCGGTCCTTCGCGCGCGCCACAATTTCCAACGACAGCCAGATCAAGGCCACAAACAACAACAACAACGCCAACACTCCCAGAAATCCCCACTCTTCGGCAAAGACCGAAAAGACGAAGTCTGTGTGCCCTTCGGGCAAAAATTTCAATTGGCTCTGGGTCCCTCCGTAGAGTCCCTTCCCCGTCAGTTCTCCCGCGCCGATGGCAATCCTGGATTGAAGCGCATGGTACCCCTTACCACCCGTGTCGTACGTCGGGTCGACAAAGGCCATAATGCGCTGCCGCTGATAATCATGCAATGACCCCCACATCGCCTCCCAGGCGAAGGGGAACAGCATCAGCGAAAACAAGAGGATCACGCCCAGAGCCTTCGACCGCATCCCCACCATCAGCAACATCGCCGCATAGACCGCCAAGAAGCTCAACCCACTCCCGAGATCCGGCTGTTTCAAGATCAGGAGCAGCCCGGGAAAGACCAATAACCCAGGCAACACCACCCGCTGGAGCCACCCGACCCGCGGCGCCTTTGAATAGTAATGCGCCAAGGTCAAAATGAGGACCAGCTTGGCAAACTCCGATGGCTGGAACGCAAAGGGTCCCATTGGAATCCACCGTTGCGCCCCCCGGCTGCTCTTGCCTTCAAACAGCACGACCGCCAGGAGGACCAGAATGATGGCATAGGCAGGATACGCTAACCGGGCAATTCGATGATAGTCCGAGAGCCACATGACCAGAAACGCGACCGCGCCGAGCAAAATCCAGACAACCTGTTTGGCATAAAATGGGAACGCCGCATCCTGGTCATGCGTCACGCTATAAATCGACAGCACGCCGATCCCCAGGATGGCCACGATCAGTCCGATAAAACGGAGATCGAAACTGTCAAAGCCGCGGCTATTGATTACCCGGTCGATCATCGTGTGCCCTGTCCTCCAACATCACCATCCCGCGCAACGATGCCATTCGTGGCGCTGGCAGAAAGGGGCGGCATCAGCTTCACATAGGTCTCGATCAGCTCTTTCGCGAGAGGCGCCGCGGCGGACCCTCCATGGCCCATGTGTTCCCCCAGCACCGCGACGGCAATGGTCGGCGCATCGACCGGCGCGAAGGCCACAAACCAGGCATGGTCGCGAAACTTTTTCGGAATATCCTTCTCGGCCTTTTTGTCTTTCCCCAAGGCCGTCGTCTGAGCCGTACCGGTCTTCCCGGCAATCGTGATCAACGCCGACTTCGCCCGCGTGGCAGTCCCCTCTTTCACCACCCCGGCCAGCGCCTCTTTAATCAGCGGCAAGATCTCGGGCCTCAGCTTCAACGTACGTTTCGGAACTGTCGGCCGCTGCTGCAGCTCTCCGGTCGCTCGGTCCATCACTGCCTGGACCAATCGCGGGCGGAAAGTCACACCGTCGTTGGCCACGGTGCCGATCAGACTCGCCATCTGCAGCGGAGTCACATTCACATAACCCTGTCCGATCGAAGCCGAGATCGTTTCACCTGGCAACCATGGTTCATTCTTGGCCTTGAGTTTCCAGGCTGCGGAGGGCACAATCCCGATCCGTTCAGACGGCAGCTCAATCTCCGTCTCCTGCCCCAACCCAAACTGATGGGCGAAGGAGGCCATCGTCTCGATGCCCATCCGCTGCCCGACCGTATAGAAATATACGTCACAGGATTGCACCAGCGCGCGCCGGAGATCCACCGACCCATGCCCGCCGGCCTTCCAGTCATGATACAGGCGGCGACCGAATTGATAACCTCCATTGCAGTGGATGGTCGTCGCCGGCGTCACCGTATTGGTCTCCAGCGCGGCAGCGGCCATCATCACTTTGAAGACCGAACCGGGCGGGTACTGGCCTTGCGAGGCGCGATTGTTCAACGGGCGTCCCTCGTTTTGCACGATCTCGGCCCATTGTTTCGGGGTGAGTTCCCGCGAAAGGATGTTCGGATCAAAACCTGGCCGGCTCGCCATGGCCAGCACGTCGCCCGTCCTAGGATCCAGCGCGACGATCGCGCCCGATTCATCCCCCAATAAACTCTCAGCCACCTTCTGCAGCCGCACGTCGATCGTCAGATATAAATTATCCCCGGCATGGGGCTGTTCCACGACGACCGTTCGTTTCTCGTGGCCCACCGCGTCGACTTCAATACTTTTCTGGCCGGCCTGCCCCCGCACGAACCGGTCGAAGAACTTCTCCACACCATATTGGCCGACGATGCTGCCCTGATGCAGGTCTGAAAATTCCGGTCGCTCCAACTGCTCCGGCGAGACTTCCCCGACATAGCCCAACAGATGCGACGCCGTCACACCACCGGGATAGTTCCGCTGGGATTCGACTTGCACCATGACCCCGGGCATGTCCAAACGATGGGACTCGATTAACGTCGCTTCACGGAGGCTTAAACGATCCTTCACCTTGCGCGGCAATTGCTTGCTGCCCCTCGCCATGATCTTCTTCCTGACAAACACAGGATCGAGCCCCAACAGATTGGTCAGCTGATCGATGAGTACATTACGATCCTTGACGTCTTCAAGCGATACATAGAGCGTGAAGCTGGGAACATTGTTTGCCAGCAACACCCCGTTGCGGTCATAGATCAGCCCTCGCGCCGGCTCCATGATGACCGAGCGGGTCCGATTGTTCTCGGAGAGATCGCGATAGTAGGGCCCCTCACGAATCTGCAAATGCCAGAGCCGCAACCCCAAGAGGGCCACGACGAGCAACAGCCCCACGCGCAGAATGATTAGCCTGCGTTGGAGCTCACCGAGTTCAGAATCGTGTAGACCAGCTGTTGCCATGACTCACAAGCAATATTATTCCGCCACGCCCATCACCGAGACCGCTATTCGGTCCTCAGGCGGGCCACCTGAAACCGTTGCGAAAGCAGCCAATAGAGCCCTGCTCCGACCAACCCGTCAAAACAAGCCTGCGGAAGGACGATCGCCCCCACCATCTGCCAGACCTGAGCGAGATCAAGAGTCTCGAAGGTTGCGGCGGCGAGCAGTCCGCTCGCCAGGGACACCGCCAGCAATCCCACACCCACTGAGATCGACGTCACTTGCGACACCTGCCGTCCCAAGAATCCCGCCAAGAGCCCCACGCCGCCGTTCGTCAGGAGACTGAGCCCAAGTTCGCCCGCAGAGAACAGACTCAGCACCCAGCCGATCGCGAGCCCCACGAGCAGGCCTTCCATTTCACCGGCAAACAGCCCGACAAACGCGGCAGCCACCAGCCCTAAATCCGGCTTAATATTCCATACGCTCAGATGTGGCAAAAGCGTCGCCTGAACAGGGACGAGCAGCAGCACAAGAATCAGATAAAGGAGAAATTTCATGATTACGGCTTCCCGGGCAGATCCACTCCTCCCGCAGCCTTCGTGGACTGTCCGTACGACGCCTGAATCACCAACACTTCTTCCACGCGGCCGACATCGACTTCCGGCATCAGCTCGGCGGACTGGAACAGGGCGCCTTCCTGCTTATCGATATGCGTAATCGTACCGATGGCGAGCCCGCGCGGGAAGTCGCCGACGAGGCCAGATGTCACAACCCGATCGCCGTCTCGAAGCGTCGACAGCAACGGAAGATATTTCAGCTGGGCCAGCCCCTGCTGGGTGCCTTCCACAATCCCTTCGTCTCTCGTCCGCTGGATGAGACCGGCGATGGCGTTGTTCGGGTCCGTCACCAGGAGCACCACCGAGGATGCCCCGGTCGTTTTCACGATGCGCCCGACGACACCGGCAGGCGTAATCACGCCCATGTCCGGCTTAATCCCGTCGCTCTCGCCCTTATTGAGGATAAGGGCTTGATACCGGTTGGTGGTGTCGCGCCCGATGACTCGGGCGGCAACCATCGTGGGGAGCGCCTGTTCCTTAAATTGCAGCAAGGCCGTCAGTCGCTCAGTCGCGGCAGCCAACTCACGCAACTGGCTGTTTTGTCCGCGCAACCATTCGATGTCTTTCCGGAGTTGCTGGTTCTCTTCCCAGACGCCTTGCAAAACCACGTACTGTTGCCAGCGATTGGCAATCCCCCCGTCGATGGATGCAATCACTTCGAGCGGAATACGCGCGACGTGCCCGACTGGCCCGCCGAGATACTGCAACAGTCCTTGGATTTGACCGGGAAACAGGAAAAGAGCCGCCAGCAGAAGTGCGAAGCAGGCGACCGCCAGCCGTCTGGCACCGGAGGAAGAACGAGAGTTAGCCATCCACATAAGGGAATTAGGGATGGAACCTTATCGGTACGTATTGGCCTGGGACATGACCGACACCTTGGCCAGCAGATCCAACTCATCGAGGATTTTCCCGACCCCCAAGACCACGGAGGTCAAGGGATCGTCCACGGTGATGATCGGCAGATTCGTCTCCTCACGGAAGCGGGTATCCATGCCCTTCAGCAAAGATCCGCCGCCCGTCAGCACGATGCCACGGTCGATAATATCGCCCGCCAACTCCGGCGGGGTGTTCTCCAGGGCCACTTTAATCGCGTTCACGATCGTCCCGATCGGTTCCTGCAGCGCTTCCCTGATTTCCGCGTCATCCACCACCAACGTGCGGGGAATGCCGGAAATCAAATCGCGCCCCTTGATCATCATGGTCTTGCGTTCCTCAAAGGGATAGGCGGATCCGATTTCAAACTTGATCCGTTCCGCCATATGTTCACCGATGAGGAGGTTATACTTCTTCTTAATATAATTCATGATCGCGTCGTCCATGCGATCGCCCGCCACCTTGACGGATTCGCTATAGACGATGCCGCCGAGCGAAATGACGGCGATGTCGGTCGTGCCGCCGCCGATATCGACAACCATGTTGCCGGAAGGCTCGGTGATCGGGAGCCCGGCGCCAATGGCGGCAGCCACCGGCTCTTCGATCAGATACACTTCACGAGCGCCGGCCAATTCCGCCGAATCTCGCACCGCCCGCTGTTCCACCTGCGTAATACGCGACGGCACACCAATAATGATGCGCGGACGCACGAACGCGCTGCGGTTGTGCGCCTTCTGGATGAACCGCTTCAACATCTGCTCGGCCATTTCGAAGTCCGCGATCACGCCTTCTTTCATGGGTCTCACCGCGATGATGTTGCCCGGAGTACGGCCCAACATGCGCTTCGCCTCGGTGCCGACCGCGAGCACTCGTTCGGTCTTTTTCTCAACCGCCACGACCGAGGGTTCGTTCAACACGATCCCTTTTCCATGGACATACACGAGGGTCGATGCCGTCCCTAGGTCAATGGCCAGATCGTTTGAGAACCATCCGAAGATATCGCTCGCAAAACCCACGATTGCTCTCCCTTCCCCTCAGACTCCGACGACGCGCTCAGTCGGGCAACGCCAGTCGCCCCACATCCAACACCTGGGTGCCAGCCACCTCGTCACCAAGACGCCGCCCTTGTTCATTCCCAAGAATCAAGATCGCTTCGAACGCAATAATTGCCACCGACACAATCCATCCCACATAGGGGACGGCAAAGGCTAACTGCGCGACCGCAAAGGGCATGTTGCGAATGATGGATTCCCGAAACCCTGCTGCCTCATGCCGGCCTGGAAGCACCGTCTGGAGGCCGATCAATCGCTTGCCAATACTCCGCCCCCCGGCAAACCCATCAGCAATCAGTATATACGCTAATCCTGCGAGGAAACCTACCGGCACGATCACTTGCCCAGCTGCCGCCACGATGAACAGATCAATCAACTTGGCGATACCGCGGTTCAAGACCTGCGCCTTGGGATAGATCCCAGCACCGATTGAATGAACCCCGCTAACCTCCTCCGCCAAGGGATCTCCTCACAATTAATGACAAAGTATAACAAATCAAACTATCCAGCACAAACAAAGACCATTCTTCAGCAAATCGACAGGGCAGTGCTCTTTCACGCCTTGCTGAACAGGCACCCAAACAGATCGTGCACACGTAGCGTGAAGGGACGGTCGTCTCTTGCCTTTGCACAAGATCCCTGAGTACAATCCGCCTCTACGAATTTTCTGAGGAGTGGTCATGATCAAATTGATGCGCGACGCGTCCCATAACTATCCCTGGCTCCTCAAATCCATCATGGGGATCATCGCCCTCGCCTTCGTAATCACCATGGGCTGGTGGGGATTCGGCGAACAGACCGGCACCGTCGTCGCGTCAGTCGGCGATCTCACCGTATCCCACGATGAGTTTCGGCGCGCCTATGAAAATACCTACCGCTTCTACAAAGACAAAGTCCCCGGAGATTTCAAAGACGAAACGATCAAGCAATTTGTGGTCGAGCAGCTGATCGACAATCGAACCTGGCTGATCGCGGCGAAGAACATGGGCCTCACCGTGGCAGACGACGACCTGCGCGACGTCATCATGCAGATCCCGGACTTTCAAAAAAACGGCACCTTCGATCCGGAAGTCTACCAACGGCTCCTGGCCGCGAATCACCTGACGCCGGCGCTGTTCGAAGCGATGGAAGCGAAAGAAGTGCTCAGCAATAAAGCCCGGATGATCATCCGTGACGCCGTGGCTCTCACCCCTGCAGAAATTGCCGAGGCGCAAACCCTCACCCTCCGACAGACCGAATCGGACCCAGCCAAGACCGCCGCAGCGAAGGACCGCGCTATCCAGGATGTCCTCTTTCAAAAGCAGCAACGCGCGCTGCTGGCCTATACGGAATCGCTCAAGACCACGCTCCCGATCACGATTCACCGCGAATTGCTCTAGTCCCCCTCGTCAAACCTCATCACGTCATACAGTCACAAGCGATCTCCGCTTAGGACGATCTGACTTGAAGCCTTTACGGCTTGCGACTTTGTCAGAGAATCAACATCGCATCGCCATAGCTATAGAAGCGGTACCGTTCGCGAACCGCCTCTGCATAGGCTTCTCGAAGAAACTCCGTCCCGGCCAATGCGGAGACCAGCATCAACAACGTCGTTCTGGGCAAGTGAAAGTTCGTGAGCAGAGCATCGATCGCCTTAAACGAAAACCCCGGCGTCATGAAGATATCCGTCTCTCCCTGATAGGGTTTGATCCGGCCCTCCGCACGAGCCGCCGTTTCAAGCGCGCGGACAACGGTCGTCCCGACCGCGACGATTCTCCCCCCCGCTGTGCGCGCCTGCTCCATGGCATGGACCGCCTCTGCTCCGACCTCGATCCATTCAGCGCCCATCCGATGGTCTTCGATCTGCTCAACCGTCACCTGCTTGAAGGTCCCGATCCCCACATGGAGCGTGACGGTCGTGAGTCCGATCCCGCCTTGCTGCAGTCTCGCCAACAGGTCCGGCGTGAAATGGAGCCCGGCGGTCGGCGCCGCAATCGCCCCTTCATGTTGCGCAAAGAGGGTTTGGTACCACTCGCGATCCTGATCGGTCGGCGCCCGTTTCAAATAGGGAGGCAGTGGCATCCGGCCATGTTGCCGCAACCACTCGGACCATGGGATCGGACTCTCCACCCGAACCCTCGTTCCGGCCGCGCCACGCTCGACCACCACAGCAGAAGCATCCGCGCCAATCTCAATCACCTGGCCAGGCCGAAACGTGCCCTTGATCAACACCTCCCACATCGCATCGCCGAGATCCTTCACAAAGAGGATCTCGACCTCCGCCCCGGACGGACGTTTCCGTCCCGCCACGCGCGCGGCCACCACTTTCGTATTATTGACCACGAGGAGATCGCCTGGCTGCAGCAGATCCGGCAGCGCGTCAATGCGGCGATGAGCCAGCGAACGATCAAGCGGCTGTAGCACGAGCAGCCTGGCATAGTCGCGCGGAAGGATGGGCTGAGCGGCAATCAGCGAAGCATCGAATGGAAAGTCGAATTCGGAGAGCTGCATCAGGAAGAAGGGGGAATCGGAGGTTTGACCAGCGTCATATTCTGCACTTCGGTGCCGGGATAATAATACTGAAGAATCGTCGAGAAGTGATAGCCCAGCTCGGCCAGTTCTTTGGCGCCCCACTGGCACATCCCGACGGCATGGCCCGCGCCATAGCCGGAGAGCACCACGTCGCGGCCCATGGATTCGATGGCAAACTGCGTGCTGGGGATGATGGTATACCCGACCGCTTTCCGCAGCTCTTCTCCGCGAAGGATCAATTCTCCACCAGAATGGAGAATGCGCAGCTTCGCGACTCGCCCCCCCCGGCTGAACGAGACGGGCGCCATCGTGGTGATCCTCCCCACAGAGAAGCCCTGCTGCCGCAAATTCTGTTCGAGGGTGTCGACTCTGAAAGAGGACTTCCATTGATAATTGGGCGACGCAAGATCGAAGGGGCACTCCACCCCCTTGAGATAGGGATATTCTTTCGACCACACATTCATGGCATCCTCCGTCAGCCCTGCGGCTGTCGAGGAAAAGGCAGCATAGATCGGCGCATCCTGATAGGTCACGACCAGGCCTCTGGTCTCTTCGACCGCACGCAGGATCCCGGCATCGATCCCCTGCTTCCCGCGATAGACTTGGTCTTGCACCGTGGCTGCCACGTCGTACTCGCGCTTCCCGCTCAGCATCTGCTGATAGAGCGCATAGGTCCTGGCTGCAACCGCCTGTGTTTTCAACATCTCCGGGTGCCAAGTCGAACTGACCTCGGCGGGAACCACCCCCTTGATGTACTCTTCAAAATCCACCCGATTGATGACGAGAAACCCCTTCCCCTTTCGCACAAGAGACACGAGGCCGCTCACCGAAATCTCCGTACCGAAGTCGCCCGATAACACCGCCGCCCCATTGGGCTTCTTGGCAGACCGTGGGAAAGTCAGCGTAAGACCGCTCTCTCCGCCGCCCAACGTCAGCCGATCCGTCTGCATGAAGACGCCATTCAGCACAAACCCCGTTCCCTCTGCTGCCACATGAACCGCCGCGCGCATCGCCTGACCACGGCCCTTTGCATCCGTCACCCAGAGGGAACGGTCTGCGCGGACAGTGAGCTGTGCCACATCGGCTGAGAGCATGACCCGGATCGACTGCGCCGCCTCCACTCCGGGAACCACGCTGAACAGACAGGCCCCTGCCACAATCATGGTGCGGCATAGTCCTGTCCCTCGTTGTGTCATCGGCGAAAGATCCATGTGATGCAATAGAATACCAGACTGAAGATGATACTGAGGATCAGGCTGGTGGCCAGGGGAAATGAGAAGCTGAAGTTGTCTCGCCGAATGGAGATGTCGCCTGGCAGCTTACCGAACCAGCCAAAGAGATGTCCCACTCCGGGGACGCGGTCTGCAATCAGCAACAGCACACCGACCAGGGCCACGCAGAGCCCGATTCCGATGAAGACTTTGCCGAGACTCCCCCACTCAGCCATTAGCCTTTGGTCAAATGTTCTGCGATTTGCACCGCATTGAGGGCGGCCCCTTTGCGCAAATTATCCGCCACCACCCAGAGATTCAGACCGTTCGAGATCGACTCATCTTCACGAATACGGCCGACGTAAACCTCGTCCTTCCCCGCAACCTCCAGCGGCATCGGGTAGATCTTATGTGCCGGATCGTCATAGAGCAGCACGCCTGGCGCGGTCGACAGAATCGCGCGGGCCTCGTTGACCGTGAGCTTCCGCTCCGTTTCGATATTGATGGCTTCCGAATGGCCGACATACACCGGGACCCGCACCGTCGTCGCTGTCACATGGATCGACTGGTCGCCCATAATCTTTCTGGTCTCATCGACCATCTTCATCTCTTCCTTCGTATAACCGGACGGAAGAAAATCGTCGATCTGCGGCAAGCAGTTGAAGGCGATTTGATAGGGATAGACCTTGGGATCTGGCTGCTTGAAGCTGAGCAAATCCTGGCACTGCGCCATCAGCTCATCCATGGCGTCTTTCCCCGTGCCGGACACGGACTGAAAGGTCGTGACGACAATCCGCTTGATCCTGGCCTTATCATGCAGGGGTTTCAACGCCACGACCATTTGAATCGTGGAACAGTTCGGATTGGCGATGATGCCCTTATGCCGTTGGATGTCATGCGCATTCACTTCTGGCACCACGAGCGGCACCTCGGGGGTCATTCTCCAGGCGGCGCTATTATCGATCACCACAGCCCCGGCCTTCACTGCGATCGGCGAAAACTCCCGACTGAGATCCGCCCCGGCTGAAAAGAGCGCGATATCCACGCCGGCGAACGAGTCCTTCGTCAAGACCTCGATCGGCACCTCGTTTCCGTCGAACGTCACCATCCCGCCGGCGGAACGGGTGGAAGCGAGGGGGACCAACCGTGACACGGGGAACTTTCGTTCCTCAAGCACTTCGATCATTTCAGTCCCGACTGCCCCGGTCGCACCGACGATCGCCACGACATAGCCTGTTTTCTTTTTCAACATAAGCCTTGATCCTACCTACAGCGAGATCTCGCGAATTCGATGGTTGAAGGTATCGGCCACGAGCAGATGCCCGGATCGATCCATCACGATTCCAAATGGATAACTCAAACTGGCATCGCGGGCCGCTCCCCCGTCGCCCCCGTAACTGGCCGCACCGACACCGGCGATACGCTCAATCAGCTTGGTGGCCCGATCCCATCGCCGCACCAGATGGTTATCCGAGTCGGTGAAAAAGATATTCCCCTCCCCATCCAACGTGATGCCAGATGGCCGGGAGAGACTGTTGCTGGGCGGTTCATCCGGCCCCTGATATCGATATTCACCGCCGCCTCCCACCACCGTCCGAATGAAACCAGTGACGGGATCAACAGCCCGAATTCTCCCGCTAAAGCTATCGGCGATGAACAGGGTGCCGTCTGACGCGAGAGCCAATCCGCCGGGACCGGCCAACCCGGTTTCCGTCGCAACCATGCCATCTCCATTATACGCAGCCGTGCCTGTTCCTGCGACCGTGCGAATCATCCCTGTGGCCAAATCCACCGCCCTCACTCGGTTATTGCTCTGGTCGGCAATATAGAGGACGCCTCCGTCACTCACCACCAGGGCAGCCGGCTCATTCAACCCAGCCTCGACGGCCAAGCCCCCGTCACCGGAATAGCGAGGCAGCCCCACCCCTGCGACGGTCGTGATCACCCCGGTCATCACATCCACCCGCCTCACCCGATGGTTTAACGTGTCCGCAATGTAGAGATGCCCTGCCCGATCGACCGCCACCGCGGTCGGAAAATTCAACAGAGCGTGATCGGCAGGGCCCCCGTCGCCACTGAACCGTTTGGCCGGCGCGGTCCCCGCCACCACATAACGAACGGTCCCGCTCAAGTCAGTCTGTTGCGTAAACGCATGCGATGCGACCGAATCGCTTTCAGCAAATGGATCGTCCTCCACTCCATCCGTCATGGGAGTTGGCGCAACTGGCGGTGCGACTGGCTCAGCCCCCTGAATGAAACCCGCAACCGTGCTGATGCAGTTGGTCTTCCGGTCGATCTTCCGGACGACGTGATTCTCGGAATCGGCGATGAACAGATTGCCCTCTGCATCGAGCGTAAGACTCTTCGGCTCATTCAGGCAGGCAGCCAGGGCAGCCCCTCCGTCACCGGACCAGCCGGGGTCTCCGGTGCCAGCCAGAGTCTTGATCACAACTACTGTGAGATTCGTACTCATCCGCTTCGACAGACCTAGCTAGTTCAAATTTCTCAGAATGGCCTCGCCCATTTCCGCCGTACCGACGAGGCGAGTCCCTGGGCTATGAATATCTTTCGTACGATAACCGAGTTCGAGGGTCTTCACGATCGCCTGCTCGATGGCTTCCGCCTCCTTGTCCAACTTGAACGCATAGGACAACAACATGGCAGCCGAGGCAATCGTCGCAATGGGATTCGCCACATTCTTCCCGGCAATGTCCGGCGCGCTGCCGTGAATCGGCTCGAACAGTCCCACCTGCGATCCGATACTGGCCGACGGCAACATGCCGATGGAGCCGGTCAACATCGCCGCTTCATCGCTCAGAATGTCGCCGAATATATTATTGCAGAGCATCACATCGAACTGCTTCGGATTGCGCACGAGTTGCATTGCCGCATTGTCGACGTATATGTGACTCAACTCCACATCCTGATAGTCTTTATGGGTATCGATGACGACACGGCGCCAGAGCTCTGATGATTCCAGCACGTTCGCCTTGTCAACTGACATCACCTTCTTCCGGCGCTTTCTGGCCGCCTCGAAGGCCACTTTCGCGATGCGCTGGATTTCCTCCGTGGTATAGACCTCGGTATTGAACCCTCGCTCGCTCCCGTTCGGCAGCTTCTCGATCCCTTTGGGTTTCCCGAAATAGATGCCGCCGGTCAATTCACGAATAACGAGGATGTCGATCCCCTCGATCACTTCGCGCTTCAGCGTGGAGGCATCGGCCAACATTGGATATAACTTCGCCGGACGTAAATTCGCGTAGAGACCCAGATGCTCGCGCAACCCCAACAGCGCCCGTTCCGGACGCAAGCTATATTCCAACCCCTCCCACTTGGGACCGCCGACCGCGCCGAGCAACACGGCATCACTTTGTTTGGCCAGGGTCAAGGTCTCCTGAGGAAGCGGCACACCCACTTTGTCGAGAGCCTGTCCACCGACATCGCCGGAGACGAACTCGAACTGGTGCTGGAACTTCTCGGCGACAGCCTTCAACACTTTCACGGCTTCAGGCACGATCTCCCGGCCCACTCCATCACCAGCTAGTACGGCAATCTTCGCCTTCACAGACCACTCTCCCTCGTTGTAAGTGATGACCGCACAGACCTCTACTCCAGCACTTCCTCATCCTCCAGCCGCCAAGCAGGATCGACCAAACAGAGGAACTCGATGGCAGTGGGTCCGCTATTTTCCAACGACTGCTTGCCCCCGGGAGGCACATAGACGACGGAGCCAGGTCCCACCGAGACGACCGAGTCGTCCACAGTCAATTGTCCCACCCCGGCAATAATGTAATAGACCTCAGAAGATGTCAGCCTGTGCCATTTCGAGCGAGCGCCGGGAGCCAAGATCCCCTGCACCAGACTATACCCAAGCGCGAGCGGTTGTTTGGCCGGATGCAGCAGCTCCCGTAAGACAGTATGGTCGCCGGCCAGAAACTCCGGCCGATCTGCCAGGGTGACATGAACCACGGAGCGCCTCCCAGCCAATAATATGTTCCCGCCCCAGGCCGGAGCCGGTGACTCTACCGTGGCTACTTTCGCTAAATCAAGTTCACCTTCTGCTCGCCCTGCGCCTGCTTTCCTGCCAAGTAGGACAGCTTGTTCAGTGCGTTCAGATAGGCCCGCGCCGAGGCCATAATGATGTCCGTATCCGCCCCATGTCCTGACACGGTGCGGCCCTCTTCCTGCACCCGGACCGAGACTTCACCCTGGGCATCGGTCCCTCCCGTGATCGCCTTGACGGCATACATGAGGAGCGTGCTCTTCGTCTGCGTGATGGCGGCAATCGTCCGATAGATGGCGTCCACCGGCCCATCGCCTGTCCCGGTCTGCGTGATGGTCCGTCCGTCGAACTCGAGTTCGACCGTGGCGGTCGGCACCTGATCCGTCCCGCTGGCGACATGGAACGACTTCAAGGTGATCCGATCGGCCATTTTGGCCAGTTCTTCTGAGACAATGACTTCGAGATCCTCTTCGTAGATCTCTTTCTTCTGATCGGCCAGCTTCTTGAACCGCTCGAACGCGCGATTGACCTCCTCGTCCGAGAGCGTATAGCCCAACTCCACCAATCTCTGCCGAAACGCGTGCCGCCCAGAGAGCTTCCCCATGACCATCTTGCTCTCGACCAGCCCGATCGTCTCCGGCTTCATGATTTCATAGGTCGTCTTGTCCTTCAGCAGCCCGTCCTGGTGAATGCCGGACGTATGGGCGAAGGCGTTCGCCCCGACGATCGCCTTGTTCGGCTGCACCACCATGCCGGTGATCTTGCTGACCAACCGGCTGGTCTTCGCGATCTCTTCGGTATGAATCTTCGTATCGGCTTGATAGAAGTCTTTCCTGGTGCGAAGCCCCATGACAATTTCTTCCAGCGCCGTATTCCCGGCTCGCTCGCCGATTCCATTGATCGTGCACTCGACCTGGCCTGCCCCTTCGAACACCGCAGCCAAACTATTCCCCACGGCGAGGCCAAGGTCGTTGTGGCAATGGACGGAGATCACCGCCTGCGCACTATTTGGCACCTGCTCGCGAATGCCGCGAATGAGCCGCCCGAATTCTTGTGGCACCGCATAGCCGACCGTATCGGGAATATTGATCGTCCCGG
>CAYHQK010000022.1:0-22465 GCA_964358535.1 uncultured Nitrospira sp. | reverse complement strand
AGTACCACCCTTGGGCCGATCGATTCCGCCAGCTTGATGACGAGATCCCGGCTATTCAGGCCGAGCTTGATGTGATGAAGATCAACCAGCTTTCCGAAGAAGAAATCATCCTGGGAGCGAGAGACCTCTCTGAGCGCTGGCCTAAGCTTCCTGACGAAGAAAAGCGCCACATCATCGAAGCCATTACCGAGAAAATCCTCGTCGGCAAAGACGAGGTTGAGATCAATCTCTACTATGCCCCTCCGGCTCCTCCTTCGGGACATAGTGACAAAACCCCAAATAAATCAAGGGAAAGCATTCCCCCTACTACCCCCTTAGATCGCGGCAAAAGAGCAACGAATCATCAAGGATTCATCGCGGCGATCAACATGAAGCGGGCCTGGTAGCGGAGCGAGCCGCTGGCCCTGGTCAATGTCACCTGCCCTTCTTCCAACGGTTGCCGTAATCCGTCTAAGACTGGGCGGCGGAACTCCGGCGATTCGTCCAAAAACAACACCCCATTATGGGCCAGGGAGACTTCTCCAGGCCGGGGGATCGTGCCTCCTCCAATGAGTCCTGCATCGGAAATACTATGGTGCGGCGCGCGAAAGGGACGGACGGTCAGTAGCGGGTGATCGGGGGTCAATTGTCCCGCGACGCTATGAATGCGAGTCGTCTCGATTGCTTCATCCTGTTCCATGAGGGGGAGAATCGTCGGAAGGCGTTTGGCCAACATCGTCTTGCCGGATCCAGGCGGTCCGATCATTAAGAGGTTGTGTCCTCCTGCTGCTGCAATTTCCAAGGCCCGCTTCGCATGGTCTTGCCCCTTCACATCACCATAGTCTTCATCTTCCACCGGCCTGGTGGCAAAAAATTTATCGCGGTCTACCAGGACGGGAGCCAGCGGAACCTTGCCTTGAAGAAATCCCACTGCCTCAGGGAGTGTGTGGAGCGGATAGGCGGTCACGCCCTGCACCATCGCGGCTTCCTGGCTGTTCTCTGCCGGCAAGAGCAGCCGATGGTCCTGACGACAGGCGATCCCAATGGATAAGGCGCCAACAATCGCCTTGATCTGTCCATCCAGCGACAGTTCTCCGACACAGACGCAGTCCCGGACATTCTCGGACGGAATGACCTCTTCGGCGACGAGGATGGCAATGGCCATTGCCAGGTCAAGCCCGGACCCTTCCTTCTTGATGTTCGCCGGCGCGAGGTTGACGGTGATCTTCTTGGCGGGAAAATGGAAACCGGTATTCTTGAGCGCCGAGCGGACGCGGTCGCGGCTTTCTTTCACTGTGGCATCGGGAAGACCGACGACCGAAAATTGCGGCAGTCCTCCGGCAATATCGACTTCCACGTCGATCAGGTGCGCATCGATACCGACGAGTGCAACGCTCAGAACCTTTGCGAGCATAAGTCGCTCCGGTACAAGGCCAACGGCTCCTGGATTATAGAAACCGCAGCGTGATGTTTCAACCGAGAGAAGCGAAAACTGCGTGATATGGTTTCATTTCATCTGTATAATTCCTCAATGGGTATTCTTTCAGCCGCTCTGCCTTTTTGTTTTCTCCTCGGTGGCCTAACCATGGGATCTGCCTACCCCGTCTTGGCCCAAATGCCCGGTCATGCCGCGACCCCATCAGGGCCGATTGGCGCGTCGATGGCAGTCCTGGCCACGCTGCAGGATGCCGATGTGCTGCCACCGGAAGAGACCCCCGAAGCGAATCGCGTCATTAAGCTCGTCATCCAATTTCAATCGGCCTTTATGAAAAGTCCTGATCCTGCCCTGCAGAGATTTCTGAGTCAGGCTCTGGCAACGCAGGAGGAACAGCCTGCCGGCGACAGCCTCTCCCGATTTCGTGCATTAGGCTGGACTTCTGAGGTGCTCGAAGCGCTCAATAGACAGTGGATGGCGACGGCTACCGATCAGCGAGCGCTACTCGCGCCGGGCTTTCGCCAGTTCAACGTCAGTCTGGAGGATTTCGATAGCTTGATGGAACTCGTGGCAAAAGCGCAGACTGCGTTCATGCAACGGGGTCAGACTTTTCACCGGGTGTTTGCGCAACGACGGCGGGAGATGCCGGGCGGCGCGCCGTAACAGGGAGGATGCCATGGCCACGAAAGCTTATATCCTGATCAAAGTCAAAGCCGGACGGACGAAAGATGTGCTGCAGGTCCTCAAGCGCCTCCCCGGCGTCGAGCAGGCCCATTCCTGCTTCGGACGACCGGACATCATCGTCTTCATCGGGGTGGCGGACGAACGGGCCCTCTCGGATGTGGTGATCACGAAGATTCACCAGATCGAGGGAGTCGAAGAAACGGACACGCACATCGTAGCCGACGCCTAGCAAAAATGCTTGTCGTTCGTCTCTCGTATCTCGTCGTTCGCGAACGACGCTTCACGCTTCACGAGCGTCGGCACCAACGTTGACGGTGGCCCCGCCTTGTTCTGCCGAACGGTAGCAGGCGTCGGCCACCTCAACCGCGCGGCAGCCATCGCGCCCGGTAATCGGGGGGGGCGTCTTCGTCTGAATGGCATGAACGAAGGCACGGAGCGTCGCGAGGATTGTCTGCTGCGGTTCGACGGTCCATTCTTGAGGAGCAGCCTCCCCGATGACACCGGTCACTCGCTGGTGGCACCAATCGGCCGTGAGCTGTCCCCTGGTTCCCATCCACTCGGTCCTCGCAACTCTGCCTGATTCGACTCGCGCAATGTCCATGACGCATCTCATGCCACTCACTGTATGGGCCTGCACGAGCGCCATGGTCTCCGGCGCCAGAGGCGGGAGCTGGTCCATCTCGCAGCGGACATCTACGATGTGCTCGCCAGTGAGGAAGGACACTAAATCCAACAGGTGTACGCCCAATTCCAGGAGCGCCCCTCGCTGCCCCGGCATCGGTGACAGGGCCTGGGAACTGGCTTTCGTTTCAATCCGGCTGGTGAAGGTGGCGTAGCGAAGTCTTCCAATTTCAGGCAAGCGATCTTTCAAGAACAGAATCGTCCGGTCGAAACGCAGGGTCTGCGCGGTCATGAGTACGATGTTCGCCGCTTCTGCCGCTGCCACCATGGCTCGCGCATCACGGCCTGTCTGGGCCAACGGTTTTTCGATAAGCAGCGGCTTTCCTGCCTTTACGGCTGCCAGACAGATCTCACGACAGAGCGAAGGAGGCGTGACGACCACGACTGCTTGCACCGCCGGATCGGCGATCAAATCGCGATAGTCTCCATAGACAGGGATCTCTGGCGTGGGAAGATTGCCGATCCCTTCCCCGATCCGTTTCCGGCAGAGAGCCGCAAGTCTCACCCCTGGCAGATCCTGCGAGAGATGGTGGAGATAGCGGCTGCCGTGACGGCCGACACCGATGAGACCGATTCCAAGCGATGTGGTGGTCATATATCCTCTCGTGCGGGGAAACTGTAATCGCGATCACAGGATTGGTCAACCACAACCAGCCTCTGGCCGCCAGATTGACAACCCGACGGCACGATCCCTATAGTACCCCGCGTTGTATCGGCCCTGTCTGAAAAGGGCGCACCCGCAAAGCCTTGATGGAAAAGAGATTGCCGCAATGATATCCACCATCGCCCCCTTTACCTTAGATCAAATCGGCACCGGCACCGCACGCTTTCCGAGCGGCATCGCCATTCCAACTCTGACAGATGCCGCCGTCGATCCCTACATCCAGACCCGCGTCTCGAAACATGTGCATGTGGACTGCGTGCAGTTTTGGCCCCAGCCCAAAGGGCTCTACCCCGGTCTTGTCCTCCTGCATGAAGAATGGGGGCTGACCGCGCAGATCAAGGATCTCGGCGCCAGATTGGCTTGCGAAGGCTACGGAGTCATCATTCCGAATCTGTACGGACGGCTGGGCGGCATGGTGACGGCGAATGCAGAAGTCGCGGATGCGCTCATGGCCAAACTGAACGAGACGCTCGTTTTGCAAGACATCAATTCCTGCTGTGAGTTTCTCAATACGCGCGACCACATCAAGCAAAATATCCACGGAGTCGTCGGCTACGGCATGGGCGGGTCCTACGCGATCCGGTTCGCCTGTCAGCGGAAACGGCTCCGGGCGGCGGTCTCCTATTACGGGCGGGTGGCGCAGCCTGCGACCGAGATCAAAGATTTGTACCCTCCCCTGCTCTATCACCAGGCAGGGCAGGATCAGTGGGTGCCCAGTGGCGATGTGGACCGGCTTCGTGTCGCTGCGGCCGAGTATAAAAAACGCGTCGAGATCAAGACCTACCCCAATGCCCCCCATGCGTTTTGCAATGAGCAACGGGTGGAGAGCTATCGTGCTGACGCGACGGCAGAAGCCTGGGAAGCCACCGCCGCTTTTCTCAAGACCTGTTTTCAAGGCACCTAACCGGCCTCCCATGACATTGTCTCAACGACAGAGTCGCGCTATGCGCCAGCAGGTACGATCGTTTCAACTAGCCCCTGCTCGAATCTTGATGGCCCTGGCCCTCGTGGCAATTTCCCTCTTTGGAACCTGGCTCAACGCCATGGCATACGAATCCCTTCCCAGTGGCACGCCTGATTTTCCCTCGGTCATACAGCCCCATTCCGATCGGCTGGCTAAGGTGGAGTCGGACAAGGACGCCAGCGCGCTGTTCGTGACCACGATCGGCCCTTCTCTCCAGCTGGGCGATGCGGCCAGGACCCTGGGCGCCAACGCCTTGCCGGTCAAGGTCGCCAAAGAACTTCTGGTGCCGGACCTGACTGCTGCGACCCATCGGTTCATCGGCAGTTTGGCAGCCTGGCATCTTGCCTCTACGATCAGACAGGCCGTGAAGGATCGGCAGTTCACCTCTGTGACAGAACGGCTCTCCAAAACGGCAAAGCCTCTGGTATGGCTCGATCAACAGGCCAAAGCCTCCTGGCATGATTCGCTGACGCAACTTTCTGATGCAGCAGCCTCCCCTGAATGGGCCAGTGGGAATCAGGGCGAGATTGTGGACCGCGCCGTCCGTCTGGAAGTGGCAGCGCTCCAGGCTAGCTATCAGGAATGGGATCGGATCAGGAATTGGAAGGATCGGGTGCGCGGGATTCGCGGGCAGAGCAGGCTGTGCGGGACCTGGCAATGGATCATCCATAATCACCAGCAGCACCATCAAGAACAGAAACTCTCGCTCCTCTTTCCACCAGTCGGCGCAGCGCAATCGACTCCCGGTCTCGTGGAAACGATCGTGCTAGGCGACAATGTGTACTTACGGTGGGAGATCGACGGCCAGGTCCAGGAAGATAGTCTGCAGTTCAGCAAAGAAGGTCAGAGGCTCGAAGGAACTTTTGTGAACTCCCAGGGTGGCTGGGGCTCGATCAGCGGAAAGAGATCGGCAAGCTGCACGCCTTAACGTAACGCGGTAACGCGCGAGATTGGCGAGAAGGGCGCGATCCTAAGTTCGAAGTTTAGGATTCGAAGTTCTAAAAATCTCGAACTTCGGACCTCGAACCATCCCCCGTCTCGCTCGTCCCGCTTTTCCCGCCCGCCTCGCATATCGCACTCCGCCAAACTCGCCAGCCAAACAGCAGCCAGCCTGCCAAGAACGCCGCCCCTCCAATCGGTGTCACGGCCCCCATCCAGCGAACTCCTGCCAGAGACACCACGTAGAGACTGCCTGAAAAAAGAAGAATGCCGAGGGTGAAGAGCCAGCCGGTCTGTTCAAGCCGTTGCCCCGGATAGCGATCGATCGCCCAAGCCACGATACAGAGTCCGAAGGCATGATACATCTGGTAGCGAGTGGCGGTGTCGAAGACTTGCAGTCTGTGCTCATCGAGGATTTCTTTCAGCGCATGGGCGCCGAACGCGCCGGCCGCAACCGCCAATCCCGCAAAGACCGCTCCCAACACCAGAAATCGTTGAGAAAGAGATCTGCCGGTCATGGAACCTCCGCTGGTGGACATTCAGTGAAACGCAGGGGGACGCATTGCGATGGTGGGGATGGAGGGGCTTGAACCCTCACGTCGATTGCTCGACTCAGGATTTTAAGTCCTGTGCGTATGCCAATTTCGCCACATCCCCTCTCCACTGCTGGCAAGGAATGGGGATAATCCCACGAAGGAGAGGAGAGCCGCAAGCCTGAAGGGTGACGCATCGCGGTGAGGACTGGTTTGGCGAACCGACAGTCTGCCCCATGGCTGGAGCAGACTGTCGGAGAAACAGATCTCTTGACCGGAAGCCGATTGATCTACACTGCTTCGATGTGCGCTCGCGGACGATCACTCTGGATCAGAGACTTGCTGCGATCCATCACGTCTTTCACGCCTGATTGCACCGACCGGCTCAACCTCGTTGCCTTCAATTGCACCTTCTTCGCGTAGCGACCGACATCGCGACGGGTCTCTGCGCCTGATTGTGGCGCAAAAAGCAACCCGATCCCCGCTCCGATCACCGCACCGCCCGCCACCAACGCTGCGACCTTTGCCACCTGACGTCCCTGGTCCGACATGTGAACCTCCTTACGGTTGAATGAGGACTGCACTTCCGGCGCCTCGCACGATCATGTTATGGACTAAGCAGTAAGCGTGCCACACGAGAAACCGCGTAAATCTCCCATAATTTGTTCTAGCCAGGCCCCTGCGATTAAGAGCGATTAATTTAGGGTGGCGTTTTCCTCACAGGTCAGGACACAGGCGTGACAGAAAACCAACAGCTCCGGAATCGACCAGGCTCAAACTGGCTCCTGGCAAGGGTCAGGGCGAGCATCCTCCGTGAAGCCTTCCCTCGCTTGCAATGGACAGGAGCCTCACCTATGATCTGCCAACTTCTCACATGAGGCATGCATGAACTGGTTCCACGCGATCCCCTATCCCAACATCAGCCCGGTATTTTTTGAACTAGGCCCCCTGCAGTTTCGCTGGTACGGTTTGATGTACCTGATCGGATTGGCCAGCGCCTACTTCTTGATTGCGCGGCGGGTCGAGTCGAAGGGCCTCCCCCTCACCAGGGATCAGGTCTACGATATGGTCGTCTGGGCTGCATTAGGGGTGTTCATCGGGGGGCGGGTCGGCTATACGCTCTTTTATAATTTTGCGTACTACGTGCAACATCCGGTCAAAATTCTGGCGGTCTGGGAAGGGGGCATGTCCTTCCACGGAGGACTGCTTGGCGTCATCGTGGCCCTGTTTGGGTTCAGCCGCAGACAGCACATTCCCTCCTACACTGTCGCAGACCTGGCTGCTGCCGCCACACCGATCGGACTAGGATTCGGGCGGCTCGGCAATTTCATCAATGGGGAATTGTACGGCCGAGCGACCGATGTCGATTGGTGCATGGTGTTTCCGCACGGAGGGCCTGCCTGCCGCCATCCGTCGCAGCTCTATGAAGCAGGCCTTGAAGGGCTGCTTCTCTTCACTCTGCTCTGGATCGTCGCGAAAACTTTACCGCCGCCTGGAACGATCTTCTGGAGTTTTATCGCAGGTTACGGACTCTGCCGGATGGTCGTGGAACTCTTTCGTGAACCGGATGCTCACCTCGGATTTATCCTGGGGTCGTTCTCGATGGGGCAGCTCCTGTCCCTTCCCATGATCGTCGTGGGAATCTTCATGCTCGTCCTCGGCTATCAACGCCGCGCATCGCAACAGGCCTAGCGCAGGCTGCTCAAAAAGTCTGTCCAGCCAGGCCGCAGCCGATGAAAGCACTGGAGGCGTAGCCTCTGGCTATGTTGAGGAGGCTTTCAAGGCGAGAACGAAGCTGCAGATTTTTTCAGCAGCCTGTTAGTACGGCATGTCCTCGTCATCCAGCCCGACATGGTGGCCCAGCTCATGGACCACCGTGTCGCGAACCTCGTGAATGACTTCGTCCTTCGTCCGGCAGAGACGCAGGATAGGGCCTCGATAGATAGCGATACGGGCAGGCAGTTCACCGCCAGGCTGAAAGAAGGAGGTCTCGTCAATCGAGACTCCCTGATAGAAACCGAGCAGATCGTCTTCAGATTCCAACTCAAATTCTTGCAGGTCTTCGGCGGAGGGCTCTTCTTCGACCACGATGGAGACCTCGTCAGCCAGTGCCGCAAATGGGGCGGGCAATCCTGCCAGCGCCTCCTGAATCCATCGGTCGAATTCTTCCGGCGAGACAGTCAAGGGACGGCGAGATCCTGTCACGCTGGTTCCTCGCGATGGCTACTGCGGCTTGGCATCCAAATAGGATTTCTTGCTGAGATCATCATTGAAGTTACTCGCGCGAAATGGCGGCGCATCCCAGATGACCTTGTTCCCAGGAGCCAGGTTCGCCGCCTCCATGTAATGTTTCTTCGCTTCGACCTTGTTGCCGGCCCGATACAACACTGTAGCTAAATTATAGTGCGCTTCGGCAAAAGTCGGCGCGGCAGCAACGGTTTGACGATAGGCCTCTTCCGCTTCCGCCCACTTCTGAGCGGCAAACAGGGCGTTGCCCCGTTCCAATTGCGTCACGATAGCAGAAGACATTCCCGCGGGAGCCTGTAACACGGTCGGCGGTTTCGAGATCGGACTGGTGCAAGCGGTGAGACAGAGCATCACGAACACACTCATCGATCTGACGTTCATCGGCAGCCTCCGGTTAGATATCGACGGCAATACCTGGCCTTAAAAATATCAACTGAGACGAGACGGACGATAACCCCAACGAACTCGCGACGGCTCGCGCATAACTCTCCGCTTGAGGCCTGTAGCGATCCACTCGCGACGGCACATCTTCAGCAACCACATCGTCGGTCTTATAGTCGGCAATCCAGATCCTGTCGTCAAGCCGATAAATCAGGTCGATCACTCCCTCCATCGTCTGGCCCTCGCCCAAAGGCATGACGAAGGGCACTTCCCGCCCGAGCACCGTTGCCCGTTGCAGTCTTCTGTAGGGCTCGGAGGAAAGGAAGCTCTCAAACAGCAGGATGAGGTCCTCCCTGACGGCTGCCATCAATTCCGGATGGTCCTGGGCCACGGTACGACGAATGGCCGGCTCGATGATCGTACCAATTTCAGCGCGAGGCTCGGTGAAGTCCCACCGTTCGAGTACCGCATGAGCGGAAACTCCGATCAGTCGGGACAGGTCTGCCTCGCGTCCTGTCCCGGCACGAGAGGCCTGGGGCTCTGGCTTGTGTCCCGGGAGGCTTGAAGGGGTCAGTCGTCGTGGCGTCGTGCGACGGGTCTCCCACTCCACCTTCCTGGCTTGGCGACGAATGAGAATCGGACCAAGGGCCGGCTTCTGGACCATTGCGGACAGGGGCTCCTGTCTGCGCCGTCTCACTGCCTCAGTGGCCTGTGTGATGACACGAGTAAGTCGGCTCGTGCCGATGCAGATCTGGTTGTCCTCCGATGGGGCTGCCTCGTCGGTCATCGCTTCTCCGAGCAGCGAGAGGACTGTGTCATGGCCTGGTTTGCTGGTCTGCCCGCCGGATAAGACCAAGAGATCGCGCGCCCTCGTCATGCCGACATAGAGGAGCCGCCTCTGCTCCGCCTCTTCCCGCGCCGCCATCTTCATGTCCACGAGCAGGGCGCCGAGATTCGAATGGCCTCCCATCTGGAGACTATAACAACGGCTCGACCAGTCGTGATGGATGGAAGGGCCCTTGCGGAGATTCTTGGAACCCTGGTGCAGACCTGGCAGAATCACGACAGGAAATTCTAATCCCTTGGCCTTATGGATGGTCAGCACGCGGACTGCGTCCAGCGATTCCTCAGCCAAGGCGCTTTCCGCCTCGTCCGGCTGTTCCGCGACTCTGGTCATCATGAGATCGACGAACCCGGTCAAGGTGAGATGGGGGCGATCCGCCAGCGATTCTGCCATGTCCCTGGTCTTCCGCAGATTGGCCACTGCTTGTTCTCCATGGAGCGAGGCTGCTGCCAGCTCGAGGACTGGCAACCGATCGAAGATGAGATCGATAGCGTCAGGCACAGGCCGCAAGGGAGCGAGCTGATGGAGTTCTGCCAATTGTGCATAGAGCCGTCTAACCAGTTCCGCCTGGGGATGGGTCCAGGCAGACAGCCGTTCCCGCTGCTGATAGTCCAATCCCTCGACCTGCTGGAGGGCCAGGAGATCCCGGTCCGCCAGACCGCCCAGGGGTGAGCGCAAGATGCCGACCAGCGCAATCGTGTCGTGCGGGTTGTCGATGACCCGGAGCAGATTGACCAAGTCGATAATTTCCTGCCGCCGGTAAAAATGTTTTTCCCCGTCGGTAATATAGGCGATGTCGTACCGGCGAAGGGCATCGAGATAGACCTGGGCCTGGGTCAACTTTCTGAAGATCAAGGCAATGTGGCCCGGTTGAAGCGGCCCTTCACGTCGTTCGCGATCCGTGATGGTCGTGCTTGCGAGGAGCTCCTCCTTCAGCCAGCGGGCCAGCGCTTCCGCCTCAGCCCTGGTCGCGGCCTGCACATCGAACTCCTCATCCTCCTCTCCCGGCGTCACGAGGCGAAGCTGCGCTCCTGAGACTGAGACTTCCGGTTTCCGTTGCGGCCTGACCGCCAGCCGCTCATTGGCCGGCTGCACATGTTCGGTCGGATGGAAGAGCCGGTCGAAGACATTGTTGACCACATCGAGCACGGCCCCGTCGCTGCGGAAGTTCGTCACCAGGGAATAGATGCCTCCCCCGCCTGCTCGAATTTTCTCCACCACCCGCTCGAAGGCTTCAATGTCGGCTCGACGGAAGGCATAGATCGATTGCTTGGGGTCCCCCACGATAAACAATTTACCAGGCTCCAGATCCACCTCATGCCAGGCGGTCTGATGGCTGCCAGCCCGCTCACCGAGGTAGAGGATGATCTCGTACTGAACCGGATCTGTGTCTTGAAACTCATCGACCAGGATCGCTCGATAGGCCTGTTTGATCCTGGCTCGCACGGATGGATGGTCACGCAAGAGGGTTTTGGCCCGTGCCAACAGTCCGTCGAAGGCAATCCACCCGGAGGTGAGAAACCGGCGTTGGACCAGATCCAGGAAGGGTCTCACCAGCGTCACGACCTCTTGGAAGTAGGCCTGGTCGACCGCGAGGAGTTGTTGTGCCAGTCCAATGATCGAATCCGCCTCCTG
Organism: uncultured Nitrospira sp.; assembly: GCA_964358535.1. GTDB lineage: Bacteria > Nitrospirota > Nitrospiria > Nitrospirales > Nitrospiraceae > Palsa-1315. Next base: position 11,479 of record CAYHQK010000022.1, on the reverse strand, counting down.
GAAGGTGACCTCATCCCATCCGGCAGGGGCCTTCCCCAGATCCTTCTCCAGTACGGCCCTTTCATCCGGCGCGAGGTCCTCGAACCCGGACGGGCCCTTTTCTAGTAGCAGTTCCAGCGACCGTACCGCTGCTGCGAGCATCTGCTCCGCCTTCCGTCTCTTCGGTCGATCCTGTTCTGCCAGGAGGGTGGCGGCTCTGCCCTGAGTGGCCAGGATCCAGTCACGCAAGGTTCCCTCCAGTGGGCTGGCGCGGCACTGCCGTTCCAGTTCATCCAGATCTACAAAATCCCCTGCCATGGCAGCGGTAAACTGTCGGAGATCGTCGAGGCCTGTCCCGCCCAGCACCAGCCGCCAGCGGTCATGCTGTGACCCGGAAGATCCCAACTCATCGTCCAGCCAGCGATCCCAGCAAGAATGAAACAGTTCCTTGAATCGAGAGCCGTCATCCTCTTGAAACGATGGATCTATTCCTGACTCCATTGGATGGAGACGCAAGAGGTGCGCGGCAAAACTATGCAGAGTGCCGATCTGAGATTTCTCCATCTGCTCCAGCGCTGCTGTTGCCCGTTCGCTGACTTGCTCAGCGGAAAGATGGTAGCGGGCCCGGAAGATGTTGATCAGTTCATCTGCGTGATCGGTCAGGCGAAGGAGCTGCGCGCGCAGCCGCTGCTTCATCTCGGTGGCAGCTTTATTGGTGAAGGTGAGGGCCACGATCTCCGTGATGGCCAAGGGGTTCGGCTCCCTCAGGAGGAGATTGAGAATGCGATTGACCAGGATCGTGGTCTTGCCGGTCCCGGCTCCTGCCACGACGACGACATTGCGGTCCCAGGTGGTCTCAGCCAGGAACCGGTCCTGGGAATCTGTGAGTGTCAGCGCCTCACTCATCGTTGATCTTCTGCTTTCTCAACTTGCGTAACACCTTCGCCTGGGGCGACCGGTAGGACCGCCACCAGGCCATCGCGTCGTGACGGCGGCAGGCGCCGGAAAATTCGCAATAGTCGCAATAGCCGTCTGGCAGGATGAAAAACTCTCTATTCGCAATCCCCTGAATCAAGGTGGAGAGGGCCTGCCGGATCATGTTCCCCGTGGAACCGGTCCAGAGGCCCGCGTCGAAAGTGGAGCGGGAAATCTGCTGCTTCCACTCAGGCGCCAGGAAGAGCAATTGGACATCGGTCGCGGGAGGCAGCGACGGCAGTCTCATACTGGCATAGAGCGGCGGTTGCAGGCGAAGTCCCCGCACGGCAGACAGGGCCAGGTTGCGATCGACGGCGCTGATCTCACTCCCCTGTTTAAACTTATAGTCCACGATCCGGAGCGCCGGAGGCTCAGCCCGGTAATCGACCCGGTCCAAGGTGCCATGGATCTTCAAGGACACCAGTGTCGTATCGGACTCCAACGAGACGACTCCTTGGGCTGCGGCCTCGAATGCTACAGGACGGAATCCGGTTGCGAGATACTCCTCCTGATCGGACGACACAGCAGCAGTCACGAGCTCTATCACCTGTTCAGAAGCCAAGGTCCAGAGCAGCGCATGACCAGTCCCTTGAGTCGCAGCATGGGAAGCGAAGGTCTCGGTCACTGCCTCATGCACAGTTGATTGCACCTTGGGATTTGGCAGCAACACGTCCGGCCATTGGAGCGACAGTAACCGTTCGTAGCTCACACGCAGCGATTCATGCACCAGAGTCCCGAGCGTCAAGGGAGGCAGGTGATCCTCCTGAATCCGCCGCACTGGCTCTAGCTTGAGCACTTTTTCAGCAAAATACTGAAAGGGACAGGTCGCATAACGTTCCAATGAGGTCGGCGAGAAGCTTCGCTCCTTGGCAGACGAGGAGATAGGCGCCTGCGCTCCGACCATGCCGTCGAACGGACCAAGTTCGGGGGATTCCCGCTCAATCGTTTTCAAGGTGGCGAGGCCCTGCTCAACAAGGGGCAGATCCCGTCCAACCGCATCGAGTACCGGCAGCGCATCGTGGCCCTGCATGAGGCAACTCAAGGCCAATTCCTCTACCGGCAACAAGCCTTGGATCGACGGCTGCTCTCTGATTCTCTGGGTCAACCGGCGAGGAACTCGTTCTTCCTGCTGTGCGATGAATCGCGGGTCCCGCACCGCCATGGCGATGAAGCTGGAAGGGGCCATGACTCGACCTGCTTCATCGGCCCGCTGGTACGACAGATAAAGCCGGTTGGTTGCCGAACGGCTGAGGAGCTCAAATAGTAAGAGCTCCTCTTCATGTCCTGCCAGCTTCTCATCGATCTTGTAGCCCAAGGTTGATTCCAGCACGACTCGTTGACGGTCACGAAGAAAGGGGTCCTCCCGCACGTAGCGGGGGAAGAGCTTTTCGTTCATGCCCAGGACAAAGAGCGATCGAACAGTTCTGCCTCGGGCCGTCATGGCATCCAGCACTTGCACGCCCTGATGACGCTCCTCCTCGACAGGAAGACTGGTCTCGTCCAATATCCGCTGAAACAAATCGACCCATTCCTCCCAGGAGAGGTCCCCTCCCAACGGGTCCAGCTGCTGTAACCGGGCCAGGGAAGATCGGATCAGCGAACCGACCTTAATGAGATCCGTCTGCTCAGCTGACTCGCTCGACGATGATTCGAACAGGGCCGGCACATGAATGTGAGATCGCATCAATGACTGAAATGCGTCGGTCAGGGTGCCGACCGATCCATGGGCAGGAAGGGCGCGGCAATCCTGAATCAGCCGCGATACGAGTTCCCATAAATAGGCCAGTTGCGCGATCTCGCCCGTTCCGGCTGTTGGCTGATCGTCTTTGTCCGGCTCAGCCCCTGCATCGCGAAGAATGGACGAACTGGCCGGCTCTCCCAAACGTTTCCATTCCGCCTCCCCCTTCGTAATCCCCAGGGTGTAGACGAGCGAACGCCAGAGGTCCGGTCGAAAATTCTCACTGGTAGAGCCGTCTCCGCCAGCCTGATAGAATGGCGACGTGACCACATCCAGCATCGCCCCACGATCTAAATCGTTCAGTGGGAGCGAGGCGAGACGCAGGAGGGTCTTGACCAATGGTTCGCGCGACAGGGGTTTGCCCGCCGTAGTCGTGAAGGGCACCAGATGACGATCGAACACCGATTGTAGTCTGGTCTGATAGGATTCCAAGGTGCGAGCCACGACGCCGATCTCGTCGAAGCGATAGTTGTTCACCTCGACCAGAGTCAGGATTTCACGGCAGACTCTGGCCAGCTCCTCCTCGACCCCGATCACGTTCATGACGGACAGTTCGACCAACTCCGCTGTGGTGGTTCGCTCCCTCTCCCCGCTCCGATCTTCATGGGTCTCTGCCAGAGGAAGCACCTGCCGCTCGAAAAATTGACGGGCAAAGAAAAAGGCCGGACGGTCCTGTAACGGAAAATACAAGGTGGCAGGAACAGCGCGGACGACCGATTCAAAGAAGGAGAGCTGGACCTGCGAGAGGTCGTAGAACCCATAATAGAACAGGCGATGCAGTCCCTTGAGGAATGGAGCGCCTGAGAGATCCCGACCGAGTGAGGCAGCCAGGTCATCAGGAGACCCGACCCGGAGCGATCGGCTGGCCTCCATCACGGCGGCATGGAGAGTGAACAGGGACCGGAGCCAGTCTCGGTCTTCCTCTTCGAAGACCTCTTCCGTGAGCGCCTTCAAGGCCATCGTCGGCGCAACCACCGCGTCTTTCAAGTCACGTACTGTCGCCCAGAGGCCTTTCCATGTTCCCGGTGAGGCAGGCAAACGCGTGAGAGGTTCGAGCCCTGGAAGGTTGCGCCTGACCACCTGGCGCACTAATTGCTCGAAGAAGAAGTCATCGACCAGTTGCAGGGGCCCGTCCTGACCTGGCTCGGCGACCGCTGCGAGATCATCGCGCAACCGGAGAGCCAACTGATGGAACGTCAGAAAATGTATATTGAGGAAGGATCGAGGCTCGTGATGAGTGAGGGATTGTTTCAGCTGCTCGACGAGAAAAGCCGAGGGAACAATGACAGCAAGCGGAGCAAAGGGATCGTTGCTCTTACAACGTCGAATATCTTCGACCAGCGCAGGCTCAAGGACTGGATGGAAAGGCCCGGTGATGATGCGAAGCATCAGGAACCGTGACGAGTGATCAGTGAGGGGTGACGGGCAGAACCAGGACAGAGAGCCATGATGTTCTTCTTGTGGCTAGAACGCATCACAGATCACAGGGCTAACCGGTTTCAGGTCCCAACAGCTCGCCGTTACAATCGACACAGCACCAGTCGCCATCGATGAACTTCATCGGGTCGCCGCACATAGGACATTCCGGCGGAGGCCCCTTGTCGATGCGAGGGAGCTCGGGCAATTCAAAATCGTCGTCGTCATCGACCATAGAAGTCTACTTCCCCTACTCGCGCGGTTTCATTTTGAGCAACAGCGCTTTTTCGGCGCTCTCGCGACTCGGAACACCGACGAACGTCAATCGTCCATCGATAATGCTGGCAGGCACAGCCCTGACCGAATGCCGGTCTGCGAGAAGCCGACCATCCTCTGTGGTGATATCCACCTCGCGATAGCCAAAGCTATATTTGACGCGCAACTGTTTCCAGAGACTCTTTGCCGAGGGGCAGGCCCCACAACTCGGCGAAACTAATAGCACAACGTTTGGCATCGGTTCCCTCCAACAGCTGCGCGATCTTACCATCGGGTCGAACGGGGGAGCAAGCAAGGGCGCTCCAGCTGTTTGACTTCCCGCAGTGGAAGGCGCAGCATGGCCATCTTATTCATGAAACTATAGGCATATTGTGCGCTTGTTAACCTTCAGCGTGACCCCACGGGCCCTAACCTCAGTGAGAAGGAGATTGAGATGAAACGACTAGCAGCCCTTTCGGCCGCAGTGATCATGGGAGCGCCCTCGCTCGCCCTGGCAGTGGAACATAGCGCTGGGTACCGTGGAATCGGACAGCTCTACTTCACCTTCATGGCCGCGATCCTGATCTACGGCGTCTACGACAGCTTCGGCAAGAAGGCCATGTATGTGGCGGCACCGATCATTATTGGCGGGCTCTATATGATGCTGCCCCCGAGCTAAATTCAGACGTCAGACTGAGACTGGCTGGCCTAGTCCAGCCAGTCTTTCTCTTTGAGCTTCCGGGGTAGATATTTTTTCGTGAGGTATTGGAAGTCCTTATTAGCGAGGGCGTCCAGTTCGTACTTCAATCCGCTCGCAAGCATCCTCTTGATTTCCGCCTGCCAGGCCGGCTTCTGAAACCACTGATAGTTGAGCAGCTCTTTCGCGCGGGCGATGTCTTTCTCGTTCAGCTTGATCCCGACATTGCGCGGCAGTTCGTATCGTTCAGGATCGGCGCTGGAAAGGCCGATGAACTTGGCTTTGGGAATCGCCATCCGTTCGCTCTCGAAGGCCAGATTGATCGAGCCCTGCTTGACGACGGAGTAGATGTAATAGCCCCAGGGGTCGTTGTCGACCAGGACATAGACCGGTAACCGATATTCTTCATGCAGCCTCCGCGCTAAGCGGCGCACCCCTCGCGGCGGTTGCCCGTTCCCCGTCAGCAGCACGCAGTTATACCGCCGCCAGAACTTGTCTTCCGAGAGGCGGTTCCACTGCGTACCTTTTTCGACCAGCAACACGAAGTCCGCCGTGCAGCGACGGATCTCCACATATTCCGGCTCGACAATCGACGGCACGGAATAGCCGCCCTTCCCCAGCTTGGCGCAATCCACGCGATCGCCGTCGTCGCCGAGCACGAGTGGGCCGACGACACTCCCGCCGTTCTCGGCTCGCACGTGCAACTCCTCACGGAGCGCCACCAGCGAGACTTCCAGATCCTCGATGATCGGGTCCGATTCATCTTGCGTATCGAACGTATTCTCATGCGAGTCCTGGATCGTATGTTTGGTCCGGTAATAGATCTCTCTGAGCGAGGTCGTCAGTTCCGCTCGCTGCAGCTCGGAAAGGGCATCCGCGACCAAGATGGTCTGCATGAACTTCTTGGCCATCCCCACATTGAAGAAGGACCGAGACTGCTTCTTGCTGCCCATTTCGAGCAGACCCTTGCGCGGATTGAAGGTCACGTTCGAGAGGGCGCGGAGCGGAATCTCCATCGTCGGATCTTTGGCTCGCTGCGCGGAGGCGATCACCATATCGGCCAGTCCGATCAATTTTTCCTCGACTGTCCCGTTCTTTGTCCGTTTCGTGTTGGCCATGGGTCGTCCTATTTCTTCTTTCTTGCCGGATAAGCCTTGCGCACCATCGAGACCTTTGCGCCCTTGCTCGGCTTCTTCTTGGCAGGCTTCGTCTTCGCGACCGGCTTTCGACTCTGTGTTGCCGGGGGCTGTTTCTCGTCTATTTCGATGACAGCTCGACCCGCGATGGCCGGCGCCTCCCCTTCAATCCCCTCTGCTGTAACAATGATGGAATGAGGCAGACCTTCCGGTCCTGCGCCGGTTTTGCCCAGCGTTTCATCGGTCTTGATGCCGCCGGTCCGCGAAGAGGCAATCTTCTGCAGCTGGGCTTTCAGTTTCTCCGTGGGCAACTTTCCGCCCTTCAGCCTGTTGCAGGCTGCGACGACTTCCTCGATATAGAGCTCGAAAATATTGCGCCGCCGGAACTCACTCGCCGCCCGCTCCCGCCGTCGCAGGAACAGTCCGAGCCGCCGCCCACATTCGCGGAGCGCCAGGGTGATTTCCTTGTGGATTTCGTCGTACTCCGCAATCGCTTCTTTCGACTCGCTCGTAAAGGGCACCCAGACAGATGCGATATGCACGAAGATGACCATCGGTCCGGCCGGCAGGGCTCCGCGCGACTGAGAGATCCCGTAATTGCGCCAGGTCGTGGCGAGTACCGCCTTGAAGGTGGCGCAGGAGGATTGTTGATAGAGCAAGGGGACCCGGTTGGCGTAGCGAATCACGCGAGCGAGTTCCGAGTCTCCCTCCTCATGCTCCCCCTCTGCCAGAGGCATCGATTGCTTCTCAGGCTTCGTGATACTGTCAGGCGCCTTCCCGAAGGCCAACCCCGCTTCGATGATAAAAGGATTCCCTCGATAGACCGAGGGGGGCCGGCTCACCGCCGTATAGAACTCCCCTTTGATCTGTTTGTAGAGGCCGGAGAGGATCGCCTTTTCACCGATCGGCGACAGACAATTAGTCGGCGGCGCCATGATCTTCGTCGCTTGAATGGTCTGATAGAGGGTTTCGGCAACTGCGCCGCGAATGTCTCGGGGCTTCGCCCTGGGCGAGACCTTTGCCGCTTTGCACATCTCATCCGCGAGCGCAGGCGGCACCCGGCAGAAATCGCTCGACAGAAGATTTGAAAGAGTTTGGCTCTTGCTCTCCTGAAGCATCTTGAGGAACATTCCGAATTCGATGCCATAGGGATGAGGCTTGATCTCTTTCGGCGACGGAGGCAGTTCGTGATAGGCGCGGGGATAGTCCTTTGTCTCGCCTTCCGGCGTTCGATAGATCAGACGGACATGCGGGTTGGCAATCGAAGTCTGCTCAAGGTACTCGTCCACCGAGGCGCGGCCCTTCTGATAACGGCCTTCGACTTCGATCGCGACCTGGGTGCCTTGCGGTCTGTCCCATTCGACGGTTTTGTTTTCCAGCACCAGCGGCTCATTCTTCTTCGTATCGATCTGGACGGCAAAATACTGGGCCGCGGCCCTGGGACCGGTGCGGGAGATGATCTTGACCGGTTTGCCCGTCGTCAGTTGGCCGTACATCCCGGCCGCTGAAATGCCGATCCCCTGCTGGCCGCGGCTCATCCGCAGCCGATGGAACTTGGAGCCGTACAAGAGCTTTGCAAAGACCCGCGGAATCTGCTGACGGACGATTCCGGGGCCGTTGTCCGTGACGGTGATCCGAAAGCGGGTGGCCTGGCTCGCTGCCGGCACGGCCGCAGATCCGACCGCCACGGATTCCAGTTGCACCGTGACCTCCGGAAGAATCCCCGCTTCCTCGCAGGCGTCCAACGCGTTATCGACCGCTTCCTTCACACAGGTCAGCAAGGCTTTGCGCGGGTTGTCGAAGCCCAAGAGATGGCGGTTCTTCGTGAAGAACTCCGAAACGGAAATCTCCCGCTGCCTGGCTCCCATTTCCACCGCCGTGACAGCCGGGGCAATTGGGGCTTTGGATTTCTTGGGCGTTGGTGGTGGGGAAGCAGTTTTCGACGCGGGGGCAGTCGTTGCAACCGATGCGGACAACTTAGACTTGGCCATTCATCCTCTCACAAGTTAACGTGACGAAACCGGGCGGCATTCGACATCGATTGAACGGATCGGCACGCTCCACGGACCCGGAATACGTTGAAGGTCTGAATGACACGAGAGCGAAGCCAGAGATTGTGTCAGCGTCCATTAGGGTGGGAGGAGCGCGCACCTACCGAGGACAGCATAGGTACGGCGGAAATCTCGGCGGGACTTCAGGCTTCCCAGTCAAGCTGGGCTTGCACACCATCCCGACACTCGATCCCCTGATGAACCATATTCCCTCGGGGCGTTAAGCTCCCCCCACAAGGCTACGGTATTCCTCAGATATGGATGAGTCAAGCATTGGCGCATTAACGGGATGCGACGTAATGCTCTGAGTCGATCTGGTCGATTCGAAGTTGCATCCCTCTACGGCTTTCGATAAGGTGCGGGGCATGACCCATTCCCTCGCGCGTTCGCTCGTCCTCGCCGCCGCGAGCGGGCTGTTCCTCCCGCTGAGCTTCCCGAACTACGACCTCGGTCTCTTGGCCTGGATCGCCCTCGTGCCGTTGCATTGGGCGCTGGACGGCAAAAGCAAAACTCAGGCGTTCTGGATCGGCTGGCTGACCGGCACGATTGCCTTTACCGGCATGATGGCCTGGGTGGTCATCACCATGAGCATCTACGGCAAGGTTCCGCTGGTGATCAGCTACGGCATTATGTTGCTGCTCACCGTCTACCTGGGGCTCTATGTCGCCATCTATTCCGCCGGAGCCGTCTGGTTTCGGAGCCTGATTCCCCGCTACGGGCTCTTTGCGGTTCCCTGCTTATGGGTGAGTTTGGAACTGATCCGGACCTACGCCTTGAGCGGAATGCCCTGGGGACTCCTCGGCTATTCGCAATATCGCCAGATCGAAGTGATTCAGATTGCGGATCATCTGGGAGTCTATGGGGTCTCGTTTCTCATTGTGCTCGTCAATGTCGCGCTGGCCGAACTCCTCTCCTGGCTGATGCCTCTGCTCCGGAGATTCCGTCCGGCCAGACTCCCCTGGGAGCTCGTCGCGGTGGCGACCTTGCTGGTGGGCCTGTCCTGGGAATACGGCCTGCGAACCTTATCAGAGGCGCCCTTTGCTCACATTCCCCGCTCGTCCATCAGCGTCGGGGCAATACAGCCGAACATCGATCAGGCCGTGAAGTGGGACACAGCCTATCGAGAGGAGACCCTCGCACGGTTTGACCGGCTGACGGGGCAGCTTGGGCATGCCACCGATTTGGTGATCTGGCCGGAAGCAGCGACACCCTTCATCTTTGAGCGGGAGCCGGTCTATCAACTGCAGCTCATCTCCTTGGCCAATCGCGCGCAATCGCCCATCCTGTTCGGGAGCCCCGCCCTGCGTTTCTATCCGGATCGAAAGCCCTATCTGCTGAACAGCGCCTACCTCCTTTCGCCGGAGGGTCAGCTTCTCGGCCGCTACGACAAGCAACATCTGGTGCCCTTCGGGGAATATATTCCGTTAAAATCCTCACTCCTGTTTTTCCTTGACCGATTGGTCGAAGGCATCGGCGATTTCGAAGCAGGGCCCGGTCCGACAATCATGACGGTGACGCCGAAACCCAGCACAGCCGGCGTGCAGCCGCGACCGATCAAGTTCGGCGTCGCAATCTGTTATGAAGTGATCTTCCCAGACCTGGTAAGGCAATTCGCCGCGAACGGGGCGGAATTTATGGTGACGATTACGAACGATGCCTGGTTCGGCCGCTCCGCCGCCCCCTCTCAGCATTTTGCGATGGTGGTGTTCCGCTCGGTGGAGAATCATTTGTCCTTTGCCCGCGCGGCGAACACCGGCATTTCCGGCTTCATCGATCCGTTCGGACGTATCGTCGAAGCGACGCCGATCTTCACGGAACAGGCCGTGCGAACCAGGATGCAGGCCTGGCGCCCCCATACGTTTTACAGCCGCCATGGGGATGTCTTTGCCTATGGCTGTGCTATAATCTGCGCGCTTTTATGCCTGTTCAGCTATTTCCGCACCAAGGGACCTGAACCGGACACAGTGGCTGCCACACCGATTTAAGCTGAAAGGGTCGCGCATGTTAGATGAAGTACGGATTCGCCTTCGGGCCGTCGCGGAGCAAGTAGCGGAACTACGGGGGCATCTTTGACTTCGCTCGCATGACGACCGAGTTGGCCCATCTGGACGAACAGACCTCGCAACCGGACTTTTGGAGCCAGGCGCAAAAAGCGGCCAAGATCAGCAGAAAGAAATCCTCGATCGAGCGCGAGCTGCAGCTGTGGCGTGAGATCGACGGGAAGATGAGCGATCTGGGCGCGTTGCTGGAGCTGGCGGAGGAAAGCGCCGACGCCGGACTCCTGAAGGAACTGAGCGCCGAGCTGGATCAATTCGAACCGAAGCTCGCAGCCCTGCGGCTGGAACTGCTCCTCTCGGGCGAGCTGGACCCCAACAATGCGATCGTGGCGATCCATCCTGGCGCCGGCGGAACGGAATCGCAGGATTGGGCGCAGATGCTGCTCCGCATGTACGTCCGGTGGGCCGAGAGCAAGAAATTCAAGATCGAAACGCTGGATCTGCTTCCAGGCGAAGAAGCGGGAATCAAGAGTGTGACCCTGTCTGTGACCGGACCCTATGCCTACGGCTACCTCAAGGCCGAAGCTGGCGTACACCGACTGGTGCGTATTTCACCCTTCGATGCGAACAAGCGGCGGCATACCTCCTTTGCCTCGGTGTTCGTCTATCCGGAGGTGGATGACGAGATCGACCTCGTGATCGAAGACAAGGACCTGCGAATCGATACTTTTCGGGCCGGCGGCGCCGGCGGTCAGAACGTGAACAAGGTCGAAACGGCCATTCGCATGACTCACTTGCCGTCCGGGATCGTGGTGCAATGTCAGAACGAACGGTCCCAGCTCCAGAATCGCAATGGTGCGATGAAAGTCTTGAAGGCGCGCCTCTACGAACTGGAACTGAAAAAGAAAGAAGCCGAGTTCAATGCGATCGTCGGCGAGAAGAAGGACATTTCCTGGGGCAGCCAAATTCGCTCGTATGTGTTCCAGCCCTATCAAATGGTCAAGGATCACCGGACCGGCCACGAAGTGGGCCAAGTCGCCGCCGTCATGGACGGCGATCTGGACGGGTTTATTGAAGCCTATTTGAAGATGAAACAGCTCGGGAAAACCGCACTCAGCTATCAACAGTCCGGCACGGACGAGTTCGATAATTGATAGGCCAGGAAAAGGTGTTGTGGCACAACAAGCGAGCATCCGCACAGGGCGCTCAAAAAGGCCATCCAGCAAGGCCGCAGG
>CAYHQK010000021.1:18544-22777 GCA_964358535.1 uncultured Nitrospira sp. | reverse complement strand
ATGTACGAATACCGTCCCTGGATGCTCAAACGGGCCGACACGGTCTGTACCTTTTGCGGTGACGGCTGCCAGATCACGGTCCAAACCAAGGATCAGCAGTTGATCGAGGTCAACAGCGCCCAGGGAGCGGGTCGGAACAACGGCGACCTCTGCGCCCGCGGGTTCTTTGGATTTCACGCCACCAGCCATCCCAGCCGAATCACCGCACCCTTGATCAGACGGAACGGTGCGCTGATCGAAGTCACCTGGGAAGAAGCCTTGCTGTTCGTGGCAGAACAGACCAACCGCCTCAAACTGGCCCATGGTCCTCAGGCCTTCGGCGGGCTGATTTCCGGCCGCTGCACCAACGAAGAGCTCTATCTGTTCCAGAAATTCATGCGCCTCACGATCGGGACCAACAATCTCGACAGCAGCGCCCGCTACGGCCATCTCACCGGCGTGCAAGCCATGAAACGGGTGCAAGGCACCCATCGTTGGACCGTAATCTTCGAAGACATCGTGCAGGCGGATGTGCTCCTCCTGGTCGGCACCAACATCACCGAAACCAATCCGATCACCGGCCTTCAAGTTAAAGAAGCCGTCAAGAAACATGACGCGACCTTGCTGACGATCGAAGCGCTCCAGCCTGCGATCGGCACGATCAGCAACATCACCAACCTGTCGCAGCAACATCTCTCTATCGCGCCAGCCCAGTTCGGTGCCGCAGTCCTCGGCCTGCTCAAGGCGGTGATCGAGGGAAACCATGTCGAAGGGGCGCTTCAACAACGAGCCTCAGACTATGTGTCCGCCATCTCTAAAGCAGTCCAGCAGCTTTCCTGGGACGAACTGGCCCTCAGCACAGGAGCCTCGCGCGAATCCTTCGCCCAGATGGCCGCCTCCGTGGCAAAAGGACGCCGCGTCGTCGTGCTGGCAGGCCAGACCCTGCTGCGCAGCCAAGGAGGCTATGGCATCTGCCTCAATCTCCTCGACCTGCTGCTCTTGACCGGAAAATTGACCGAGACTGGCTGCGGCTTCGCCCCCTTGGCGGAAGAAAATAACGATCAAGGGGCGGTGGAAATGGGAGCGGTCGCGGAACTGTTGCCTGGCGCGCTCGACCTCACCAATCAGGACGCGCGGGCCCAGCTGGCGCGGGCCTGGAAAGAAGAAGTCCCTCTGGCGCCAGGAGCCACACTCCTCGAAATAATCGACCGGGCGCAGGCCGGGACTATCAAAGCCCTCTTTGTCGTTGGAGAGAATCCCGTCGGGAGCCTTCCGCCCCAGACCAGAGTCAAAGAAGCCTTGAGCAAACTGGAGCTCCTCGTCTGTCAGGAGCTGTTCCTCACAGAAACGGCCCTGCTCGCCCATGTGGTGCTCCCTGCCGCCTCCGCCATGGAGAAAGCCGGAACCTTCACCAACACGGAAGGCCATGTCCAATCCGTGCGGCCTGCGATCAATCCGGTGGGCGATAGCCGCCCGGACTGGGAAATCCTCTCGGCCTTCTCGGTATTCCTCAACGCGCCATTGGAATACGGCGACTCCAAGGAGATCCTGAAAGAAATCCGATCGGTCGTTCCCGGATACGGATCGCTTGGCCCGACGCCGATCCCTCCCGCCGTCGATCGAACCACCGTCGAGCAATACCTGACGGGGGGATATCGCCAGGACCTTGCGACTCGGTATACTCTGCCCACGCGGACCAAGCGCCCGGAAGGAACGGTTCAGTTGGGCCTCGCCCAGAGCCTGTTCCATTCGGGAAAACTGTCGACCCATTCGAAGGGGTTACTCCAGATCGAACCGAGCGGGTTCTTGCAGATGAACCCCCTGGATGCAGCCAGATTCGCCATCGTGACGGGGGATCGAGTCAGCCTCTCGAACAGCCTAGGCGAATGCACGACGACGGTCAAAGTACTCGATCGCGTGCCGGAAGGATTGGCCTGGCTCCCCGATCACTTCGCGCAGGAGGCCCTGCAACTCTTCGACTGTGCCGTCGATCCGGAGACGAAAGTCCCATCCTATCGGACGGCCTCCGTATCGGTGAGGAAAACGACGTGAGCCAACGAACATGCATTGCTTTTTCACTTGTCATCCAGGAGTGCTGTCGTGACTGAACTAAGCCTGCGACTTGCGGTATCGCTCGCCCAAATAGCGGCAGTAATGGGCATCGTGATGTTGACGGTCATGATCCTGACCCTGGCCGAGCGGAAGGTGCTCGGCTGGATGCAGGATCGCATGGGCCCGATGGAAGTCGGTCCCTATGGCATCCTTCAGCCGATCGCCGACGGCCTCAAACTGTTCTTCAAGGAAGACATCGTGCCGGCCGGCGCGAACAAGGCCATGTTCACCCTGGCGCCGATCCTGGCCATGGTGCCGGCCATGATCGGGTTCGCCGTCATCCCCTTCGGCCCGAACGTGACCGTGGACGTCTTTGGGATTACGATCAAACCCTTCGTCATCAGCGACATCAACATCGGCGTCTTGTACATCCTGGCCTTTGCCTCGATCGGCGCCTACGGCATCATCCTGGGCGGCTGGTCCTCCAACAGCAAATACTCGCTCCTGGGAGGCCTGCGTTCCGCGGCCCAGGTCATCAGCTACGAGCTGAACGTCGGGTTGGCCATCGTCGGCGTGCTCTTGCTATCCGGTTCTCTGAGCCTCGTCACGATCACCCAGGCCCAGGCAGGCGGCTTCTGGCATTGGTTCATCTGGGGTGCCAGGCCGGACGGATTCTTTCCGATCCATACCCAAATATTCGCCTTCGTCGTCTTCGTCATTTCCTCCGTAGCCGAAACCAATCGCGTCCCCTTCGACCTGCCGGAAGCGGAAAGCGAGCTCGTGGCCGGATTCTTTACGGAATATAGCGGCATGCGGTTCGCGTTCTTCTTCATCGCGGAATACGCCAACATGGTGCTCGTGTCCTGCGTCGCCGCCTCGCTCTTCCTGGGCGGCTGGAACGCCCCCTATCCCGGCACGATCCTCGGCTATGCCGGCCTCGAACAGCTGGCCTGGATAGAAAACGTCGCCTGGTTTACGTTGAAAGTCTACATGTTCCTCTTCCTGTTCTTCTGGTTACGCGCCACGTTGCCCCGGCTGCGCTACGACCAGTTGATGCGGTTCGGCTGGAAAGTCATGTTGCCAATCGCGTTGGCCAACATCGTCATCACGGCTATCACCGCGTATTTTTTCCCGCGGTGACGCACCAAGGCTGTCAGCCATCCGCTGTCAGCCTTGGATTTGAATCTCAATGAAGCGGACGGCTGATCGCTGAGAGCTCGCAAGCATGAATCTCAAGACCTGGATTAAAACCATCACCTTCTACGACCTCCTGGTCGGCATGAAGGCGACCATGTCGCACCTGCTGCATTACCGGCCGATCACCCTGCAGTACCCGCATGAGAAGCGGACGCTGCCGGACAATTATCGCGGGATGCTGGCCCTGTTGCGCTATGACGACGGAACGGAAAAATGTGTCGGCTGCGATCTCTGCGAAGCCGCCTGTCCGTCGCGGGTGATTCGCGTCGTCAGCGCGGAAGTGCCGGGCCAGCCGACGAAGCGCTACTCCAAAGAATATTACATGGACATGACCCGCTGTCTGTTTTGCGGGATGTGCGTCGATGCCTGTCCGGTGGATGCCCTCGGCATGACGCGCGAGTTCGAATGGGCGGTGTACGACAAGCGGCAGCTGCACCTCAATAAGGAACAATTGCTCGCCATCGGCGACCGGTCGTTTCCGGTGCGCGAAAAACAGCTGGAGCTCCAACACCAGAATGTGGCGTTCTTCAACGTCGCCTTCAAACACCTCCCGCAGAAGCCGTCGTAACAGGCCAAACTGATGGAACACGCATTTTTCTTTTATTTTGCCTTCGTCATCGCCGCGACTTCGGTGCTGGTCGTCGCGATGCGCAACCCCGTCTACAGTGCCCTGGCGCTGCTGATCATGTTTTTCCACGTGGCGGGACTCTACGTCACGCTCCATGCAGAATTCCTCGCAGCCGTGCAGATCATCGTCTATGCCGGCGCCATCCTGGTCCTCTATCTCTTCGTCGTGATGTTGCTCAACCTTCGACAGGATGACCGCTACCATCGGCAGTGGCCCATGGCTGCCGGGGTGGGAGCGACGCTGTTCGTTGAGGCCGTCATCCTCACGGTCATGAAGGGCTGGACGGCCCCCGTCGTGGCAACCGGCAGGGAAACCACCGTTGGGGAGGCAGGCAATACCGAAGCGATCGGCGACGTCCTCTACTCCACCTATCTGTT
>CAYHQK010000021.1:0-18444 GCA_964358535.1 uncultured Nitrospira sp. | reverse complement strand
CATGACAGTCCCCTTGTCCTACTATCTCGTGCTCAGCGGCATCGTGTTCCTGACCGGCGTCATGGGCGTCCTGCTGCGCCGGAACATCATCATCATCCTCCTGTCGGTCGAGTTGATGTTGAATGCGACGAACATTAACTTCGTCGCCTTTTCGCAGTACTTCCATGATGTGGCAGGGCAGGTCTTCGTCTTCTTCGCCCTTACGGTCGCCGCAGCGGAAGTCGCAGTCGGATTGGCCATCATCGTCGCCCTGTATCGGGCCAAGTCCACAATCAACGTCGACGAATTTCAGTTATTGAAATGGTAAAGAAACCGTCTTTCGTGAAACGTGAAGCGTCGTTCGTGACTAACAGGTTACATGCGTTGAGCTATCTCTCATCCGTGACGCTTCACGAGCGACGAACGACGAGAAACGATTTTCGATGACCTACGAACTCATTCCACTCCTTCCATTGGCGTCGTTCCTGATCCTCGGGCTCTTCGGCCGTTGGATCAAGGACCAGGCCCATCTCGTCGCAGTGCCGGCGGTCGTCGTGTCATGGCTGCTTTCACTCTTAGTCTTCTTCGATGTGGCCAACGGTCACCAGACCAGCTTCCCCCTCTATACCTGGCTGACCTCCGGCTCGCTCGACATTCATATCGGCTTCTCCATCGACCGGCTGACCGCCGTGATGCTGCTCCTGGTCACAACCGTCAGTTCGCTCGTCCACATCTATACCATCGGGTACATGCACAAAGATCCCGGCTATGCCCGCTTCTTCAGTTACATCGCGCTCTTCACCTTCTCGATGCTGATGCTGGTCATGGCGGACAACCTGCTGCAACTCTTCATCTTCTGGGAAGCGGTCGGACTCTGCTCCTATCTGCTCATCGGCCATTGGTACGATCGTCCCGCTGCCTGTTCCGCCGCCACCAAAGCCTTTCTCGTCAACCGCGTCGGCGATTTCGGATTCATGCTCGGCCTGCTCCTGGTCTGGTACAGCTTCGGCTCGCTGGACTACCACGAAATATTTGCCAGAGCGCATGAGTCGGCGGGCGACATGATGAATGTCCTCGGGCCGTTCGGCGGCACCTGGGATGTGTCTGTGCTGACGCTGATCTGTCTCCTCCTCTTCACCGGCGCTATTGGCAAATCGGCCCAAGTGCCGCTCCACGTCTGGCTCCCTGATGCGATGGAAGGCCCCACCCCTATCTCGGCGCTCATCCATGCGGCGACGATGGTCACGGCCGGGGTCTTCATGGTCGCGCGCTTGGCGCCGATCTACAACCTGTCTCCCACCGCCATGACGGTGGTGGCGCTCACGGGCGGACTGACCATGGTCGTCGGAGCCACCATCGCCATGACCCAAACCGATATCAAACGCATCGTGGCCTATTCGACGGTCAGCCAACTCGGCTACATGGTGATGGCCTGCGGTCTCGGCGCCTATGCAGCGGGCATGTACCATCTCCTGACCCACGGAGCTTTCAAGGCGCTCCTGTTTCTCGGATGCGGATCCGTCATCATCGCCCTGCACCACGAGCAGGACATGCGACGCATGGGCGGACTAAAAGACAAATTGCCGGTCACCTATTGGACCTTCCTGATTGGCTCGCTCGCGCTGGCAGGATTTCCCCTTACGTCTGGCTTCTTCAGCAAAGACGAATTGCTCGTGGCTGCCTGGTCGGCAGGACCTCTCGGTCAGTTCCTGACCGGACTCGGCCTTGTGACGGCCTTGATGACGGCCTTCTATAGTTTTCGTCTGGTTTTCGTCACGTTTTGGGGCCCCTCGCATGTCGATCCCCATCATGCAGACCATATCCATGAACCGTCGCACACCATGACTATGCCGCTCATCGTCCTGGCCATCTTGAGCATCGCCACGGGCTATCTGGGCATTCCTGAATTTCTTGGGCCAATGTTCGAAACGGGCACAGGAACCGCCGCTCACGGAGGAGCCGCCTCGATCGTCATCATGGTGTTGGCCACGAGCATGGGCTTGATCGGAATCGCCGGAGCCTATTACGTCTATGTGCTCAACCCGACCCTCCCGGATCAGTTCGCACAGAAGTGGCAAGCGCTTTATCAGGGCTCACTGAACAAATGGTATGTCGACGAGGCCTACGATCGAACGATCGTTCGCCCCACCTTTTCCGCCGCCTCCGAGCTCTGGAACCGTGTGGACGTGGCAGTGATCGACGGAGCCGTGAACGGTGTGGCCCGCGCGATCGCCTGGGGCGGCTGGGTCTTGCGGCTCACGCAAAGCGGACAGGTCCAGCATTACGCGCTCGGTATGGCGCTCGGGGTCGTCGTGATCCTGACCGTCTTTTTGATGTTCTGAGGGTCTATGCATAGCGGCGGAATTCCCTGGCTCACATTGCTCATCCTGATTCCCCTTGCGGGAGCTGTCGCGATCTATTTCGTGACGGAATCAACCGCTCGCTGGATTGCGCTGGCCGCGACCCTGGCGGACCTCTTCGTTGCGCTCCCGCTCTGGTGGCTCTTCGATTCGCAGGCCAGCCAGATGCAGTTCACGGAACATATCGCCTGGATCACGGCCCCGCCCATTTATTACAGCCTGGGCCTCGACGGGATCAGCCTCCCGCTCGTCTTGATGACCGCCGCGATCATGCCCCTCTGCGTCCTGGCCTCCTGGACTGCGATCACCACAAGAGTCCAGGGCTTCATGGCCATGCTGCTGATCATGGAAACCGCCATGATCGGGGTGTTCGTCGCCTTGGACTTCGTCTTGTTCTATGTGTTCTGGGAAGCCATGTTGATTCCGATGTACCTCCTCATCGGCGTCTGGGGAGGACCCAATCGATTGTATGCGGCGATTAAGTTCTTTCTGTATACCCTCGCGGGGAGCGTGCTGTTACTCGTCGCCATCTTCGCCCTCTACTTTTACGGGGGCCACACGTTCGACATCCTCGCCTTGAGCCAGGGGACCTACCCGGCGTCGCTGCAAATGTGGCTCTTCCTGGCCTTCTTCGCCGCTTTCGCGGTGAAGGTCCCCATGTTTCCCTTTCACACCTGGCTCCCGGACGCCCACGTCGAGGCCCCGACCGCCGGCAGCGTCATCCTCGCCAGTATTCTCTTGAAAATGGGCACCTATGGCTTTCTGCGATTCAGCTTGCCGATGCTGCCGGACGCCAGCCGTGCCTTCACGCCCATGATGGTCGGACTCTCCATCGTCGCCATCATCTATGGCGCCTATATGGCGCTGGCTCAGATCGATCTCAAGAAACTGATCGCCTATTCGAGCGTGAGCCACATGGGGTTCGTGACCCTCGGCATCTTTGTCCTGAACCAGCAAGGCATCGAAGGAGCGGTCCTGCAAATGGTCAACCATGGGATTACGACCGGCGCCCTGTTCCTCTGCGTCGGCATGATCTATGAGCGGACCCACAGCCGACTGATCGCCGACAATGTCGGCTTGGCGTCGCCGATGCCGCAATATGCCACCCTATTAGTGATTTTCGCCTTGTCCTCGCTCGGCCTCCCCGGCACCAATAGTTTTGTCGGCGAGTTCCTCGTGCTCGTCGGCACGTTCCTCTGGAGCAAGGTCGCGACCGCCTTTGCCTCGTTGGGCATCATCCTGGCCGCCGCCTATATTCTCTGGATGATTCAGCGAGTGGTCTTCGGAGTCCCGCTCCCGCACCAGCTCCCGAAACTCAAGGACCTCAATAAACGGGAACTCGCCACCCTCGTGCCGCTGGCTCTATTGGTGTTTTGGATCGGGCTCTTCCCCAATCCGCTCGTGAGCAAGATGCACCAGAGTGTGAACAACGTAATCGCCTCCATGTCCCGCACGAAGGTCGCGCCAACGGCCCAGCCCTCTGCCGGGGAGGCAGCGCCATTGCTGGCTGGCAGTACCGAGCCACTGAAGACCGAGGAAATTTCGCGATGAGTCTGTACGGCACCGACCTCTTAGCCCTGCTTCCAGAACTCATCATCGTCGTCACGGCCTGTCTCGTCATTGCGCTGGACCCGGTCACGCCGGCCTCGCGACGGGATCTCCTGGCCTGGCTGAGCCTGGGCTCCCTCGCCCTCTGCCTTGG
This sequence comes from uncultured Nitrospira sp., assembly GCA_964358535.1. Classification (GTDB taxonomy): domain Bacteria; phylum Nitrospirota; class Nitrospiria; order Nitrospirales; family Nitrospiraceae; genus Palsa-1315. The sequence continues at coordinate 14,403 of CAYHQK010000021.1, read as the reverse complement.
CCTGACGATGGGACAGATCGGCGTGCTGAATGTCCGGGTCTCTGCCTTCAGCGACCTGGTGGTGGTCGATGCCTATGCTAGATTCTGGAAAGTTCTCCTCTATGGCGTGACCGGCCTGACCATTTTGCTCTCGCTGCCCTATCTGAAGGCGGAACGCATCCACCTAGGCGAATACTATGGCTTCATCCTCCTCTCCCTCTCCGGCATGATGGTCATGGTCTCCGGCGCAGACCTGCTCACAATTTACCTCGGCACAGAACTCATGTCCCTCTCGCTCTATGTGATGACCGGGCTCAACCGGTCGAAACCTCGTTCACTGGAAGCCGCAGCCAAATACTTCGTCCTCGGCGCCTTCTCCTCGGGAATTCTGCTCTACGGCATCTCGCTGCTCTACGGCATGGCCGGCAGCACCAAGCTGGCGTCGATCGCGACCGCCATTGGAACGCACGGAGCGAACGATCCGCTCTTGCTGATCGCGGTCATTCTCGTGGCAGTCGGCTTCAGCTTTAAACTCGCCGCCGTGCCATTCCATATGTGGACGCCGGACGTCTATGAGGGCGCCCCGACCTCCGTCACAGCCTTTATGGCAGTGGCGGCAAAAGCCGCCAGCTTTGCCGCCTTCATGCGGGTCTTCGTCGAAGGACTCGGCGGCCTCAAGGCAGATTGGTCGCTCCTGTTCCTGCTCATCGCCCTGGTCACCCTGGTGCTCGGCAATCTCGTCGCGATCGTGCAAACGAATATTAAGCGAATGCTGGCCTATTCCAGCATTGCGCACGCTGGCTACGCCTTGATCGGTTTTGTCGCAGCGGGCCGCGCGACCGGCGCGTCCGGTGGCACGCCAGGCCTCGCCAGCGTCATGATCTATCTCGCCCTCTATGCGTTTATGACGCTCGGCGCCTTCGCTGTCATCGGCATGCTGAGGAAAGGCGGGATCGAGGGGGAAGAGATCGAGGATTTTACGGGTCTCGCGAAGCGCCAGCCGCTCGCAGCCTTTCTCATGCTGCTCTTCATGGTCTCGCTCGCTGGCATTCCTCCGACCGCCGGCTTCATCGGAAAATTCTATGTGTTCATGGCGGCAGTTGAAGCGGGATTGGCCTGGCTCGCCGCCATCGCCCTGATCTTTGCCGCCGTGTCGGCCTACTACTACATGCGGGTCGTGATGGTCATGTATATGCGCGAGCCTGACCCCTCATCCATCGCGCCACGCCTCGTGACGTCGCCGGCCCTTTCCTTCGTGCTGGCCTGCGCCGTCGCCGGCGTGATTCTGTTCGGTCTCTTCCCCGATCCTCTCGTCAGCTTCGCGCTCCAATCGGTGCTGACACTCAAGTAGTCCTTCTTCCGACTGAGCAGGTGCAGGATCGGGCGACTCGTGCTACCCTGTCGAACGTTCGGATCGCACCTATGCAAGCTTTGCGCTTCCTCCTGAGCCTTCTCCGATCATTTCGACGGCATGGCTGCGCCAGTCTTGCCGCATCCCTTGCCTTTTTTTCCCTACTCTCGCTCTTCCCCCTCGTCTTCCTCTTGCTCTATGGCCTGAGTTTCGTAGTGAGTCACGACGTGATCGGGGAGCAGGTCCTGCTCAGCTTTCTCAAGGGGTTTCTCCCCTCGCTGGGCGAACATGTCGCAGCAGAACTACATCGGGTGAGCGCCATGGAAACCGTCCGGTGGGCGGTCTTTCTGGCTTTCGCCTGGTTCGGCACGTTGGTGTTTTATGAACTCGACTATGCGCTGAATGTCGTATTCGAGAGTACCTGGCGCCGCCATCCCCTCATCTCCACCGCCATCGCGGTGGCCTCACTCGCCGTGAGCGGGCTCGTCCTGATTCTTTCCTACGTCGCAACGCAAACCATCAACTTCTTAACGGGCTATGCGCCGAAACTCTGGGGGCTCGATCTCCTGGCCCTCGCGGCCCATGACTGGTTTCTTACCTATACGCTCCCCTTCGCGCTGGCCTTCCTCACGGTCACGATCTTGTATCGACTCGTACCGCGACGGAGCCCGCAATGGCGTGAATCCATGATCGGCGCCCTGACATTTAGCTTGCTCTGGGTGGCCGCGAAACTCCTGTTCGTGACCTATGGCACCTACGCGACCCTCTATACGAACCTCTATGGGTCCCTCTTGGAAGTGGTCCTGCTGCTGCTCTGGGTCTATTACTCCTCGGTCCTTTTGCTGATTGGCGCAGAAGTCGTCCACCTCCTGCAGCAACAGGCGCAGGCCCTGTCAGCGGCAACCACGAGAACGACTGAGCGTAAGACGTAAAAGGAGAGACGTGAGAGGTCAGAGGTGACAAAAGGCAGGCATTCAATCCCTGTACCGTTTCACGCTTCAGACTGATGCAACTGTAAGAACTGGGCGATAGCCGATCTGGTGATGAGCCCCACGATCGCTCCGTCCTCCACCACCACGAGACGGTCCCATCCTCCATGAGCCATACGCTCCATCGCCTGCATGACAGACCAGTCCGGAGGAATGCAGAAGGCCTGTGGCACCGGACACATGATGTCTCGTACGCGACGCCAGGGCCAGAGCGCTGTAGCAATGGCTTGCACATCGCCCACCGTGACCACCCCGACCACTTGCCCCTCCTCGCAAACGGGGAACCCACCGAACCCATGCGCGACAAAGTATTGATCGACCGCATCCTGCACGGCCATGTCAGGCGGCACCGTCACGACCGGGTGGACCATCACCTGGCGCACCGTCACCGCTGCCAACGAGCTCCTCATCGCTGCTTGCCGCTTGCTCGACAGAGCAGCAGAAAACAGAAATGAACCGATCAAGATGAGCCAGCCGCCGTTCGCCGCGATGGAATGGCCCAGGACTCCGGACCAGGCCCCTGCCAGCACGACCGCGCCGATCACCCCAAGGGCCACGCCGAATCCTATTCCCGTCAGCGCCGCCTGGCTGGTCGCTCGGTTGAAATCCTTGTTCCAGGCCCAAAGCCCGGCCCGTAAAGCCCGCCCACCGTCCAAGGGAAACCCCGGGATCAGATTGAAGAGTCCGAGCTGCACATTCACCATGCCGAGCAGTCCCCCCAGGACAACGAATCCCTGAAGCCCTAATCCTGAGAACAAGGAATCCACCGCCATGGCGCCGCCGAGACAGCCGACCCCCAGAAGCAAACTCACGAGCGGTCCTGCCAGCGCGATTAAAAACTCGGCCCTCGGACTGGGCGGCTCCTTGCCCATATGCGCCATGCCACCGAAAATGAACAGGGTAATCTGGCTGATCGGAATCCGATAATGCAGCGCCACATAGGAATGTCCCAGCTCATGCAGGAGAACGGACAGGAACAGCAAGAGGGAGGAAATCCCGCCCATGCCCCAATAGCGTGACTCAGATAGGCCCGGCAAGGTCTCAGGCAAATAGCCTGTCGCCAGCGACCAGGTCACAAAGAAAAATACCGCGAACCAGGAGGCATGGACATGAATCGGGATGCCGAGCACACGACCAATTTTCCAATTAGACACAAACATAGTTCCACCGTAGCAGTGTGAGATTTCAAGCGTCAACGGCAGGCTGCTGAAAAAGTCCGTCAGCGTCGTTCTCGCATCGTTCAGATCCTCAACGTACCCCAGAGGGTACGCCTCCGGTCTTCACTCGCTGCGGCCTTGCTGAACGGCCATTTTGAGCAACCTGCAGGATCAGGTATACTGGCCACCATGCCGCGCTACTTCCCACACATGCTATGCCTTATCCTCGCAGTGCTGCTTATCCCAGCAATGCCTCCCCTCACGCAGGCCCAGGTGGTCAAGGCAGGTCCACCTTCCTGTCCAGGAGTAGCGCTGACCTTCGACCTCTGCCCGGTGCGGAAAGGCACAGGCTACGACCAGGCCTTAATCGACTATTTAATCGAACAGAAAATCCCTGCGACATTTTTCATGTCGGGGAGATGGATGGCTCGGCACGATCAGCAAGTCCAAGCCCTCCTCCACGTTCCCTTCTTTGAAGTCGGCACCCATGGGGAAGTCCATGCCCATCTGCCGCTCCATTCCCCGGAGGAGCAAAAACGGGAAATCCTCGGTCCGGTCCGTCTCCTCAAAACCAAATACAGTCACAGCGCGACCCTGTTCCGCCCTCCCTATGGAGAGTTCAACGACGACACGGTCAACGTGGTCCGTGCCCTCGGCCTCCAATTCATTCTCTGGAATGTGGTGTCAGGCGATCCAGACCCGACGATTACCGCAAGCCAGATCGAGGACCGACTAAAACGATCCGTCCGCAAGGGCAGTGTCATCGTGATGCATGCCAACGGCAAGGGCAAACATACCCACGAGGTTGTGCAGGATCTCCACGACCATCTCTTGCCCGAACGAAACCTCACTCCCATGACTATCAGCGATCTCCTAACCTGTAATGGTAAGGTTGCTCCATGACCGATCCCATCGTTCGCCCTATGACGGAACAAGATCGAGTCGCCGTGATGGAACTACTCGCCGGCTCCGATCCGTGGAAGAGGCTGGGCTATCAAGCCAAAGACTGGGACAGCTATTTCCTGCCGCTCCCCCAGGGGCGCGATAGTTACGTCCTAGAAGAAAACGGCAAGGTGGCCGGCATCGCGGTCGTTCGTCGGAAATTTCTGCTCGGCGACTATTTGGAACTGTTTGGCGTGGCGGACTGGACCAGAGGCAAGGGGCTCGGGAGACGGTTGCTGGCCCACATCGAGACGCTGGTCTTTGCAAGGGCACAGAATCTATTCGCCTGCGTATCAGACTTCAACGAGCAAGGCCGGCACTTCTACAAGAAGCAGGGCTATCAGGAAATCGGCCCCATCCCGAATCTTCTGATCCAGGACAGCGCAGAAATCCTGCTGCGCAAAACCAGCGGACCGGCGAGAATAAGTAAAAAGTAAAAATGTAAAATTAAAAAGTGTGGAATCCCACTACCCCATTTTTACTTTTGACTTTTTCATTGGAACAAGCCCATGCGAGTGACCAAGCTCCTCCACACCCGTATGAGGGTCAGCGACATGGACCAGACGATCGCCTTCTACCGAGATGTCCTCGGACTGGAGGTGCTGGAGCGGAAGGTCTCGCCACGCGGCTCTCATCTGGCCTTCCTCAAGATACCCCAGAGTGAGGAACTGATCGAACTCTGCAGCTTTCCCCCGAGCGGACCGGTGACGGTCCAGGAGGATCTGGTTCACCTGGCCTTTCAAGTCGAAAGCCTGGACGAGACCATCGCATCCCTCACGGAACAGGGCATTCAGATTACAGACGGGCCGACCGCAACCTCATCCGGCAGCCGGTTTATTTTCATCAACGCGCCGGACGGATATGAAGTCGAGCTGATCGAACGGCCGCATGGTGTGAAAATCGTATGAACCTCGTGAAGCGTCGTTCGTCGCTCGTGAAGAGTCCGCCACCGATTTCAGATCCTAGCCCCCACTCGCCCCATTGACGATTCCGGGCCAGCCACAGTATTGTTCCCCCGCTTCACGCTTCACGAACGACGAGATACCAAAGGAGCCAGAATGAAGAACGGATTTTTTCGCGGGCATGGGCTGGGCAATGACTACATCGTCATGGACCCCAAGGAACTGTCATTTTCGCTGAGCCCATCGAGGATCAAAGCTATCTGCGATCGTAACTGGGGATTGGGCAGCGATGGAATCCTGGCGCTGGTGCCGACGAAAAAAGCGGACTTCGGTCTGAGGATCTACAATCCTGACGGCAGCGAAGCGGAAAAGTCCGGCAACGGCCTGCGCATCTTCGCCCGCTATCTCCACGCAACCGGCAAAACGAAAAAGAAACACTTTACGGTCGAAACTAAAGGCGGGCTGGTGACGATCGAGCTGCATCTGGACCGGCATGGGGATGCGAGTTCCGTCACAGTCGAAATGGGCAAGGCGTCATTCCAGCCTGCGTCGCTCCCCTGCAGCCTCACGGTTAACGAACTGATCACACAGCCCATCGAGGCGGCAGGTCAGCCACTTATCTTCACCGGAGTCAGCGTCGGCAATCCCCATTGCGTCGTGTTCAAACCGGCAGGCCAGTCCTGGTCGCGAGAGGATCTCCTCAAGCTGGGACCTGCGCTGGAAAACCATGCCCTCTTCCCGAAACGCACGAACGTGCAGCTCGCCGTGCCGACCGGCCCGAAGGAACTCTTCATCCTGATCTGGGAGCGCGGAGCCGGTGAAACCCAAGCCTCCGGGTCCTCCTCCTGCGCCGCAGCAAGCGCGGCCGTCAGGCTCGGACTGGTCAAGAGCCCCGTTACGGTGAAAATGCCGGGAGGCCAGCTCAATATCCAGGTCGCCGAAGACTTCAGCCTCACGATGAAGGGGCCGGTCGCGGAAATCGCGCGCGGAAGCCTGAGCCCCTCGTTCGTGCGCGGGCTACGCTAAGCGAGCCGTCAGCCCTCAGCGATCAGCTGTCAGCCAAGTTGCCCCGGAGCGCCTCGGACCGTAGAATGTTGCATGAAGGCATTCTCCTCTTGCTGACCGCTGAAGGCTGACAGCTGATGGCTACCTCCCAAGAACTTCAATCCAAACTCGACCACCTGCCGGACCAACCTGGCTGCTATCTTTTCAAAGACGGGCAGGGCGAAGTCCTTTATGTCGGGAAGGCCTCGGTCCTCTCCAACCGGATACGGTCCTATTTTCAAAAAGGGACCGACCATTCCCCGAAAAATATCGTCCTAGTCGGCAAGATCGCGGATCTCGACACGATCGTCACCCGCTCAGAGCTCGAAGCCCTCATCCTCGAAAACAACCTGATCAAGAGGCACAGGCCCCGCTTCAACATCCTCTTGCGGGACGACAAGCAGTATCCCTACCTGCGCCTGCCGATCAAAGAAGACTTCCCTCGCCTCACCGTCGTCCGGCGCGTGCAAAAAGACGGCGCCCTCTACTATGGCCCCTACCCGCCGGCCGGCGCCCTGAGGGAGACATTGAAGGTCATCAAGAAAACCTTCCCCCTGGCCACCTGCACCATCGCGATCGACGGCAAGGCGGACCGGGCCTGCATCGAATTCGAAATCAAACGGTGCATGGCGCCCTGCACCGGCAACCAATCGAAAGAGGACTACCACCGCATCGTCGCGCAAGTCCGCCAATTTCTCGAAGGGCGCGATCATGAATTACTGGACAACTTGCGCGCCCAAATGGAGCAGGCGGCGGAACGAGAGGAATTCGAGGAAGCGGCGCGCTTACGAGATCGGCTCTTCAACATCGAGCGCACGCTCGAAAAGCAGCGCATCACCCAAACGACGACGACCGATCAGGATGTGATCGGCCTGGCGCGGCAAGGCACGGCAGTCGATCTCCAAATCCTCTTCGTGCGCGGCGGCCTGTTGATCGGACGCAAGGATTACTTCTGGCCCCAGTCAGCCGACACCAGCGATGAGGAACTCGTACGATCCGCCATCGAACAGTTCTACAACAAAGACGGGCAACCGCCCAAGGAGCTGCTCATCCACACGGATCTGGACGACACCAAGGTGATTGAAGAATGGCTCTCGGGCAAACGGGGAAACACCGTCCGCGTGGTGACGCCGGAGCGGGGCGTGAAACACCAATTGGTCCTTCTCGCAGAGGAAAACGCCGCAGCCTCCGTCGCCAATCACCTCCGCGACGAAGAAGTCGGCCGACAAGCAGTCGAAGAACTCAAACGCCTCATCCGGCTGGACGTCGTGCCCAAACGCATCGAGGGGTTCGACATTTCGAATACCATGGGCAACCAGTCCGTCGCCTCCATGGTGGTCTGGGAAGACGGCCAGATGAAGAAAGCCGACTACCGCCGGTTCACCATCAAAACCGTCACTGGCGCCAACGATTTTGCCAGCATGCAGGAAGTCGTCACGCGCCGCTATGGAGAGAGCGAGCATCTCGCGCGCCCGGATCTCATCCTCATTGATGGAGGGTTAGGCCAGCTCGCCGCAGCTATGGAGGGGCTGAAACAGGTTGGGCATCAAGACCTGCCCATTATCGGATTGGCCAAGGCACGAGGCGAAAAGGAGGAGCGGATTTTTCTGCCAGGCCGGAAAAACCCCATCGTGCTTCGCGCGAACTCCCCGGCCACCCATCTCGTGCAACGCATTCGTGACGAGGCCCATCGATTTGCCATCACCTTCCACCGCAAACTGCGTAGCAAAGCCCTCATGGCCTCGCAACTGGATCAGGTCAGCGGCATCGGCGAAATTACCAGGACCCGCCTACTCAAAGAATATGGCAGCCTGACAAACATCGCTGCAGCCACGGATGAGGAATTGACGGCATCCGGTCTCGACGCCGACACCATCGCGGCCATGAGAAAAACGCTCGCGAGCACCTCTCCGTCGCACGATTAAACGTGATCATCCTCGAGCGACTGGACAGCACCCTTCGCGTGCAAGCTCCCGACGCCGCAGATCCAACCATCCCTCTCTTCAAAACATAAATTTGAGCTGGCGGTCCCCAAGTGGACATAGGCATGGTACCTCCCGTTGACGGTAGGGTTGCGATTCCCGGTAACCGTCCGCGGCTCATAGAACCCTAAACAAAAGGCCCGAGCTTTTAGGATAGTCGGGGCACCTTTCCTATCGGCGGGGAGCTTCAGGGTGCAACGCAAGAAACAAAAACCCAACAACGATCAATGTGGGTCAACTCGGCACTATCTTTAAATATGTAATTTTATGACTACGCGCTCTTGCTGACTTCTTTAAATAAAGCAGGTACAATAATCATCTGTCTTTCAGGAAGAATCCAAGGCCCTCATTACGATGTCACGGCAGTCCCTAGCGATAGTTAGGGGGGGCAATTGCTGAGGCTTCTGGCGAATGCAGCGGGGAGGAGGGAATTCCATGGCAGTGCCTAAAAAAGTCGCATCCGCCAGCACCCTCACCGTTTCCCGTGAGATTCAAGATAGATGTGCAGCGCACAGACAAGAGAATCTCGTCTCGGACGATATACTGCATGGGCAATTTCCTTTTATCCAGAGAGAGAGGAAATTGCCTCATTCATTAGGAGTGTATGAGAGTGCTGATCGCAGCCCCTCCCAAGCGTCGAGGTTGCGAGGCCCAGGCGAATCGCGACGTCCGTTTCCGTCTGAGGCATTTTCAGACCTGACGAAATCGGAGATGCAACAGGTTGTGGAGATTCTCCACTACTCAATGGACGCCACGACGGGGGATGAGGTGCATCATATTCTCCAACTTCTCCAGCAGGCTGTGGCATGCCCCCGCGTGATAGGTGGTGTCGCACAGCTCTCCTCAACGGGAGGTTTCAAGGAATTCAACAGCGTGATCAACGTGAGCTATTCGAACGACTGGCTGTACACCTACGGTAAGAACGGGTATGCCTGCGTCGATCCTGTGTTGCAGTCGCTCTTATCTTCCTTCAAAACACAAGTATGGAAACAGACATACGATAACGCCAGTTCTCTAAAGCAGCTTGAATTCATCGAAGAAGCTCGCTCGTTCGGACTGACCCACGGAATAACCACTGGGATCCTTGAGCGAAACCGGGGATTCGCAACTTTCTTTTCATTCGCCGGGGGCGATGCGAAGGGCACTGCTCGCTATAGAGGGCTATTGGAATATCTCATCCCTTATCTGCACCGCGTTCTGATCGCGAATACCCACACGCCATTGTCCAACCGAGCCAAGGGCCTTTCGCCGCGAGAAATGACGGTGCTGTTGTGGATGAAGGAAGGAAAAACCAACTGGGAAATCGCTCGCATTGTGGGGGTGACCGAACGGACTGTGCGCTTTCACGTTGAAGGCATTTTCATGAAACTTGATGCCAGCTCACGCACTCAGGCAGTGGCAGTTGCCATGGAGCATGGCCTGCTTCAGGCAGGATAAGCTATCCACCCTGGCGATTGAAATCTTTCTTCGATCAGACTGCGGCCAATTTTCTTTCTATCTCGCCTAACAGCTGCTGATCTTGCCGCCAGATCCGGGTTACGCCTGGCTCGGCAAACTGCTGCCTGGGCTCCCTTGCAAGGAATCCGCTCTTCTCAAACGAGGTCGAACCATCAACCGCATTCATCCACTGAAAGAACGACGGTTGTTTGAGCGGACAGGTTTCGTAAAACTGCTTCCAGTCAAGAACGGCGGCAATTGACAACGCCCCAGCCGGAGGAAGAGACACGGCCGGGCTAATGGCCTCGCAAGAAAATCCCATTCCTCGGAGCACTCGCAGAAATCGTTTTTCAACCACCATGTATAGATACCGGGCTTCATTCTGCAGTGACCATTGATACACCCCCTTGAACAGGACCTGCATGAGACGGATAGACAGCCCTTTATCCGTCAACGTCGGATCTAACGCCAGCCTCGTAATCTCTACGGTATCGCGCTCTTTCCTAATTTTGCAGTTCGGAAGCAAGCAAGAACGAAACTCTCTCTCGATCATGAATGGGTATGGAGGGTTCACCATCCGAAAAACGCCACGGAGCTTTCGTTCGTCGTCAAACAGCCCAACCGACGTGGCAAATGCATCGTAGGCATCAACTTCAAGCCCGTCGTCGCTTTTCGCAACCCATTGAAGCCGGTCAGCAAACACCTGGTGACGCAGATGATACGACGCGCTGAGATCTTGCTCATCTGACAATGTTTTCACGAGTAATCTGTCTTCCCGGAACTCGATCGGTCGACTCTCCTCCAACACCAGCATGAGCACCTCCTTCTTCCTTCTGCAGACCACTCGCTACTATGCGGGGAAAATGCATCAATTCATGGCGCCACGTCACCTGGCGGATCCGCCAGGTGACGGGATGAGCGCAGTCCCGTACCAGTAGTGCTCGAACTAATGAGTCCGGAGGAGGAAGAGCTCCATTGACGTTCGTGCGTTGCACGATTGGAAAGAAGGGGGTGTTCCAACTGATGAAAGATCGACGAGAGTTCCGAGTTATCGACGGGTTCAGACAAGACCCTGGCAGGCTGGCACATGAGAGCGATGACTTCAACCTAGGTGTTTCATTCGAAAACAATCGGACGTTTCCCTGCCTACCGCCTGAACAGATCGAGAGCAGCATCGCCTCCGCCCTCAAGGCATCCGAGCAGCGATTGAGCGCCCTGCTTCACGATCGCAGCCGCATCGGACGGGAACTGCACGATTCTGTACTGCAAGCTCTCTATGCAATTGGGATGAGTCTTGCGCAAACCCGTCAATTGCAGAAGGGCATGCCACACACCGCGCAGTTGCCCTGCGATCAAGCAGCCAACCAGGTCAACACGCTCATCCAAGACATCCGACGGATGATTTTGGCCGTGGAGGCCGACAACATTGAGCCTTTTAGTCTGGCTTCAGAGCTGCGATTCCTCTCCCAGACCTTTGAGCGGGTGAGTGAGTTACGGATTCGCATGGAGATCGACCAGGAGGCAGAAGAGATTCTGACAGGCGAAGAAGCCCGTGAACTCGTCACGATCACCAGAGAGGCCTTGAGCAATTGCGTCCGTCATGCCCGCGCCACACGAACGGTAATCGCCCTTCGAAAAATCGGCCCACGAGTACGGCTAAGTATTCGCGACAACGGAGCTGGTTTTGAAGTCGAGCAGGGACAAGGGAAGGGCATTGGGTTCGCGCAGATGGAAGAGCGAGTCCGGAAGATCGGTGGTCGCCTGATGATCCAATCCACTGTGGGTCACGGCACCTGTATCACCGCTGACGTTTACCTTGAACCGGCACTCACAACAGTATGAAACACTCACGCACCCATTTTGCCGCAGCCCCGCCGCCTCAGGCTCCCAGTCGAGACATGAGTAACAGCCCCAGAGCTAAGGCGCTCCGTTCGTCAAAGCAGGCCGATCGCCCAGAAGAGCCGATTGAGGATTGCTATCGCACGCTTCTGGAAACTTCAAACAGTGCGATTCTGCTTCTTTCGCCTAAGTCCATCATTCTGGGATGGAACCGCACAGCGGAAATGCTCTCTGGCTGGAGCGCTGATAAAACGCTGGGACAGAGCTATGTGGCTCTCTGTCTCCCGGTGGAGGCGCGCAAGTCATTCCTGGCCATGCTCGCGCAAGTCACCACAGGGAGTGAGGCGCGAGGCTTCGAAAGCCCTCTTCTCACCCGCACGAACTCGCAGTCGATGCTCTCCTGGAATATCTCGCGGGTGCTAAGCGCTCGCGGGAACCTGATTGGGCTCATGGCTATCGGCACAACCCTCACCTCACGCGTCGAGACAGAACATGAACTCCAACGCCCCCACACCAGGCTGCGCGAGGAGGCTCGCCAAATACAGATGGCCACAGAAGAGGAACGGCGCAGAATCGCACGGGAACTACACGACGAATTCGGGCAGGCCTTGACCGGCTTAAAGTTTGACCTGGCCTGGCTCGGCACAAAACTGATGCCATCGTCCACTCCGTCATCCGTCACAGATCTGACGAATAAAGTCCGGACCATGTCTGAATCGGTCGATGCGCTCCTGGAATCCGTTCGTGCAACAGCAGCAGCCCTGCACCCCGTGATGCTGGACGATCTCGGATTGGTCCCAGCGCTGAAATGCCTCGCCACGACATTCCAGCGTCGCACGGGCACTCGCTGCACGGTGGAGGCAACGCCGGGATTCTCATCCTCAGCGCTACCCCCAGAGGTATCGACGGCATTGTTTCGAATCGCGCAGGAACTGCTGACGAATGTGATGCGTCATGCCGACGCCTCGAAGGTGCGTATGCGTCTACACCGGAGCCATCACCTGGCAACCCTGAAAGTGACTGACAATGGGAGTGGCATCACCAACGAGAGAATGGCCGCTCCTCGCTCATTCGGACTTCGGGGAATGCAGGAGCGCACCTCCCTCCTGGGCGGCCATTTTCGCATCATGGGGACGCCAGGGCTCGGCACGACCGCCATCGCCTCCATCCCTGTTGCGGAGTACGTTGCCCATGATTGAGACACAGCTGATAAAAATTCTCGTGATCGACGATCACGTGGTCGTGCGACGGGGCGTGAGACAAATCCTTGAGGAGACTTTCCCTCACGTCAACGTTGGCGAAGCCGATACAGGCCAGAAAGGAATGGACGCAGTGCAGCAAGAACCGTGGGATCTGGCGATCGTGGATATCAGCCTTCCCGATCAGAGCGGGTTGGAGCTGTTAGGCAAGTTACACTGCCTGGCGCCCGAGCTCCCTCTGATGGTCCTGAGCCTGCACCCGGAGGAGCAATATGCCGTGCGGGCCTTTCGTGCCGGAGCGATGGCCTATCTCACCAAACAGACCGCCCCAGAAGAGCTGGCCATGGCAGTCACACAAGTCCTGGCAGGCCGCAGGTATGTCACCGCCTCCCTCGGAGAGCGTATGGCCGGCAATCTGATCAAAAATCCCACCGGTCCCAACCATCACACATTGTCTAAGCGAGAATTCGAAGTCCTCGTATTGCTCGCGCAAGGCCAATCCGTCAAAAGCATCGCCCAGGCCCTCACGCTCAACGTCAAAACCATCAGTACCTATCGCGCAAGGCTCCTGGACAAGCTCCAGCTCTCAACCACCGCCGAACTCATCCGCTACGCCCTTGACCATCATCTGGTTGAATGAAGCTCACGCCCGTTGATCGCCCCTGCGCTGTAAGCATCTTCCTACATCACGACACGCGTTCATCTGATTGTCTTCGCCTTCCGTTCACGCTACCTTTCAACGATTGCTTCAATCACATACTCATCCGTTCGGAGCCATCCCATGACCATCGTCCTAGCAGACACGGACAGCAACTTTCGCCACAGGCTCAAGCGGCGCCTTGAGAGAATCGCCGGCGTGAAGGTGGTGGGAGAATCGTCGGACTCGGAAGAAGCGACCGCGATGATTCTAAATCGCAAGCCGGATATCGCGATCCTCAACTCCTCGCTCCGAGATGGCCGTGCCATCGAAGTCCTCCAACAGGTCAAGCGGTTGATGGTCCCGCCGACCATCATCATCGTCACAGACAATCCCTCTCATGACAACAAGACCTCCTGCTCTCTCGCCGGAGCTGACTTCTTTTTTGACAAAGCCACAGAAGAACACATGACGATCAACGCCGTGCGCTTCCTCTCCGCACCCCAGAACCGGCTCGAGCCGTCGGACTCCTCCGTCGCCACGCTCAATGAGTAATCAGCGTCACGCCCTTCCCTGAACTCAGCTCTATCACTCGAATTGACAGAGCACCCCCTCCTTGACTAGGATACGCGCCGTGAGCCACCCTGATCATTCAACCGCCGCAACCGTGAAACACACCCAATCTCCCATCGTGAGCCGCATCGAGCACGTGTTCGAAACCATCGTGTTCGCAAGCCGATGGATTCAAGCTCCGCTCTACGGCGGCTTGATCGTGGCGGAGCTGCTCTATGCCTACAAGTTTATCGTCGAGCTGTGGGAAATGGTCCGGCACATCAACCAGCAGGAAGAGACCATCTTCATGCTGGGGATCCTGGGGCTGATCGACGTCACGATGGTGGCGAACTTGCTCACGATGGTGATCATCGGCGGCTATGCCACCTTCGT
>CAYHQK010000020.1:0-23495 GCA_964358535.1 uncultured Nitrospira sp. | reverse complement strand
ATTCCAGGTAACAACTGTCTCTCGTCCCTCATTGAAGTCTCAGACCACTGACAATTCTATAAATAATCCTTCCAAGCTTGCTTGTTTCTTTTTCAGATGGCGTGGCCAAGCTGCCCTTTACTGCGCGCATCGAACGGGCACCTTCTGAGCGTGCGCGTTCCGCGAGCAAGAAGGGCAGCGGCTACGCCCTCGTCCCCCCTCGGGGCTGCTCCGTAAACAACCTCACGGCCACCTTCTGTCCCTTGATCCTGGTGCGGCTGAGCGTGTCGATGATTTCGCGAGCCAACACTTCCGGCACTTCCACCAGCGAAAAATGGTCCATCACTTCGACGACGCCGATGACATTCGAGTTGAGTCCCGCCTCGTTGGCAATCGCCCCGACGAGATCGCCAGGCCGGATGCCGGCCTCACGGCCTGCGCCGATATAGAGCTTGGCTGTGCCAGCCGTTCGTCCGCCACGGGCGGGAGGGCTGAAGGATCGACCCTGACTCCCCTGACCCTCTCGCGGCATCACGGCACCGGCCCGCCCGCGAGGATCCATCCGGGGATCGCCCATAGGACGCCGCGCCATCGAAGGACGCTCCGGCGGCCTGCTCGACGAAGCCGGAATATCGTATTCCTTCCGCTCCCCGCCCTGGATACGGAACAGAAGCTTCAGGGCTGCCGCGGCCACCTCCAGCGGGTCTCCCTGTTCGGCGAGCGACGCGACCACGGCCCGGAACTGATCCAGATCACCGGCAGTCAACACTTCTTCAATCGCGCTCTTAGTTCGTGCCAGCCGCTTCGTCCGAAGGTCGGCGATGGTCGGCACTTGCGTCACAACAATTTTGGCTTTTGTCAGCTGCTCGATGTTCCAGAGCAGACGCTGCTCGCGCGGATCGAGAACGGTGATAGCCGACCCCTCGCGCCCGGCGCGCCCGGTCCGTCCGATCCGATGGACATAGACTTCCGACGACGTAGGCAGATCGTAGTTCACCACATGCGACACGGACGGAATATCCAAGCCCCGCGCCGCCACATCGGTGGCCACGAGGAGTTCAGTTTGTCCGGACCGGAACGAGCTCATCACACGATCGCGCTGGGGCTGATTCATGCCGCCATGGATCGCTTCGGCCCTGTGCCCGCGGCTGGTCAGCATCGCGGTCAATTCATCGACTTCGATACGAGTGCGGCAGAAGATGAGCGCAGATTTCGGCGCTTCCATATCCAGAATGCGAGCCAAGGCCGCGACCTTGTGCGGTCTGGTGACGACGTAGGCCGTTTGATGCACACGCGGAACGGCGCCGGCCTTGAGTGCCTCCTTGGCGATCTTGATCTCGACCGGCTCTCTCAGGTGGCGCTTCGCAATGGAGGCGATCCTAGGCGGCATGGTGGCGGAGAACAGGGCGGTCTGCCGCTCTTTGGGGACCTGCTCCAGGATGGCGTCCAGATCGTCGGCAAAGCCCATGTCGAGCATCTCGTCGGCCTCGTCCAGCACCACCATCTGAATTGTCTTGAGCTGCAGCGTTTTTCTGCGGATATGGTCTAACGCCCGACCAGGCGTCGCCACAATGACATCGACCCCGCGCTTGAGCGCATGGAGCTGCGGACCGATCGCCTGGCCTCCATAGACCGGGAGCACGGTGATCTTTAATTCTTTGCCGTACCGCGTAACGGCTTCGCCGACCTGCATGGCCAACTCTCTGGTCGGCACCAGGATGAGGGCGGAGGGGCAACGCCGTGCCGAATGGGCGATGCGCTGGAGCATCGGCAGCGTAAAGGCTGCCGTCTTGCCGGTTCCGGTCGCCGCTTGGCCCAAGAGATCGCGGCCCGCTAAGAAGGGTGGAATCGCTTCCCGTTGAATCGGCGTGGGCTCTTCATAGCCCAACGTATCGAGCGTGGTGAGCAATGCTGCTTCCAAGCCGAGTGCCGCAAAGCCGGGCGAAAATCCCTTAGCCGGCGTTTCTGCCGGTGGGTTGGTGGTCTCATGTTTCATAGGGTGCCTCGATGGCCTTTCTGAGCTGTGCGCTGGTTACGTGATAAAAGTCGAACTCGTGCTGAATCATCATACTACTGTGATTTCACTGAGAAGTGATAGCGGCTGGCAAAAATATCTCCCGCCGCACCGGCCCTGAGGGGATCTCGTGCGTCCATCAAGCGAGCAACTACTCAGTCCTGCTCGTTGTGTGAGTAGAAGAGCGCGCCTCGCCCTATGCGTCCCTGTCTTCTGGCAGTTGGATCGGCCCGGCCCATTCCCCCTTGGCCAGCCCCACTTCCTGATACCCGCCGTCCGGCCATTGAAACTGGCCGACCTCATCCACTTGCACAATAAAGGGGTCCGCTTCGTGCGCCAGGCCACGGAACCAGTACCAACCGGCTGCAGGGGGCTTCTCCTTCGTCCATTGATTGGGGGCCATGTACCGCTTCCTTTTCGTCCCTATCGCGACTCTGTTACAGTCTATTCCGCGTGACCCCTGAACCTATCATGTCCAGACTCCCAATAGAAGACGTACTGCCGGATCTTCGACGCACGTTGACGGAGGGACGGAACGTACTCCTGACTGCGGCGCCTGGCGCAGGAAAAACGACGAGGGTTCCGCTGGCCCTCCTCGATGCCCCCTGGCTCGCGGGGAAAAACTTGCTCATGCTGGAGCCACGAAGGCTCGCGGCCCGTGCCGCAGCCCACCGCATGGCTGCCACGCTGGGTGAATCAGTTGGTCGCAGGGTCGGCTACCGCATGAGGCTCGATACGAAGGTGGGGCCCACAACCAGAATCGAAGTGGTCACGGAAGGCATCCTCGCTCGCCTGCTGCAAGACGATCCTGCGCTCAGTGCCTACGCGATCATCCTCTTCGATGAATTCCATGAACGGAGCCTGCAAGCCGATACGGGCCTAGCGCTCTGCCTGGAATCGCAACGGATCTTTCGTCCGGACCTCCGTCTGCTCGTCATGTCTGCCACCTTGGACTGTGGACCGGTCTCGGATCTTTTGGGCCAAGCGCCGGTGATTGCCTGCGAAGGCACAATGTTTCCAGTCGAGACCCGGTATCTCGAGCAGTCCCTCTCGGGCCATCTTGATGTGGCAGTCGTCCAATCGATCAAACGCTCGCTGGCGCAAGACCCAGGCAGTCTCCTGGTCTTTCTGCCCGGCATGGCGGAGATCCGCCGCGTCGAACGGAAACTGCTCGATCTTAATTTAGGCTCGCACATCCTCATCGCGCCGCTCCATGGAGACCTGCCACAAGAGGCGCAGGACCGAGCGATTGCTCCGACTCAACCTGGCACGAGAAAGATCGTGCTCGCCACTTCGATTGCCGAGACCAGTTTGACGATCGACGGGATATGCATCGTCATCGACGCAGGCCTATTGCGCGTGCCTCGCTTCGATCCCCGATCAGGACTCACGAGACTGGAGACCATCCGCGTCACCCAGGACTCGGCCGAGCAGCGGCGTGGCAGAGCCGGCCGTCTCGAACCGGGCGTCTGTGTTCGCCTCTGGACCTCTGCGGAACAGCAATCGCTGGCCCCGCGCCGCCCGCCGGAAATGCTCGACGCAGACCTGGCGCCCCTGTTGCTCGAATTGGCCCTCTGGGGCACGGCCAATCCAGCCGAACTATCCTGGCTCACGCCTCCGCCGGTCGGATCTGTGGCCCAGGCGAGGGAACTACTCATCGGCCTCGGCGCACTCAACCCAGAGGGACGGATTACCTCTCATGGCAAACAGATGGCCGAGCTGCCACTCCATCCCCGTCTCGCGCACATGCTGCTCAAGTCTGTGCCGTTACACCTCACCAACCTCGCCTGTGAACTGGCGGCTCTATTGAGCGAGCGAGATATTCTGCGGGGCCCCTCCGGCTGGCGCAATGCCGACCTGCGACTCCGATTAGATGCCTTGCATGGACAACACGATCACACGGCCGATGCAACCGTGGACCGTGCCGCCTGCCAGAGAGTGGCCCGCACCGCCGACCTCTGGCAACGGCAACTGCCGCGCCCTCTTCGTTCCAGTCGGCAGGAAAGCCTCGATGAAGTCGGTCTCTTGCTCGCCCTGGCCTATCCGGATCGTATCGCCCAGCGCCAACAGGGAAGCAACGCGCGCTATCTCATGGCCAATGGCCGTGGCGCGCTCTTTCAGAACCCCGACCCGCTCGGATCGGAAGACTATCTGGTCATTGCCGACCTGGACGGAGGCCAGCAATCGGCCAGGATCGATCTAGCAGCGCCGGTCAGCCTTCGCGATCTTGAAACCCTCTATGGCGATCACATTCGAACCGTCGATGACGTCTTATGGGATGACGCAGCGCAGATGGTGCGGGCGACGAGACAACGACGATTAGGTTCGCTCATTCTGTCCGAGCAGGGCCTCTCGAAGCCGGACCCCTCGATGATATCGACGGCCTTACTACAAGGCATCAGTCGGGCGGGACTCGACAAACTGTCATGGACTCCGGAACTTCGGCAGTGGCGGGCGCGAGTAACCTTTCTACGCAGAATCGAAGGACAAGAATCTCACTGGCCCGATCTGTCTGATGAGGCGCTACTCAGAACGCTCGACGACTGGCTAGGGCCTTATCTCTCAGGACTGACGACGCTCGACCGGGTCACCAGACTCGATCTCACTCAACCCTTGCACGCACTCCTCAACTGGGAACAGTCACGCCAGCTCGACCAATGGGCGCCGACACATCTGACGGTCCCGAGTGGATCGAATGTTCGCGTGGAATATGAGACGCCGGACCTGCCCATCCTAGCTGTACGGTTGCAAGAAATGTTCGGCTGCAAGGATACGCCGCGTCTCGTCGACGGGAAGATTCCGGTCATGCTGCATCTCCTATCACCAGGACGCAGGCCGGTTCAGATTACGAAGGACCTCTCCAGCTTCTGGAAGTCGGCCTACATCGAGGTGAAAAAAGAACTCCGCGGGCGCTATCCCAAACATTCCTGGCCAGACGATCCCCTCACTGCTCAACCAACGGCCAAAGCCAAACGCCGACCCCGCTAATCCTCTCTTATGGCACGGTCCCGTCGAATGCTCAAAAAGTTCGGCAGCGAGGCCGCAGCCGTAGAACAGGCCGCAGGCGTACCCTCATGGGTACGTTGAGGACCTGTTCAAGGCGAGAACGAAGCTGACAGACTTTTTCAGCATTCGGCTAAATTGGGATGTCGCGAGTCCCATCATACGACGTCACCGCCTGATGGGAGAACTTCACGATGTCGCCATCCTTCACGACCGTATCCTCGGCGCTCACCTTCTTATTCACCGCGATCATCACTTCCCGGTTCATCAGAAACTGCAGCAAGGGCCCCATCCGCTCGAAGTTGAATTCAATGAGTTTCTTGACCGTGGTCGGCTCGGGCACCTCCAGCTCGAACTCCGTTTCTCCGACCGCATCGCGAAGCGTCAACCCAAAGACCAGCACTGTAACCATGCAACCCTCGTCTCTCGTTATTCGTCGCTCGTCGTCCGCGTACAAAATTCCATCGCTTCACGCTTCACGAACGACGCTTCACGCGCCGCGCGCATGGCAGCGGAAGCAATCTTGCCGTCTGGGATGCCGCTCCGGGAGGGGCTTGCTGCCGACGGGAACATGACATTGCAGACAGTCCTTTTCCACCTTAATTGGCTGATGCACCGCATCGACCGGGATCATCGGATTCCGGTCTTTCGGAGTCGGCAGCATCGACACCCCCACGATGACGGCCAAGGCGAACAAGATGAAGAGGCCGTCGACTTTGCGCAACTTCATGCCGTTCCTCCATCCCTCTGTCGGTCTGCTGCTTCGTAGGCTTCCTGAATCATTTGCGCCACGTGTTTCACCTCCGCTGCCCCCTGCAATCCGGTCCGCAATTGAATCATACAGGCCGGGCAGCTGGTGGCCACCACCTCTGCGCCGCTCTGTTCGACGGCCTGCCTCTTCCGCTCAACGATGCGTTGCGAGGTCTCAAAATCCTTCACGAGGTAGGTCCCGGCTCCGCCAGCACAACGGTCTGCGTCCGGCATCTCGACATACTCGACGCCAGGCAAACCTGCCAGAATCGCACGAGGCTCCTTGGTCACTCCCGCCGCCCGCAGATGGCAGGAGGAATGGTAGGCCACCTTGCACTTCGTGGGCTGTGAACTAGCCATGGCTGGCTTCACCGGCGATTGTGACACAAACTCCGAGATATGGGTGACCCGTTTGGCCAAGGCCTGAGCCGCCGCTTGCTCCGGCTCACCGGCGAACAGCGTCGGGTAATCCTTCAGCATGAGGGTGCAGGAGGCGCAGCCGGTCACGACCTTCTCGTACCCTGCCATGGAGGCGAGGTTGACCCTGGCCCCCTCTTTGGCCAACGAGCGATGCCCATAGGTTTCGATCGGCGTTCCGGAACAACGTTGCGGCGGCAGGTCCGGTTCGACTCCATGTTTGCGCAGCACGGCAATCACCGCATCCCCCACCCCATCGTCGAAGTAGTTGGCCGCGCAGCCATGAAAGTAGGCCACCGGTGAGCGAGCCGCTTGCCCTGCCTGAGGAATCAGTTCCGGATAGCGGTCGCGGAGATGTCGCTTGGCCAGTCGAGGCAGCGCCAGTTGAGGCGACAACCGCGCCGTCGCGGCCAGCCCACGCATGATGGGCCTCGTCAGACGATCGAGCAGCCGCCGCATCAGAGGCCGATCCCAGAGAAACTGACAACTCGCGAGCAGTTTCAAGAGGGGCTCAAATAGCCATGCTTGCGCATGGAGGCGAAAGATCAGGCCCGCCATCTTGTTCGGATGCTCGGCTCGCCGATCCAGGATGAGTTGGGACACATCGACTCCGGCAGGACAGGCCGTCCGACAAGACTTACAGTTGAGACAGGCCTCGACGACTCGCTTCGAATTGAGATAGCTGTAGTTCGTATCGGTGACGATCTCGAACCAACCCCGCGAACTCATGTCTTCCGATTGAAACACATCGTAGACCGGGCAGACGGAATTACACTTGGCGCAGGTCGCGCAGGGCTTCGACAGCCGCACATAGTCGATATGGTCCGTGAAGGGCCGGTCGCTGATCTTGATGCCGGGGTTGAGCACCCCGGCAGGATCGAAGCTCTGCTTCACCCGCACAAACAGATCGTAGAGCTCCGGACCGAACATCGTCTTCACATATTCGGCTCGCACCCGGCCATCCCCATGCTCCCCGCAGATCGAGCCGCCGAAGCGACTCAAGACCGTTTGGTGGATCTCGTGATAGCCCTGCACCATCTTCTGGAAGTCGCCTGGGTCGTTCACGTCGAGCAAAGGAATGATGTGGGCGTTCCCGTTTCCGATATGACCGAAAATCGCGACCGGCACATGCTGCCCGGCAAAGAACTCTTCCAGATAGCGGATGAGTTCGCTGATCCGTTCCGCCGGCACCACCACGTCGTCGACAAAATTAATGGGCTTCTTCCTGGGATCGAATCGGTAGAGCGTGGGATAGAGGGCCTTGCGGGCCTTCCATAACTGGTCCCGTTGTTCAGGATCAAAAGCGATCACGGGATCGGAGGCCAGCCGATACCGGCGGCAGATCTCGGTCATGCGCTCGGCCCGCACACGGAGATCGGCCCCTGCTCCGTCCTCATCCAACTCGATCAGGAGGGTGGCGGCCGCATCCGCCGGGATGCCATGCTTCGCCCTGCCGATCAGATTGAGCGTGTTGGCATCCATCACTTCCAGCGCGCTCGGACTCAACTCCAGCAGCTTCGGCACTGCCTCGCCCACCTCTTCCAACCGGTAAAAATGGATGAGCGCCGTGAGGGTTGCGGTGGGTTTCTCGACCAACGTGATCGTGGCTTCACTAAAGAGACCGAGCGTGCCCTCGCTGCCGACGAAGAGCTTGGGAAGATCGAACCGGCCTCGTGCAAACCCGTCGGCGAGACCGAAAAGGTTGTAGCCACAACTGTTCTTGCTGACGGTCGGGCGCTTCTGCGCGATCAGCGTGGCATGGTCTTGGAGCAGCGACCGCAAATCCCGAAGCTGTCTGTGCCGCTTCAGCAGATCGACACAGGCAGGATCGCCAAGCCCATAGGACTTGGCATCCAGCCATTCGCCTGACTGCACACAGACACGGAGCGCCGCCACATTATCTTTCACGGCACCGTACCGCAGCGTGTGGGGACCGGACGAATTGTTCGCCAACATCCCGCCGAGCTTGCACATGTCGCCACTGGAGGGGTCGGGGCCGAACAAGAGTCCATGCCGCCCCAGCTGTTTATTCAACTCGGCCAGCACAATCCCCGGCTGCACCCGCGCCCAGCGCTCGTCGCGATTCAGCTCCAGCACGCGATTCATGCGCGAGACGTCCAGGATGATCCCGGACCCGATCGCTGAGCCGGTCAAGTTCGTCCCGGCAGCGCGCGGCGTGAGCGGAATGCCTCGCTGCACGGCATACCGTACCGTGGTGGCGATATCCTCCTCGGACTCGACCAGCACGACCGCCTGAGGCGCCATCCGATAGATGCTCGCATCCACCGCATAAGCGGTGCGCGTCGAATAGTCGTCTTTGACCTTGTCCCTACCGAGCGCGACCCGGAGGTCAGACGCGATGGCGTGGGAGCGTTCTGGCAGAATGAGAGTTGGTGCAGTCATAAGTGAAAGGTTTGTGCATTCTAGACGGACTCTTGAGAACAGCACAAGCCTGGTTGTTGCGCAGGGCGCAAGCGGCTAAAATGCAACTCCAATTAGGAGCAGGAACCCATGATACGTCCCACTCTCTACATTTCACGCCTGCTCCCCGATCCCGTCATGGCCATCGTGCGGGAGCGGTTTCAACTGGTGCAGGAACCGCTCGATACCTTGCCCACTCCATCGGCTCTGCGGGAGGGCCTCTGCCAAGCCGACGCCGCGATCGTGACCCTGGGCGATCGCATCGACGCAGAAACCATTCACGCTGCCGCCAGGCTGAAAATTCTTGCGAACTATGCAGTCGGGCACAACAACATCGATCTCGCTGCCGCACAACAGCGAAGCCTGATCGTCACCAATACGCCGGACGTCTTAACGGATGCCACCGCAGATCTGACCTGGGCGCTGCTCCTGGCGACGGCACGCCGCATCGTGGAAGGCGATGCCCTCGTCCGATCCGGCACATGGACCGGCTGGAGTCCCACGCAGCTCTTGGGAGCGGATGTCTCAGGCAAGGTGCTGGGCATCATCGGCATGGGACGGATCGGACAAGCCGTCGCGCAACGTGCTGTGGGATTTCGCATGACGGTGCTCTATCACCAGCGTCAACCCATAGCCTCAGCAACTGGCCCTCAGAAATGGGAATACCGATCGTTGCAAGCGCTCCTTGAAGAATCCGATATCGTGACGATCCATGCGCCTCTCACGCCTGCCACCCGTCATCTGATCGGCGCGCGCGAATTGAGCCGGATGAAACCCACGGCCTTCCTCATCAACACGGCTCGTGGTCCGATCGTCGATGAAGGGGCCTTGGTCGAGGCCCTCACGAATGGCACGATCGCCGGAGCTGGCCTCGACGTGTATGAAGAAGAACCGGCCCTTCACCCGGCACTGGCTCACGCGAAGCAAGTCGTACTGCTCCCCCACATCGGCTCCGCCACCCTGCAGGCCAGGGTGCAGATGGGACTGATCTGTCTGGGAAATATCCAGGCGGTCTTGGACGGACGTCCTGCCACGAATCAGATTCACTAGCAGGGTGGATGCGGTGCTTAGACTGAACTTGATGAGATTGAAGCTGAGGAAAACAGAGCGGTCGCGGAGGGAGCCGTGGCAGATTGGCCAGCGGCTGCCGTGCCCTGCATGAGGGCCCTCAGCTTCTTCACGGTCAAACTATCAGGCGCCAACGTGGCAACCTTTTCGAATAACTCCTCCGGCAAGGTCGGCATCCCAGGCTCGGGATGTTCCAGCAAGAGCTCAATCGTCTTCTCGTACTGGAGCACCGCGTTGGTCGCATCGCCTTTCGCTTCGTAGAGTTCTCCGTAGAGTTCACGCATCGCCGCCGACTGCGGTTCGATCGCCAGAAAATCTACAATCAGCGCTTCGGCCTGCCCGTAGTCTTGCGCCCGCAAGGCCGCCCCTGCCAGGTAGCGATATTCGCCGAGCGCCACCCGGAGATCGCCTCGTTGCAGATGGACCTTCGCCAGCAATTGACAGACGGCCTGATTCCCCGGATCGACAGTCAACAATTGATGGAGGATGGCCTCAGCTCCGGCAAATTGCTTTGCCTCAATGCGGCGGGTCGCTTCTGCCAGCAGATCGACCGGCTCGGAACTCCTGGACGGGCCCCCCGCACGACCCACTCCCGCCTTCACAGCCTGTTCAGGCATCGCATCGGTCTTCTCTACATGCTCAATGAATTGGAGAGCCTCACTGTTGGCCGGATCGATGCGTAACACAGCCTGATAAGCCTCCTTGGCCTCCGCATAACCCAGTTGCGCCGACCACTCACGCCCCAACTGCAAATAGACTTTCAGGGCTTCGTCCGGCATATTTTCTTGCAGACACAACTCCGCCACCTGCCGTTGCGCATCCAGATTCGAGGGATCCCGACTGACAATCCTCCGATAGATGTCCAACGCGCCCTTACTGTTGCCCTCTTTGAGGTAGTGTATCCCGAGGACGAGATAATCTTGCACCGCGCTGTTCAGCAAACCACGCTCAGCATTGAGGTCCCCCAGATGCCGGTACACATCGTACTGCGAGGGATCGACCTTCAAAATTTTCTTGAGCGTGGCAATCGCCTTCAACGTCGCCCCTTCCGCACGGAAGGCGGTGGCGGACTGCATAAACGCCGTCACGGCATCCAGCGTCGCATTGCGCTTGAGGTGCAAGTCACCGATCGAATTGAAGATGCTTCCATCGCCGGGCGATTCGACTGAAAGCCTCTTCCACTCAGCGATGGCTTCCTCGAATTGCCCCCGTGACGCCAGAAGCTGTGCGCTATGCAGAACCTTACTGCGGTCGATCGCCAAAATAAACCTCACAACATAAAAACGCTAACAGTGCCCCTGAATCTTGTCAACGAAATGGGCATACCGTGCATGCGTAGAAAGACAAAGGCCTGCCCCACAATACAGTGGAGCAGGCCCTTCTATACGAAATCTCGCGAATGAAACCGTTAGGAGCCGGCGACGGCAGCCTTCAACACGTTCGACGCCTGCGGCCCCTTGGCGCCTTGCACCACATCAAACTCGACGTTCTCTCCCTCTTTCAGCGTCTTGAATCCTTCTCCTTGCAAAGCAGAATAATGCACGAACACATCATCCCCGCTCTCAAGACGAATAAATCCGAACCCCTTGCGGTCGTTAAACCACTTCACTGTCCCTTTTTCCTTCACAAAAATACTCCTTTCCTCAACGGCCACGCAGAGTTACGTGGCCGGCTCCCGAACCAGTTGGCAACACACATGATGAAGAGAAAAAACAGAAAGAAGCGCGGGCTGGACTGACTGGCTCATTGAAGAGACAAAATCGATCACGAGACCCATCTTGGTTATAAATCGCGCAGCATGTACCATGGCATTTCAAACCTTGTCAAGCCATTGCTAGGCAAGGGGCAAACCGACCTGGCCAGACGCGAGGTGGACAAGCCTCGCTCGGTCGCCTATAGTGTCGCACCGTGCGAGGAGCGGGATTCTTCGAATGTTTTTACGAACGCTGCTAGACCGCTATATCTTCTCCGAACTCCTGTCCCCTTTTAGCTTAAGCCTCGGAGCCCTCTGCTTCGTTATGCTCACGCGGGAACTCCTGCGTCTAGTGGAATTGCTGGTCACCAAAGGCGTCGGGATCGTGGCCGTGCTACAAGTTTTCGCCCATCTCATGCCCTCGTTCCTCGTGTTGACCCTCCCCATCGCCGGGATCATCGCCTCAATTACCGCATTCGGACGGCTGTCTTTCGATAAGGAACTGGTGGCGATGCAGGCGGCGGGGCTGAGCCTCATGCGATTGACCCGCCCTGTGCTGCTCTTTGCTCTACTCGTATTCGGACTGACCCTGTGCTTGGCGCAGTGGGGGCAACCCTGGAGCTCCATCAACCTCAAGAAGGTTGCGCTGAATCTCCTGAAGGATCAGCTGGTGCTGGCGCTGGAGCGGGGAACGTTTAACGAACCCCTCCCCAACCTGACGATCTATGTCCCCGATGGCACACCAGGACAGGCCACGACCGGCATCTTCATCTCCGATGCGCGAAATGCCGACAATCCCCGCATCATCGTCGCGCAGCAGTACGAAGTCTTGATGGACGCCTCCACCAATCAAGTCGCCCTGCATCTACAACAGGGAGTCATTCACAGCCGGCCGAATCAGACCGATCAATACGAACAGACCGTCTTCACGAGTTACGACCTGAAGCTCTCGCTGAACCAAAGCGGCTACGCGTCCACGGAGGAACGTCCGTCCTACAGCGCCATTATTGCCCAGCTCGTACAATCCCAATGGCGCGACCCCTCCGCGCTCAGACGATTGATGGAGTACTACAAAGATCTGGCCTTCCCCACTGCCTCGCTGGTGTTTTGCCTGCTGGGGGTGCCGGTCGGCATCGTCTCGAAACGGTCCGGACGCATGGGCGGATTTGCAGTCGGCGTGTTAATCGTCGTCATTTACTACATGCTGAACGTTGCCTGCGAATTCCTGGTCACGACGGCGGTCCTGCCGCCCTTTGCCGGAGCCTGGATGCCGAACGGCATCTTTGCGCTCGTCACCATCGTCTCGCTTTACATCATGAATCGCCGGTAACCCTATGCCTATCCTCTTTCGCTATCTCCTTCGCGAATACAGCAAAATCTTCATGATGTGCTTCAGCGGACTGATGACGATTTACCTCGTCATCGATTTCTTCGAAAAGGTGCGCCGTTTCTTGCGTCACGACGCCAACTGGCTCGACGTCCTGACTTATTTCCTGCTCAAGGCGCCAGCGATTTTCTTTCAGATTGCGCCGCTGGCGATCCTCATGGCTACCCTCTTAACGTTCGGATTGCTCACTCGCGGTCACGAAATCACGGCCATGCGCAGTTGCGGCATCAGCCTCCCCTGGATCACCGCCCCCTTCATTGCGTTTGCCGCAGGACTGTCCCTCGTGCTCCTGCTCTTCAGCTCCACCATCATTCCCTTAGCCGCCGGCAAGTCCGAAGAAATCAGGACCACGCGCATCGAGAAAAAGCCGCCGGCCGCAGCCTTGGTCCTCCAGCAACCCTGGATGAGAGTGGGCGCCGACAGCCTCATGCAGGTCACCAGCGTCTCCGTCGACGGAAAACGCTTGGGTCAGGTGCACCTCTTTCAGTTCGATCGCGACTTCCAACTTGTCGACATCACCGAAGCCAAGGAAGCCCGCTACGATGGATTCGCCTGGACGCTGTATCAAGGACAACACCGGCGGTTCCCTCAGGACGGAGCCGTCACCATCACCGGATTCGACCGAGAAGCCATCGCGCTAACCCTCATCCCGGATGATTTCACCGTCTGGCTCGCAGGCGATTCAGAATTGATGACGTTCCACGATATCCGCGCCTACACCAGGCGACGGCACCAGGAAGGAACCCAAACCGCGCGCTTCCAGACGGACTATTACAGCCGAATCGCCTTTCCCTTCGTCACGGTGATCATGGTCCTGGTCGGCATTGCGCTGAGCCTGCGCCGGAGCGGCGCCAGAGGAGGCAGCATGGCGGTGGGCATCGGACAGGCACTCGCCGTCGGCTTCTGCTATTGGACGACCCACTCCATCGCCATCGCGCTCGGCCGCGGCGGAGTCTTAACGCCCCTGCTCGCAGGCTGGATGGCCAATCTCCTCTTCATGAGCTTTGGCCTCTATCTGATGCTCAAAGTGCGCTACTGAATCAGGATGCTGAAAAAACCCACCAGCTTCGTTCTCGCATCGCTTAGAGGCTCAACGTACCCCACAGGATACACCTTGCCCCTTCGCTCACTGCGGCCTTGCTGGACGGCCTTTTTGAGCATCCTGCATGGTATGATCGTGCAATTCGTGACAGGCCCAGCAATGAAGTTTCCCTCACCCCAAAAATCACTCAGCAACCTGCACCTAACCTTGGCAGCTGGTTGACTGCTCCTGGCGCTTCCGGTAAGTAGAGACAGGATCGTTACTAAAAGGATTTCACGAAAATGCGGGCACGGGTCGTCGTCACAGGGCTGGGAGTTGTCTCACCGATCGGCATCGGGATTAGTGAGTTTTGGAAAGCCGCCCTCGCCGGCCAATCCGGCATCTCGGCCATTACCTCGTTCGCTCCCTTTGCCATGGATGGTTACCGCTCCAAGGTTGCGGGCCAAGTGCGGGACTTTTCGGTCGAACGGTTTCTCGACAGTGCCCACGGCGAACGAGTCGATCGCTACGCCCAGTTCGCCCTGGTCTCGACGAAAGAAGCGCTGGCCGACTCGGGCCTCCAGATGGCGAAAGAAGACCCCCACCGAGTCGGGGTCATCGTGGGAGCCGGCATGGGTGGCATGGTGATGGGCGAACGCGAAGTTACGCAGCTCTATGAGCAGCAGAAACCCCATCGCGTCCATCCGAATTTCATTCCCACCATCACGCTCAACTCCGCCTCCGGCATCATCGCGATGGCCTCTGGGGCCAAGGGGCCCAATCTGACCATCTCGACCGCCTGTTCCTCCAGCGCCCATGCGCTCGGGCAAGCGCTCCACTGCATTCGCGAAGGCCGGGCCGATGTCGTGATCGTCGTGGGAGCCGATGCGAGCATCACCCCCCTTGTCTTCGCAGGATTTTGTTCCCTGCGCGCCCTCTCCTCAAAATTCAACGATCAACCGGAAAAGGCCTCCAGACCGTTCGATCGGTCTCGCGACGGCTTCGTCATGGGAGAAGGCGCCGGCACGCTCATCTTGGAATCGGCCGCCCATGCCAAGAAGCGCAAAGCCCGTGTCTATGCAGAAGTGGCCGGCTACGCAGCCACCAGCGAGGCCTATCATATGGTCATCCCTCGCGAGGATGGCCTGGAAGTCGCGCACACGATGAAGCTGGCGCTCGCGGATGCAGGCCTGACCCCGTCACAGGTGGATTACATCAATGCCCACGCCACCTCGACGACGATCGGCGATGCGGTCGAAGCCAAGGCAATCAGACTGCTCTTTAAATCGCGCGCGGACAAGATCGCCATCAGCGCCACTAAGTCTCTGATCGGCCATACCCTGGGCGCCGCCGGAGCCATCGGAGGCATCGCCTCGGTGCTGGCCCTCCAGACGGGCCAGATCCACCCGACGGCCAACTACGATGATCCGGACCCGGCCTGCGCCTTGGCAGGGCTCTCCCGCTCAGCACAGGAACGCCGCGTGAAAGTCGCCTTGCTGAACGCCTTTGGATTTGGCAGCAACAACGCGGCTGTGGTATTGAAACAGGCAACCACGTAACGAACTAACGAGAGAATCCATCGATGGCAACAGACCCCACCATATCCCTGAAGATCCGCACCTCCTTGGGCGAGTACCTCAAACGAGATCCCGCGACGATACTGGTCACCCAACATCTGCGCGACGACTTGGGTCTCGACTCGATGGCGGTCATCGAATTGCTCTATCGTATCGAAGAAGCCTTCGATCTCCAGATCCCGGACCAAGACCTGGTGGGACTGACGACGGTCGGCCATGTTGTGAGCTATGTTGAAAAACGGTTGGGGAAATCGGCCTCCGCAGCCCCGACAAAGAAACCAGCGACGACCCCAAAGCCAAAGGGCAAAAAGAAGCCGTAATCCAATGGCCACTCGTCCTCGTAGCCCCATTACTCTGGCACAGATCCACTCCGTCGTCGGAGGAGAACTGGTCGGCTCGCCACAAGCCAGCGTCACCAGTCTGGCGAGTTTTGAGGAAGCAGGCCCGAACGATCTGACCTTCGTCACAGGGGATCGGATGCTCAAGACGAGCGGACTGAGCCGAGCCGGAATACTCCTCGCCCACCGGCGTCTGGCGGAGCTTCCTAACCCTCACATCGTCGTCGCCAATCCAGCATTAGCCTTTGCGCAAACTGCCACGGCCTTCTTTTGCCCGGTCGCGCCTCCGCGCGGCATCGATGCGGCGGTGGTCCGTGGGCAGGACACAGAGATCGGCCTAGATGTCTCGATCTGGCCGGGAGTGACTCTGGGAGACAGAGTGACGATCGGCGCCCGAGTGACACTCTACCCCGGCGTGTTCATTGGCAACGATACGACCATCGGAGACGATACCCTTCTCTATCCCAACGTCGTCGTCAGGGAAGGCTGCACCATCGGCGCACGAGTCATCGTGCACAGCGGGACGGTGATCGGAAGCGATGGATTCGGCTATGTGCAGGATCAAGGGCGGCACTACAAAATTCCCCAACTCGGCGGGGTCACGATCGAGGATGATGTCGAGCTAGGCGCCAATGTGACGGTCGATCGAGCCACACTGGGCCAGACGGTCATCCAGCAAGGCACCAAGATCGACAACCTGGTTCAGATCGCCCATAACGTCACGATCGGCGCCCATTCCATCATCGTCTCACAGGTCGGGATCGCCGGCAGCACTCGCGTGGGCCATCACGTCATGATCGGTGGGCAGGCAGGACTGGCAGACCACCTCGTCATCGGCGATCAAGTCATGATTGCCGCACGCGCCGGCGTCAATCGCAATCTCGAGCCGAACCAAATCGTCTCGGGGGCTCCCGTCATGCCCCATGAAGTCTGGATCAAGGCTCAAGCCGTGATCCCACGGCTCCCTGAGCTCAGACAGACCGTGCGTGTATTGGAAGAAAAGATGAAACAGCTGGAAGCCAGCCCCAAAGCGCCTCGCGCCTCGAAGACGAAACCTAAGACGCGAACCAGATAGCAGAGAGATCTGCTGCCCCTACCCGACAATCCCTCGCCAGCCGAACAGCTTAGCCCAATAGAACCCGGCCCAGGGCATCAACACAGCAGGGACAGGGTCAAGATCGCCCTGCATCATGGCAAAAGCCCCAGCACCGAAAATCAGCGCCGCTCCGGCAAGAGTCATCAGCGGAACGAAGCGCCGCCCCGCGTGAGTGATTATCGGCACGTCCGGCTCGGTCTTGGCTTTTTTGGTATGACGGGTCACGGCAGTTCTCATCCTTGCCGCGTAGACTTCCGGGAAGTTTGCCAACAAATAGCGGTGATAGCGGGTCTGTCCCCACCCGCAAAACGCACCGACCACCAGCAAGCCTGAACTGGCCAGAAACGTCACCCAGGTATAGGTATGGTTCGCCAGCAGCTGATAGCCCAGCGACCCCACCCCGCCGACCATACAGACCAGCCCGACCACTCCGGCCGGCATGAGGATATAGGACCGGACATAGAAACGAGCCTGCTCCTCAATCTTTTCCGGTCGCAACATTGTCACAAGTTTTGGCATTGACGTTCTCCCACCCCATGACGCTGCCGGATGTCATCGTCCTCGATGAAGGAAGGCAGCAACCCGCGGCATCATACCATCCTTCTATCGCTTGTTACATGGACGTGAAGTGACAATGGAGCCTCTTTCTGCCTCACCCGATCGAAGCGGACGCGCCATCTCCAGGCTCAGACGCGAAATTGTGGATGACCGGTGCCAAACAGTAGATGGCATGACCGGTTTTTCCATGAGACACCATCCCCTGCTGACTCCATCGCATACAGACAGACATTTACACGAAAATGCCGCTCCCTGACTGGCGATTCTCCGTCATCGCCCTGAAAACCTGCGCAGAAAAAGGCGACAAGAACTGAAGCCATGAGCCCCCATCGTTTCTATGTCCACAAAATATGTGCATGGCTTGTGGATAACCATGTGGATGAGTCACCAACTGCCTGCCACACTACAGAGCCTTGCACATTGCCCAATCGGTAGGCAGCGCAACCTGTGAGATTTCAGCAAGATGTGATGAGTAGACGGAAAACGATCTTCAGAAAAAGAGAGCGAATCACTCACGCGAGGGAAGATTATTTTGCTTGAACGTACAGAACTGTACAGACTTATCGTTTATTTTTCAGGCTGGCGCCGAGGGCTGCCAGCAACTGTCGATTTTCTTTCGTGGTCTTGATCGCAAGACGAATCATCTGTCTCGTCAGACCTGGCAAGGTGGAGCAATCACGGACAAGCAGCCTCTCAGCAGCCAGTCGATCCGTCACCTCGCCAGCGCTCGTCGTCGCAGGCAACTCGATCAGCACAAAATTCGCCGCTGATGGGTAGACCCGCAGGCCGGACAGGGAGCGAAGCCCGCGCATGAATCGTGACCGCTCACCCTTCATGAAGGTGCGGCTCTTGGTCGCATAGGCCTGGTCCTGCAACACCGCCAGGGAAACCTCCTGGGCCAATGAGTTGACCGACCAGGGGGGCTGGCGATCTTTCAGCAACTCGACGACCTGTTTCGCTCCGACCAGATAGCCGATTCGCAACCCCGGCATGGCATAGAACTTCGTCAGACTGCGCAATACGATCAAGCGAGGATATTCCTTCAACAACGACACGACAGACTGATGCGGACAATAGTCGATGAAGGCCTCGTCCACGATCAACCAGCCCTGCTGCCGCTCAGTGGCCTCAGCCAGCTCGCGCACAGCCTGCCGATCCAGCACCTGGCCGGTCGGATTGTTGGGATTGCACAAAAAGAGGGCATCGAATTTCGACCGTGTGGCAGAAAACCTTCGCAACAGGTCTTTCACGGGAGGGAGAAACCGCTCTTCCCTCCTGGCATGCAGGTACTGGAACGAACTCCCTGCATCAGTCAAAGCGCTCGCATATTCCTCAAACGTAGGACCAGCAATGAGCGCCGACTTGATCCCGAGCGCGCGGGGCAGCAGATGGATCAGTTCCGTCGAGCCGTTGCCGACGAGAATCATGTCAGGATCGACGTCGCACTGTTGCGCCAGTTCCTGCCTAAGCTGCCAACAGTCCGGGTCCGGATAATGGACGATCTGCTTGAGCGCCGTGCGGACGGCACGAAGCCCTGCTGCAGGGAAACCCAGAGGATTGATGCTGGCGCTAAAGTCCACGATCCGATCGACGGGAACTCGTTGCTCCCGCGCGACCTTGTAAACATTCCCTCCGTGAATCGGCTGTGTCATCCCCTCACCATCAACAGCCACCCGACGCCCCACAAGACTCCGAGCAGACTGGTCCACAGCATGAGCTGGAGCGCTCTACCGATGTGCTCACTTGTCAGGGCTTGATCCGGATCGCCAAGACAGGGCCGCTCAACAAGCAGGCTGTCATAGCGATTGCTCCCGCCCAGTTGCACGCCGAGCGCGCCGGCCATCGCCGCCTCCGGGTGGCCGCTGTTCGGGCTTGGATGTGCTCCCCCATCACGCAAGAGGATCTGCCAGGCCCTCTGCATGGCAGGCCAGGATCGAGCCACGATTCCCTCTGACAACACCAACAAGAGGGCGGTAATACGAGCCGGAATAAAATTTACCACGTCATCCAATCGAGCCGACGCCCAGCCGAACCACCGGTATCGCTCGTCCATATGGCCGATCATCGAATCCAATGTGCTGATCGCCTTATAGGCCAATGCCAAGGGCGCGCCTCCGATCACCAGATAGAAGAGGGGCGCAATGATCCCGTCCGCCGTGCTTTCCGCAATCGTTTCCACCGAGGCGCGCACGATATCGGCTTCAGCCATCTCCTCCGTATCGCGCCCGACAACCTTCGCGATGGCGGCTCGCGCTTCCGTCAACGAGGAGGCTTGAAGCGCCCTCTGTACGGAAAGGACATGGTCGATCAAGTCGCGGGCCGCAAGCGTGGTCCAGGCCAATACCACCGTCGCTACACTCCCCCAGAGCACATTGATCGATCCGGCAAACTGGATGAGTACCGTGCCAGCCGCATAAGCCACACTTGGCAAACCGACAGCCAGCAGCAGGCCGGCCATCCGTTGCTTGGCTGGGGACAGGAGGAGCTGATGGACGAACCGGTCACACCAGTTGATGACAGCTCCCATCCAACGCACCGGATGGGGAAACCAGCGAGGATCTCCCACCGCCGCGTCCAAGGCACAGGCCAGCGCCAATTCACCTCCGGTCATCGGAAGAGCACCAGGGGCACGATCAGGATGAAGAGGATCTCTGCCACTTCGTTCGTCGCGCCCAGCAAGTCACCGGTGACACCGCCGAACATCCGGTGAAACCAGGCGGTCGAAAGCCGGACGAGAACCGTGCCGATAAGGAGGCAGCCCAAGGCTAACCAGGGGCCCAACAAGAACGTCAAGATCAGTCCTGCCGTGAGGGTTGCCACAGTGAGATGTCGCCAGGACAAATGTGCGAGAAACGATTGAGCCAATCCTCCCTCCGCCCTTGCATAGATCGCATGGAAGGATCCCATGACCATGGCCCATCGACCGATCACCGGCATACCAAGCAACAAGGCAAGATGCTCGTCGATCGGCATGTCATTGAGCCCGGCATAACGCAGACCGAGCGAGAGGAACAATCCCGTCGCGCCGATCGCCCCGACTCGCCCATCCCTCATGATTGCCAGGCGAGCCTGAGGGGTTCTTCCGCCGGCCAACCCGTCCACCATATCGGCCAAACCATCCTGATGGAGTCCGCGCGTGATGCCGATGAGCAGAAGCATCAAGAGCAGACTCGTGACCTCGGCAGAAAAAATCTGCGCCAGGAACAGATCCGCCGTGACTAGCAACAGGCCCAGGAGACAGCCCACGAAGGGATACCAACTCATGGAGGCAGCCAACTCCTCAGGCTTGGCATCGTGCGTCGAACGGCTGAGGGGAACAGCGGTGAGAAACTGCCAGGCAAAAATAAATGAACGTGCCATGGAAAATGGGGTAGCGGGATAAGGGGATAACGGGGTAGAAAACGAGTGCGCGCCTCCCCCTATATCCCTCTGCCCCTTTATCCCCCTACCCCCTTTCCAGTCCGCTCCGACACCCCGGCCTCGTCGAATGTGGCCATCTCCGTAAGAACCTTGATTGCGGCAAAAACCAGACTCATCCCAAGACAAGCGCCGGTGCCCTCCCCTAAACGAAGGTCCAGATCGAATAGCGGCTTCAATCCCAGATGCTCCAATATCGCCTGATGGCCTCGTTCGACCGACCGATGGGACGCAATGAGATAGTCTTTACAGCGAGGTTGCAGACCCACGGCGATCAAGGCAGCCGCCCCTGCGATGAATCCGTCCAACACCACTGGAATGCGAGCCGCTGCAGCGCCCAACATCAGGCCAGCCAACCCGGCGATTTCCAGCCCGCCCACTTTCGTCAATACCTGCATCGCGTCAGCCTGATCGAGCCGATGGAGCACGAGCGCCCGTTGAATCACCTCGATCTTATGAGCATGACTGGCATCGTCGATCCCAGTCCCCCGCCCTGTCACCTCGGAGACTGGTCGTCCTGTCAGCACAGCGGTGATCGCCGAACTGGCGGTCGTGTTGCCGATCCCCATCTCCCCTGTTCCGATCAGGCCGATCCCCTGCTGAGCGGCTTCCCTGGCCAGCTCGATCCCGACTTGCAACGCCTGCTCCGCCTGCGCGGGACTCATGGCTGACTCCGCCAGCAGATTTTTCGTGCCAGGCATGACCTTCTTATGGATAAGTCCCGGCGCTGCTTCGAAGTCAAAATTCACCCCGATGTCCACGACGCGGACCTCGATGCCGACATGACGCGCCAGCACATTAACTGCGGCGCCTCCGCGCAGAAAGTTCAGGATCATCTGAGGCGTCACGGCGGAAGGATAGGCGCTCACCCCCTCGGCCGTCACTCCATGATCGGCGGCGAAGGTAAAGACCGCTCCTCGTGGAATCTGCGGTTTCAGCTCCCCGGTGATCATGACGTAGCGCGCGGCCAGTTCTTCGAGCCGGCCCAGACTGCCGACTGGCTTCGTCAATCGATCGAGCCTGGCCTGCGCCTGAGCCAACAGACGGGGGTCGGTCGGCTGAATCCGGTCAATGGTTTCACGCAACAGCATCCTCGAAACCCCTTCTACTTCAATCGCAGCGGAAGGCCGCTGACCGTCAGGTAGACTTCATCTGCTTCTGCCGCCACCTGCTGATTGACCCGTCCTGCCAGATCGCGAAAGGCCCGGACATTTTTCGTGGCAGGCACAAGGCCCAAACCCAATTCGTTGCTCACAATCACGACGCGAGCCTTCGTCGCCCTAATCGCCTGCAGCAAATCATCTGTGGCATCAAACACTGCTACATCGTGCAGTTTCCGCCCCTTCAAATTGCTCAACCATAACGTAAGACAGTCCAACACAATCATTTGATAACTATTGCCATTTATCCTGAACCATTCTGCGAGATCAGCCGGCACTTCCGCCGTTTCCCATTCCGACGAGCGAGTGGCTTGATGCCGCTCAATCCGCACCTTCATCTCCCGATCCAGCGCTTGTCCTGTCGCCACGAAGGCTCTCGGTCCTGCCCCCCCTGCCAGATCAAGCGCCACCTGGCTCTTGCCTGATGCTGCACCGCCCAGCACGAAAATTAGCCTTGAGCGTCCCTTACGCGCCTTCTTCATAGGATCATCTCGCTGCCTTCTTCACATCACGCTGCCAGAGAAACTCAGGCTCCCCCTGCGTCTTAGCTGCCCATCTGGCCAGAACAAACAGGGCGTCGCTCAAACGGTTCACGAACTTGATAGAGACCGCCTCAACCGGCTCTTCCCGCGAGAGCTGCACACAGAGCCGTTCCGCCCTGCGGCAAACCGTTCGTGCCTGATGCAAAAAGGCTGGGACCTTTCCCCCGCCAGGGAGAATGAATTCCTTGAGCGGAGGCAAATCTTTCTGGCAACGATCGATCATCTTCTCCAACTTCGTCACGTCTTTCCCCGTCACCTGTGGCATGTTCTTGAATGCTTGCCCGGGAACCGTCGCAAGAATCCCCCCGAGATCGAACAGTTTATTCTGAATCCAGCGGAGATCCTCGTCGAGTTGCTCAACCTGAACATGACTGCCAACCATCTCGCCATTCATCGCCCGCACCACCCCAACCACCGCATTCAACTCGTCCAAAGTCCCGTAGGCCTCGACTCGAAGACTATCCTTCCAGACCTGCTGCCCGCCGGCCAAACGTGTCTTACCCGCGTCACCGGTCCTGGTATACACTTTTGTAATGCGCATGTTCTGGCTCCCTATTCTGCGGAAGGGGTGGCTGAAGGCCCTAGTTCACCGGAGACCACCTGCTTTAAACAGGCAGGACAGAGGCAATCCTCGAAACGAGCCGTGATCCAGTCCAGATGTTGATCGGTCACACCCATCTGTCCGCACCAGCAGCCGTACTGCCCGCACTCAAAGGTCCGACTGCACTGTTCGCACGTTTTGGTGACCGGCCCTCTCATTCTGTCGTCAAACCTTCCAAAAACTCGGCATACAAAAAAGCATGATTGAAATATTCTTAATG
This sequence comes from uncultured Nitrospira sp., assembly GCA_964358535.1. Taxonomy (GTDB): domain Bacteria; phylum Nitrospirota; class Nitrospiria; order Nitrospirales; family Nitrospiraceae; genus Palsa-1315. The sequence goes on along the minus strand of CAYHQK010000020.1, from coordinate 233 downwards.
CTATTCGGACTCCAATCGCATCAGGATGCTCAAAAAGATCGTCCAGCAAGGCCGCAGGCGAATCGAAACCGGAGGCGTACCCTCAGAGGGGTACGTTGAGGATTTCGATGAACCGAGAACAACGCTGGCGGTCTTTTTCAGCATCCTACTAGAATTCAACCCCTGGCTGCGCCTTCACTCCCTTTCGGAAGGGATGCTTCACCTGCTTCATCTCCGTGACCAAATCGGCCTCC
>CAYHQK010000019.1:0-25558 GCA_964358535.1 uncultured Nitrospira sp. | reverse complement strand
TTGGCGACGTCGAGGAGATGGGAGAGGAGTCCGTCGAGGTCTTGCTGCGCGGACAGGGTCTGTGCGGCCACGACCAGCGTATGAAGGGCTTCCGTTCGTTTGGTAAGGGCCGCTTCCGTGGCACTGGCCCGTAGGCATTCCCGTTTCGCCGTGCGCCATTCGCCGTGCAAGACCTTGATCACTCCCAGCGCAAGGACAAGCAGGGGGAGGAGGATCGGGCCGGTGAGCAGCGACAGTTTCCGGAGGAACGATCCAAGGGGAGCGAGGACGTTGTCCCGGTCCAGAGAGAGCAACGTGAGCAGCGCCAGGGCCGCGACCAGGGACATGATCCAGGTCCGGTGGCGGCCTATCCAGACAGGGAATCGGTGTGTGGTGGACGAAATGGGAGTCTGTTGTTCCATGCAAGTGGCTCGGGTACGGAACCTGTCGAGGTGGTTGCACTTATCATAAAGGAAGCGCAAAACAAGGCAAGGAAAGCGTCGATTGTTGCGGTGGGAATAAGGGGATCGACCAATCCCCCTGTTCTATGCGAAAACTACCCATATCTCTGGAGTGTCTGTACTCGAATGAAGTCGCGCCCTCGTTATGTTGTCCCTATCCATCGAACGCTGACCAGCAGGAAGAGGCTGCCGTGACCCTGTCTCCCTGGACTGCCAAGCTGCGTGAGTGGCAGGCTCGCGCCGTGTCCGGCGTCCTGACCCATGCGAGTCCTGATTTCCTCGCGACGGCGACCCCCGCTGCGGGGAAAACACGTTTCGCGCTGCGGATCGCCCACCAGTATCTGGCGGATCGAGTGGCCAGCCGTGTGCTGGTCATCTGTCCGACCAACCACCTGCGCACGCAATGGGCGACTGCTGCCGGCCTGGTGGGGATTCAGCTGGACCCTGGGCTGACGAACGAGCAAGCCATCGAAGCGCGCGATTACCATGGCGCAGTCGTGACCTACCAACAAGTCTGTCTCGCGCCTGGCATCTTTCAACGAGCTTGCCGGAGCCGGCCCACCTTGCTCATTTTCGACGAGTTGCACCATGCGGGCGAGGGCAAGGAGTGGGGCAATGCCCTGCGGGAAGCGTTCGACGAAGCGGTTTTTCGATTGGCCTTGTCCGGCACCCCCTTTCGCTCCGATAACAATCCGATTCCCTACGTGCGCTATGAGCAGGGCGAGAGCCAGGCTGATTTCACCTATGGCTATGCCGAGGCGATTCGCGAAGATGTCTGCCGTCCGATTCTTTTTCCGAGTTACGAGGGGGAGCTGACCTGGCTTTCAGAGGGCCGCGAACATCGGGCGACTTTCGAGGATGGACTCACTTTCGAGCTGCAGCGGGAGCGGCTTAAGACCGCGCTCTTGCAAGATAGTTGGCTCGGGCCTGTCATCACGGATGCCCACACTGAGTTGCGTCGACTCCGTAAGCAGGAACAGCCTGATGCAGGCGGGCTCATCGTCGCCATGAATCAGGACCATGCCAGGCAGGTGGCGGAACTGGTGGGGCGTATCACGGGTAGCCGAGCCCATGTGGCCATCTCGGATGATCCGTCTGCGTCAAAGACGATCGAGGCCTTCGCGCATCATAAGACCCAGCAATGGCTCGTCGCGGTGAACATGGTGAGCGAAGGCGTCGATATCCCGAGGCTCCGCGTAGGCGTTTACGCCACGAACGTTCTGACTGAGATGTATTTCCGCCAGGTCGTCGGGCGATTCGTCCGGATGCAAGAAGGATTGCCGAAGCCGCAACGGGCCTGGCTCTACCTGCCGAAGGATGCCACCCTCGTCCACTATGCCAAGAGGATCAAGGCGGAGCGGGACCATGTGTTGGAAGAGATCATGCCTTCCGTGCAGCGTACCCTGTTCGGGACTGCTGCCACCTCGCTGAAAGAATACATCCCTCTGCATGGAGTGGCCCGGATGGATAGCTTGATCGGAGGAGACGAGGGGGAGCCGGTTCTCGATGGGAAGGGCATCGCCGCACCGCCGGTGGCGCTTCATGACAAGAAGAACGAATTGCGAGACCAGCACCGTTCCCTTGTCGGGACCGTGTCGCGCAAGACCGGCGTCGATCATCGCCAGCTTAACGCCGAATTGATCAAGCGAACCGGCGGCCGGGTCGAGCAAGCGACCGTCGCGCAGCTGGCGCGTCGGATTGCATTGCTGGAGAAGTGGCGGGACTCCGGGTTTGACGGAGGCCGGGCGCGGACCTGACTGAACCTACGTACAGTCCTGCGATCTGATATCAATTCTCAGCCCCTGCCCGCATGGATCGGCGTTCATGCGGCTGCGCGTTCGACACGTCCAGCGAAGACTACGTAAGCACTTCCTCTCGGACGAAGAAATGCCGTGCGCCGCTGCGCTGCGACCATCGCTAGGCAATTAGTGCAAATTCACCATGGCTACCGCGGTCCTGTCGCTTACTGCGCGAGATTGTTCGGTACGCTATTAATTATTTCATGAAACGTTCCGATAGGTATCGCAGGGAGTATTTGGCCCCGTGAAGCGACGGGGGCCTGACCTGTTCGAACGGGTCGTGGAATGTGCCCCTCTGCTGTGGCCCGTTCTGATTCGTCGGAGGTGAGCGCATACCAGTTTGGCCTGGCCTTGGTGCCTTGGCAGGACGAAGTGTGCGGTGGTCGTTCTCTTGCTAAGCGGTCCGTCGGACGGACCGCAGTGAGTGAAAGCTGATGGAGCGTACGCATATGAACAAGTCTCTCACTCTGGATTCAGAGACTTCTCACATCATTCTCGATAATGCCTTGGATGCCCATATCCTGATGGACAGAGAAGGAACGATCGTCGGCTGGAATCCGCAGAGCGAACGGATCTTTGGGTGGTCCGCAGACGAGGTGCTCGGACGTCGTCTCTCCGATCTTATCATCCCGCCCGCATACCGAGACGCCCATGAGCGGGGGCTTCAGACCTTCTTGGCAACTGGGAAAGGCGCAGTGCTCGGCACCCGCATTGAAATTGAAGGCTGGCACCGGGATCAACGGCAATTCCCCATAGAGCTTACAGTGATCCCGGTCGAGAGGAAGGGCAGCTGCGTGTTCAGTGCCTTCGTGCGCGACATCACGGAACGAAAGCAAGCGGAAATGTCGCTGAAAGAGGCGAAGGATCAGGCCGAACGTGACGCCCAAGAGCGGGCGGGCATTCTTGCCGCCGTCGATGTCTTCTTTATCTATGTGGACTGCAACGGCCGTGTGACGGAGTGGACGATCCGCGCGGAACAAACCTTCGGCATTTCCTGGAGCCAGGCGCTCGGCAAGCTGTTGCGCGAGCTTCCGATTTCATGGAATTGGGACGAGGTTGCCGGCCTGATGCAATGTCCCGGCGGACAGACACGGTTCCGCTTGCACCAGGGCGAGCGGGGGGAGCGGTTCATCGGGATGACGGTCACCCCCATTATCCAGGAACAAGGGACCGGTCATATCTTCATGGGGAAAGATATTACCGATCAACTGAATATCGACCACGAAATCGCGCAGTCCCAGAAACTGGAATCCATTGGTCAGCTGGCGGCGGGAGTCGCCCATGAAATCAACACCCCGATTCAGTTCGTCGGCGATAACATTATGTTTCTTAACGACTCGTTTATTGGAGTCTTGCGTGCGTTGAGACAATACCAGTGCCTTCTCGAAGCCGTGAAAACGAACACCTGTTCCCAGGCACTCATTGAATCGTGCGAGGTCACCAACGACCAGGCCGATCTTGAGTATCTCCTGTCGGAAATCCCCGTGGCTATTCTTCAATCCGGCGAGGGCGTTTCGCGGGTGAGCACTATTGTGCGAGCCATGAAGGAGTTTGCGCACCCGGGAAGCAACGAGAAAGCAGAGGTGAATTTAAATAAAGCCATCATGAGCACCCTCACGGTGGCGAGTAATGAATGGAAGTATGTGGCGGATTTACAGACCCACTTGGATCCGTCTCTCCCTCCTGTGCCATGCCTGATCGGGGAGTTCAATCAGGTCGTGTTGAATATCATCGTCAATGCCGCTCACGCCATTGCCGACGTCGTCAAGGATACCACCAGGAAGGGTACCATTACGGTCTCCACGGCCTGTGTCGAGGATCAGGCGGAAATTCGTATCGCCGATACGGGAAGCGGCATTCCCGAATCCATTCGCACGAAGATCTTCGATCCGTTTTTTACAACCAAAGAGGTCGGGAAGGGGACGGGCCAGGGACTCGCCATTGCGCGCGCCGTCGTCGTGAATAAACATGGCGGCAGCATCACGGTTGAAAGTGAAGTGGGGCGAGGCACGACGTTCGTCATTCGCCTCCCGCTTAAGGTTCCGTCAAGCGTCATCGCCGATCAGGTTTTGCAATGAAACGGCTGCTCTTTGTGGACGACGAGTCTAAGGTGCTGACCGGTCTGCAGCGTCTGCTCCGCCCGATGCGTCACCAATGTGAGATGCAGTTCGTCACCAGTGGAGAGGCCGCCCTTACGACGCTCGCACAAGCCCCCTTCCATATTGTGGTTTCCGATATGCGGATGCCGGGGATGGATGGGGCCACGCTGCTGAAAGAAGTGCAGCGCCGATACCCGCACATCGTGAGAATCGTGCTCTCCGGGCACTCGGATCAAACCATGATCCATCATTCACGCGGCGTGACGCATCAGTATCTCACCAAGCCCTGTGAAGCCGATGTGTTGAAAGCCACGATGATGCGTACCTGCAACTTGTGCGAGTCGCTCGCCCAGGACTCTCTCCGGAACCTCGTGGCAGGCATGAGCAGTGTGCCCAGTCATCCTGCGCGGTATAGCCAAGTAACACGCGAGATAGAGTCCAAGAATTCATCCTTGCTGGCCATCGCCACCATTATCTCCCAGGACATGGGAATGACCGCCAAGGTCTTGCAGCTCGCCAACTCCTCCAATTCAGAACTCTACGCCACGGTCTCGACTGCGGAGCAGGCCGTGAATCTGCTGGGCTTCGACGCCATTCAATCGCTGGTTCTGAGCGGGGACGTATTTTCTCCATTGGCCAGCACCGACAGCGTACGACGCAACATCGAGGCTTTGTGGGAGGAGAGCCTGGTGACTGGTGCACTGGCGCAGGCAATTGCACAAGCTGAACAGGCTTCGCCTGCGACGATCGACCAAGCCCGTACGGCGGGCGTCCTCCATGATATCGGCGCCCTCGTCCTCGCAGTCCATGCCACCGAGCGATGCGATGCGGCCCGTCGGATCGAACGCGATGAAGGGATCCCTCGATGGGAAGCGGAAACACAGGAGTTCGGTAATACTCATGCGGAGGTTGGGGCCTACTTGCTCGCGCTCTGGGGAATCAACGATTCGATTGTTGAGGCGGTGGCGTTCCATCACACGCCTGCCGAGCATCCTGGGGAGGCGTTCTGCCCGCTGACGGCGGTGCATGTCGCCGACAATCTGCAGAAGGAACTCAGGTCGATAGAGCGGGGAGGGCCGTGCTCCCAACTCGATATCGAGTATCTGAACCGGCTGGGCCTCGGCAGCCGACTCCCGATGTGGCGTGAGCTAGCGGTCGATCTACAGAAGGAGCAGGCCCATGAGTGAGACGATTCTCTTGGTCGATGACGATGCCAATGTGCTGGAGGGCTGCAAACGCCAACTTCACAAAAACTTTACGCTGGAAACGGCCGTGGGACCGGAGGAAGGTCTGAAGATGGTCGCGGAAGGCGGTCCCTTTGCCGTGGTGGTCTCTGATTACCAGATGCCCGGCATGGACGGGATTCAATTTTTGACGCAGGTGCGCGAGAAGTCCCGGGAGAGCGTCCGGATTTTGTTGACCGGCAACGCCGATCTTGATTCCGCCATTCAGGCGATCAATCAGGGACAGATCTTCCGGTTTCTGACCAAACCCTGCCTCCCGGAGGTGTTGACGAGCACCCTTACCGCTGCCCTCCACCAGTACAAGCTGATCACGGCAGAGCAGGAGCTCCTTGAAAAGACCTTGAGCGGCAGTATCCGGGTGCTCTGCGACATGCTGTCGTTTGCGAATCCTGAAGCATTCGGGCGCTCCTCGCGCATTACGCGATCCGTTCAATCGATTGTGGAGCAGCTGCAGCTCCCTGATCCATGGCTGACGACGACTGCTGCGATGCTGTCGCAACTCGGGTGTGTGATTCTCCCGGAGATCGTGTTGGACAAGGTGTACCGCGGTGACAAGTTGGATGAAAAAGAGATACAGCTGTATAAGCAGCATCCCTTCATGGGCGCTGATCTGGTCGCCGCCATTCCCCGTATGAAGCCCGTTGCAGAGATCATCCGGCTGCAGGACAAGCCGTACGGAGGCCCCAGCGCCTCAGACGACCCTCACATCGGCGACGGCATTCCGATAGGAGCCAGAATTCTGAAAGTCGCATTGGATTTCGATGCGCTACTTTCGGCAGGCAAGTCGCAGACAGAAGCGATAGCACAGCTGAAAGGACGGAAGGACCAATACGATCCAAAGGTCCTTGACTCGCTGATCGCCACCGTGAGCGAGAATGCGAAATTTGAAGTCAAGCCGGTCGGGGTCGCCGACCTTCGGAATGGCATGATTTTGGTAGAGGACATTCACTCCGGCCAAGGCGAGCTGCTGGCGTCCAAGGGGCAAGAAGTCAATCAGCCTATGAGAATCCGCCTCCAGAGCCTCACCAAATCCTCTCCCATCCGAGAGCCCTTTATGGTGGTGCTTCCGAAGGACATGTGCAACCAACAGCCGGACCCGGGAGAACAGGTCATGAGCCGTTTCTTGCAGAGGCTGAGGGCCTCCTAGCTGGATGCAGTCGCCCTTGCGCGCGGCACCATGCAACGGGGAAGGCTTGTCAGGCTTCTATCTTTCCGATTTCTTCCCGCAACTGAAACTTGAGCGACGCATATTCCTTCATGCAGTAGGCGAGAAGCCGTTCTGAGCCGAAGAGCATCACCATCCTGCCATCCTTGTCCACGAGCCGTCTGGTGTCCTGCGGCCAGTAGATGCGGGCGATCGCGTCCGGCTCGCCCGTGACCCAGCGGGCCAGGGCAAAGGGCATCCGTTCGACCGTGGCCTTGACCCCGTACTCGCTTTCGAGGCGTGAGGCGACGACATCGAATTGGAGTTCTCCGACTGCGGCGAGGACCGGCTCCCGGCGCACATGATCCGGTGAATAGAAGACCTGCATGACCCCTTCTTCTTCGAGCTGCTGAAGTCCCTTCTGGAACTGCTTCTGCTTCGTGAGGTCCTGGCTGCGGAGCACACCGAAACATTCGGGGGGAAAGAGCGGAATCGCATCGAAGGCTAGGGGACTGCCGGAGCAGAGGGTATCGCCGATGGCAAAGAGGCCAGGATTCACCAGCCCCACGACATCGCCAGGGTAGGCTTCATCGATGGTCTCCCTGTCGCGGCCGAAGAGCCGATGCGGTCTCGTCATGCGGATCTTCCGGTCCAGCCTCGCGTGATGGACCATCATGTCCTTCTCGAATCGACCGGACACGATACGGAGAAACGCCATTCTATCGCGATGTTGTGGGTCCATATTCGCCTGAATCTTGAACACGAATCCAGAGAACTGCTCGTCCGTCGGCTGTACCGGTCCCTTGGAACTCATGCGAGGGCCTGGTGGGGGAGCGAGCCGGAGGAACCCGTTCAGGAAGGGTTCGACGCCGAAGTTCGTCAGGGCGCTTCCGAAGAAGACCGGCGTGAGTTGGCCAGCGAGAAAACGGTCGCGATCGAACTTGGCGCCGGCGCCGGTCAGCAGGGCGATTTCTTCTTGCAGCGGACCATAGGCCTCTCCCAGGGTTTCGGCCAGGCTCGGATGGGGGAAGGTCTCGACTCGCATCGGGGCCCGTTTCTGGTTATGAGCCGTCCGTTGGAAGAAGAGAACTTGAGGATCTTGAAGATCATAGAGCCCGAGAAAGCCGGACCCTTCCCCGATGGGCCAATTGAAGGGGACCGCCGTCATGCCCAGGGTCTGCTCGATCTCTTCGAGCAGTTCGAAGGGATGGCGTCCCGGCTGGTCCATCTTATTGATGAAGGTCATGATAGGGATGTTGCGTTTGCGGCAGACGGCAAAGAGTTTCTTGGTCTGGGGCTCGATGCCCTTGGCGCTGTCCAGCACCATGACCGCGCTATCGACGGCCATGAGGGTGCGGTAGGTGTCTTCGCTGAAGTCTTGGTGGCCCGGTGTGTCGAGCAGGTTGACCCGCACTCCCTCGTAATCGAACTGCAAGGCGGTGGAGGTGATGGAAATGCCGCGCGCCTGTTCCAGCTCCATCCAGTCCGATTTCGAGGCGCGCTGATTCGATCTGGCATGCACGGCTCCGGCCAGGTGGACTGCGCCGGCGTAGAGGAGGAGCTTCTCGGTCAGGGTGGTTTTTCCTGCGTCCGGGTGCGAAATAATGGCAAAGGTGCGTCGCCGCGCGACTTCTCGCGCTAATTCATCGGACGACGACGACGACTTTTCGATCGGCAAAGACATAGACGGCCCTTCTCCTCAGCTAGGCACAGATGAAGGTATGTTTTAACACCTGGCAAGGCAGAAAACTACGGGTAGCCTGTCGGTCTCCTGTGCTCGCGCAACGCGCGGTCGTGGACTCCCCTCGTTGGACGCGCGCAGTGGGAGACCAAGCAGGCACCCTCTGAAGAGGCGAATGGGGAGGCTGGGAAGACCAGCAGAGAGCGGCCGGACCATCCTTCTTGCTCGCTGAACGCGCACAATCTGAATGTGCGCGTTCAATGCGCGCAGTGAAGGACAGTCCGGACACTCCCTATTGAGGGACAATCAGATGGAAGCGGGGAAGGACAGGAACTGGCGAGCCCCTCGCGGTTTCACCCTTTCGGCGAGTTGACGCAATGTTTCGTAAAAAGTAGCCTTTCCTCATTAATCGTTCATCCGTTGGAGGTGCCAGAATGATCAAGGAACATGACCGGGTCATCTTGACGAGCGACCTGCCTGTAGACGGGTTGAAAGCGGGAGATGTGGGTACGGTCATCCATATCCATGGCAAGGACGAGGCATTCGAGGTGGAGTTCCTGACCCTGCACGGAGAGACGGCGGCCATCGCCACACTGTCGGCGTCGCAAGCGCGCCCGGTGACACAGCGAGATATGACCCACGCCCGTTTTCTTGAACAGCCAGCCTAGGGCTATCCCCCTTCTTCAGTCGCAGTTCCAGCAATCGTCACAGGCCGCATGCGATGCTACCGAACTGCCGTGTGCCGGGCTGGTGTTGCGGTATCCGGTGGGGTTCCGTTAGCAGAGTGATGGGAAGGGCAGCCTGGTCGTCCTCCTGCCCGCGGAACGCGCACGGTGAATGGGATGGAATGGCACCCGTGCTGATCCCTTGCTCCCGGAGCGCGCACCCTATGAAGGGCCTCGCTCGACGGCCGCAGTTGAAACCTCCTCGCACCCTTATACCCTGGTCGGGCGATGAACTTGGAAAGAGTAAGAATGTCCGTGCGGTGATGGACGCTTGGCCGGATTGGTCCGTGCTACCGTTATCTGGCTAATTGGAGATGGCGTCCAGCCGTAGTTTGCTTACCAAGGGCGATACGGTATCTGGCAATAGGCGACACCTCTCCTTGGACTCGCCCCGCTTTTCGAGAGATAGTTCGATAGCGATGCCATCGAGATGTCCTGATTTGGTGTCGGTCCAAGAATCACATGCTCTATGTCAACGCGTCCATCAGGTTTTTCAGGCAAGCGGAAATTCATGAAGGGGACCAGCATTGAAGGCCCTTCTCGGTACTCGATGGGCGTCGTTACGTAGTTCGTGATTACTGGGGAGACTACACGCCACTCTTCTTCTTCATGAAAGGCTGGATGTTTTAAAAGGGCGGCCACCAGGAGGAGGTCATCCTCGATTTCCTCGAAAATATCGTGAAATGAATTTGAGGGGTGTCGCTTTGAGGGATCAGTATTTTCTCCTCTTTTCTCGGCAAGGCGTTCAATCTCGCCCAAGATTGTCTCTGCGATTTCCCCCTGTTTTCTTGTGTCGTAGATGCACTTCCCAACCTGCCATGACTGACGGGTCGTAGAAGTGCAGAGCTTTGCTGCTTCGAACCCGAGACTGACGCCCTTGGCCTGTGGGCAATAACTACGCCACTGACTAAGAAGGTTGCCATTGGCAGTAAAGCATCCCACGTAAAGCATTCCTCCAGAAATGAGTCGATGGGATAGCCATTTCCGTAGTTGATCAAGAAGCCTTGGATTGGATTTGCCAAATCCTTCCAGAAATGAGATCGCACCACTCAGTTGATTGCCCGCATGTTTCATCTCGGCTGCATCACTGAAGTATCGGATTTCGGTCGCTCGGAGGGAGCCAGTGTCAATAATTCCTCGTATGCTATCCAAGGACGTGTAGTGATACAGCGGGCGATCAGGTTTTTCCGCGTATAAATCTTGAGCGAGTTTTTTGATCATGATTATTCTTCGCGAAACTAACGGGAAACTCAGGGGTAGCGATCAGCCCTCCCCTGCAGCATCTGATTGGGTGCCCTCTTTGAGGGCACCATTTTTTAGTTTTATATCGAGAGGCTTTTGAACATTTAAGTACCAAAGGCAGAAGCCGGAAGTTGTAAGTATCAAGCCGATTCCAATCAGCACCTTTGCAAAAAAGAATATTTCTTTGATCTGGGAGGTAAGCTTATCCGCTTTCTGAAGTTTCCCTAAAATTTTTGCGTCAGTTATCCTTAGGTCACGTCTAAGCCGTTCCGTCTCGTCTTCGATGCTTTTTAACTCCTGGGTCGAATATGTTAACTCAAGTTTATCTGGATCGGGCTTGCGACGGCTCTGCTGCCGTGCGATGGAATTCTTTGTTATATTTTCAAGCTTCTTTTCGCGAGATTGCCAGAATTCCATTTCGGCTTTCCCGACGGCCAGGTCAGTCGCTATGTCGATTCCATCCGCCTGTAGCGTTCTGAGCAGAGTCTCTGTGTAATACGCAGAGAAGCCGACAATGATAAGTCCAGCAATTGCAAAAAACTTATAGAGGTTGTCTGTGGGGAGATAACTCATGGGGCATCCTATGCGCTAGCGCCTCAGTTTGGTGGGGAAAAGGATGGGAGGTGTCTACCATAGGCGACGACGTAGGGCAAGGGCGGCCTGGTTTTCTCCCTGACTGCGCGCGTCCAACGAGGGGAGTCCGCGACCGCGCGTTGCGCGAGCAAGGGGAGTAATCAGGCTACCCCGCTCCGTTTCGAGCCATACGCCATCAGCCATATGCTCTTTTCTTCTGGTGGCTGCTCAGCCGTAGGTCTGGTCGTCTCGCTTGGCGAGTTTGAGGAGGACGACTTTCTTGCGCTGGTCGTCGATATCGTACAGTACCCGGTAGGGGCCGACTCGCAGCCGATACTCGGCGGTGAATCGGGACACGATGAGTTCCCCGACCAGCTTCTTGGTGCGCTTGCCTTGAGGCCGGGGATTGTTTTTGAGCGATCTGACGGCGGCGACGATGGCAGTCTTGTAGTCGGCAGGAATCTTTTCCAATGTCTTCTGGAAGAGACGTTCGACCCGTTCGCTCGGGAAGACAACGTCGTATTCCACCTAGAACCCCATTTTCTTGAAGAGCCGTTCCGCAGGGACGGCTTTCCCCTGCGTATACTCGATCCGTGCCCGTTCGATTTCCCCGAGCAGTTTCTTGTCTTTCAACTCATTGAGGGTGTCGACCAAGTTCAGCATGTCCTCGTAGGGGACAAGGAACGATACCGGTTTGCCGTGGGAGAGGACCATCGTGGGGGATTTCGAGCGGATCAGCTTCGAGAGTTGCGCCTGGGCGTCTCGCACGTTGACCGGCTTCGCTTTTCGTACTAGATTCGTCCCGCCCATGTCAGGCCTCCATTGTATGGCAGTTGTATAGACAATAGCAGATCGCCTCATGCCCGGCAAGGCTGGCGCTGCGTGCGGGATATGGGTCGTAGTCGTTTGGAAGTCACCGCGAGTTGAGCCTACCGGAATACTACTGCTCGATCCTCCCCTCACATATCATGGATTGTCTTTACGGGCTGGCAGGGATGGGTGTCAGGACGTAGGACTGGATGATGGAGGATTGGGCTCCCATCTTGGTGCGTCGGTAGGCGCGTTGAAGGGGAATGACCGAGAAATCAAACAGGAACAGGGTGCGGAGCTTTTCGAGCACTTGGGGCATTCCTTGGACGAGGAAGTACTGATCCTTCTCCGGCTGAGGCTGGGAGGAAAACAGCTCGACGGAGAAATAGACCTTGCCCTGTTCCTTGTTCACCACACGGTAGATTTCAGACAGATGCGCGTCCATCAACAGCTCAAAGAGGTTTGTTCGTAGCGTTTCCATCAGAGGAATGAGCGCTGTGTCGTGCAGCAATGCGTCTGCCCCATAGCGGCGAGCCAAGAGTTTTGAGACGAAGCCGTAGGGTTCGTACTCAAACTGCGAGACGACCATCGATGACGTGACGAGGTCGATGCTGCCGGTCGGGAGGGGGAGCTCCTCGCGAATTTCGGCACAGTCGTGGCAGACTGCGATCGCCTTCTGGAAACATTGGGCTGCGGTGTCACAGGTCAGGGTGGCGGCGGTCATGCGTTGCGCAAACTGGCCAGCCCGTCCCTGCGTGACTTCGGCGGTCATAAACAGAGGCGAAGAGCCAGCCTGGTATCCTGCGCATCGGCAAGAGGGGTCGTTGCTCAGCCGAAAATTGTCGCAGGCCCCACCGCGGCGGGACTGGGATTTCGCGAATCCTTGGCAAATTTGTTCGGGACAGGTCTCCACTTCGCACACCAGGCACGCATATTTGTTGCCATCGCGCCGGACGAGGTCGCGTTGAAACCCAAGTTCAGTAATTTGAGGAATCCAATCGATGAGCGCGACGCGACTGCCGCCGCGTAGAAATACGTCAACTGGTATGTCGGTGAGACAGCCGGCGCCCATGCAGGCAATCGTCTTGGGTTTGAAGGTGCGATAGCATTTGATCAGATTGTCCTGCTGGTCACGAAAGGCGGCGTCGCATTGGGTCCGACGGTCCTCCACGGCCTGTGGATCGATCGGCGCGCTGAGGTACTGCGACCACTCGGAGAGTTCTGTAATCATCAAGGCTCCTTCCGGAGGGATGATAGCTGAGGTGTCTAAGCAATTGGACAGTGAACTACGTCACTAGGGCCATTTTGTCAATGATGCCTAGTGGAATGCCTAGTTGGCTATATGCATGTGCGGACTAGAGCTGAAATCTGCATGCGCTAGGGCCGTTTGGCTGTCGGACTCTCGACTCTTTTTCACTGCGATGACCTGCAGGGTCTTGAATGAGAACTTGGATGCGGGATCTGGAGTACGTTGTATGGCAGGCGCGTGGGGCAGCTGACGTCACCGTTTTCTGAAATTACCGCGAGATAAGCCTGACGGAAGCTGACCGCTTTTTCTTCTTCCCGCACACATCGATCACCGACACGATGCGCCGTTATGTCGCAGGAGATAAAGCCTCGTGAAGCGTCACGGGCATAGGCTCGCAGGCTCTTCTACTCTTCCTCTAGGGCGGTCTGGTTTACTCCCTGACTGCGCGCGTCCAACGAGATCTGGTTCATCTGGTCTATTCGTCTATCTGGTTTCTCTGGTTGGTCGAACAAAACATACATCCAGAAGAACCAGGCAGACCAGAAAGACCAGCCAACCAGACAGACAAGCCCGTGCGCGTTGTGCGAGCAAGGGGAGTAATCATGCCGCCCCACCATCCGAAAGGGCCGTTCGGGAGGCGCTGGAGCTGAGGGCGCTGCCACATTCAATCTTGACAGTAAAACAGTTGAGTGGCATCCTATTGTTGAAATAATCAACAAGAGGAGTCCTGCGATGGCCACTGTGAATTTTAGTGTACCCCTTGATGTCAAAGAAGCGTTTGACAAGGCCTTTCGTCGTCAGAATAAAAGCGCAGTGTTGACGGAGTTGATGCGGCAGGCGGTTGAGGAGCGGCAGCGGCGTCATCGGCGTGCCAAGGCCGTTGAGAAGTTATTGGCGTTGCGGAAGGGGTCGAGACCTGTCACCGAGAAAGATGTTCGAACGGCCAGGAGGGCTGGAAGGCCGTGACGACGGTGGTGCTCGATGCGAGCGTCGTCGTGAAGTGGATCTTTTCGGATCGTGCTGAGGAATCACATTCACTCCAAGCCCTTCAGATTCTGCAGCTCATCAAGGAATCGCGTATTTCGGTTGTTCAGCCGCCACACTGGCTTGTCGAAGTGGCTGCAGTCACGGTGCGGTTGGATCCTCAACGCGCTCGTCAGGCGGTCTCGCTCCTGCATGCCCTTGAGTTTCCCGTCTCAGCCAGTATCGAGATCTATCGGACGGCCTGTGAACTGTCAGCCTCACTGAATCAGCATTTGTTCGACGCCTTGTATCACGCGGTGGCTCTCAGCGAGCCTGGAGCTGTATTGGTGACGGCCGATGAACAGTATTATCGGAAAGCGTACAGGGCTGGAGGGATTGTGAGATTGAGAGAGTATAGCTTGGCATCCCTTGAGTGAAAGCGTTTGCCGTGACATGAAATGGGCTCTCATGAGAAGTGCACCATGAGCATGAGGAATGAACGAAAGCGTAAGGTCCGCCCCACTCATCCAGGTGTGATGCTGCGGGATGATTTTTTGCCGGAGTATGGTTTGACCGTGTCTGGCTTTGCCAAGTCCATCCGGGTGTCTCGGCAAACGGTGAATGAGTTGTTGCGGGAGTGGCGTGCGATCAGCCCCGAGATGGCATTGCGGCTTCCTCGTTTATTCGGCAATAGCCCGGAGTTCTGGTTGAATGCCCAGCGCGCGGTAGATCTATGGGAGGCTGCGCGAAACATCAAGGGGACGATTCATCATATTTCTCCGCTGACCGCTGCCTAGCTTTAGTTCCAGCCTGTCACGACGCGTTCTGCCATCCTGTCCCCGTCCAATCTGTGTTATTCTCCTGCTCTCAATCCAGATGGCTGGACGAGCGCATATCGCGACCTCTCACATGAAATGGGATACAGTATGAAACAGGGTATCGATCTGTTTATGCCGATACAGTTAGGGCCCTATGAGCTGCGCAATCGGATGGTGATGGCGCCCTTGACACGCAATCGCGCGGGGCAGGGGCAGGTGCCGCAACTAATGAATGTGCGCTATTACCGGCAACGGGCGTCGGCGGGCCTCATCATCAGCGAGGCGACGCAGGTCTGTCTGGAAGGGGTCGGCTATCCGAATACGCCAGGCATCCATTCCGTTGAACAAGTAAAGGGCTGGCGCGCGATCACCGAGGCGGTACACCAAGAGGGCGGGCGCATCTTCTTGCAGCTCTGGCATGCGGGGCGCATCTCGCATCCCTCGCTGCAGCCTGGTGGGGTTCTTCCTGTCGCCCCCTCCGCGATCAAGCCGGATGGCGACGCGATCACCTATGAAGGGCTCAAACCCTTCGTCACGCCCAGAGCCCTCGACATCACGGAGCTTCCTGGGATTGTGGCCCAGTATCGCCAGGGAGCCCGATATGCGCTGGAGGCAGGATTCGACGGGATCGAAATCCATTCAGCCAATGGCTATCTCCTCGATCAGTTCCTGCGCGATGGGTCGAACCATCGCACCGATGCCTATGGTGGCTCGATTGAAAACCGTGCGCGTTTGCTCTTGGAAGTGGTCGAGGCAGTCACGCAGGTCTGGGGTGTGAATCGGGTTGGAGTCAGGATTTCGCCTGTCAATCCCTTCAACAGCATGCACGATTCCGATCCCGACAAGACATTTGGTTATGTGGCCAAGCATCTCGGCGCGTTCAAGCTGGCCTATCTGCATGTGGTGGAGATGGATCAGTCCGGCGTTACGACCGGGCAGTCGGTGGATTTTCGCCGCTTACGCGATCTCTTTGGCGGCATCTACATGGCCTGTGGCTGCTATACCTACGAAGGTGCGACGGCGGCTCTTGCTAGCGGAGATGCCGATCTCATTGCCTTCGGACGGCTCTTCCTGGCCAATCCTGATTTGCCGGAACGGTTTGCCAAGCAGGCTCCCTTGAATGTCCCTCTGGTCGAGACCTTTTATGGGGGAGATGAAAATGGCTATACCGACTATCCGAGCCTCACAGGATGCTGAAAAAGGCCGCCAGCCGGGAAACGCTGAACCGTGAGCGATGAACGATGAAGAAGGGCAGAGTCCTCACTTCAGCGTTCCGCGTTCATCATTCAAGGTTCAGTACTGTTCGCATGACCGAGGATGGTAGTGCATATGACTGATCACGCAGACGAGGGAGCAGCCTACCAGGGACCGGCGTTCTTTTCGTACGGGTTCAGACCCTTCTTTCTTGGTGCAGCGTTGTTTGCCGCTCTGGCTATCCCTGTATGGATTTTGACGCTTGTCGGAGTCGGTGGATGGGGATTTCTCTATCCGGCGCGGGATTGGCATGTGCATGAGATGGTCTTTGGCTTTCTGCCGGCTGTGATCACCGGTTTCCTGCTCACGGCGATTCCTAATTGGACCGACCGTACCCCGATCAGAGGGACAGAGCTGATGCTGCTCTCGATCTTGTGGCTGGCCGGCAGGCTGCTGATGGCTGTTCCGTTGCTTACGCCTGGTCTCTCTGCTTCCGTTGATGCTGCGTTTCTCGTGGCGGTGGCGGGACTGGTCTGGCGAGAAATTGCCGCAGTGAAGAGCTGGTCCCATGCGCCGATGGGAGGATTGATCAGTCTTTATGCCTGCGCCAATATTTTGTTTCATGTATCGGCTCTGAGCGGGGCGGCGACGGATCGTCCCGAGCGTATGGCGCTGGCGTTGGTCATGGTGCTGCTGGCGCTCATCGGTGGACGAGTCACCCCAAATTTTACTCGCGAATTTCTGGCTGAGCAGGGGATGGCCGAGCAGCCTGCTTCCTTTTCCCGTTTCGATGGCCTGTCGGTGTTGCTCGTGGTCATTACCGCTGTCGCGTGGATTGTGCAGCCTCACGCGATGGTGACGGGCTGGTTGTTCGTGTCGGCCGGGTTACTTAATGTTGGACGTCTGTTGCGCTGGTATGGCTGGCTCACCTGGCGGGAACCGTTGGTGCTGATTCTGAATCTGGGGTATGGATGGCTGACGTTGTCGCTGCTGGTATTGGGCAGCGTGATTCTCTGGCTGGACCTGTCGCCGGCGGATGCGGTGCATGCGCTCACCACCGGCGCGGTGGGTGTGATGACTCTGGCGGTGATGACTCGCGCCAGCCTGGGTCATACGGGGCGTCCCAAGCATGCGGGCCCTCTGACAGTCTGTATCTACCTCTTGGTCAACCTGGGCGCGCTGCTGCGGATCGTCGGGCCGGCCACCGCATTTCCGACGAACCTGATGCTGACGGCGGCGGCGGTTGCGTGGAGTGGGGCCTATCTCTTGTTTGCCCTGGTCTATGGCCGGTTCCTGTTCAGCCCGAGCATCGAGGAATGACGCGACTTGCGCAGAGGAGCGGCAGGATTTTCCTGAGCCGCACTCCCTACGGTAGGGAAACCAGAGGGCGGTAGACGTTTAGATTAGACTATTCATCCTCGCGACAGGGGATATAGCCATTGGAGAAATATGTCAAAGATTGATTTCGATAAGACCCTGGCCGCTGGCCTCGGGGCCTACAACCGGAAAGTGGGACAGTGGTGGGTGGATCAGACGAGAAATAAGGCGCATGTGGCGGCCTATAAGAACATTGCGAACCATGTGGCGAGGTGCGCGCAAAAGAAGAGCGGGCTTCTTGTCGATTACGGATGCGGCACCGGCCTGATCATGAGGCAGCTGGTCGAGGCGCTTCCCGCCTGGAACTTTCTCGGTATCGATGGGTCGAAGGTGATGTTGAGTGAGGCGGAGACCTGGGCTGCTTCCAAGCGAAAAAAACGCCAGGCTGCCATTGAGTTTGGTTGTGCAAAATTGCCGGACTTCTCTGCTCCCGCCGCGCAGGCGGACGTCATTGTCTTTACCTTTCCCAATATCGTGTCGGTGCCCAGCGAGCGACGCCAGTTTGAGAAGCGCTTCCCGAGAGATCGGGATCTCGCGCGCCTGTTAGCCAGGAAACAGGAGAAGGGGGAGAAAGCCGAGGAGCTCTTCGATCAATTGCTCATGAGCCGGGTGGTGTCGCGGAATCTGCGTACGCTGCTGCGGAAGGGCGGCCTGTGCGTGCGCGTCGATTATAGTCAAGCCGAACGGCATGAGTTGGGCCGGTTCGACCTGTTGGCGACGCTGTTCGAAGAGGGATCGCTGAATACGAAGCAGGCTCATCTGAGGCCGCAGAAGTTTTTCAAGCTGCGCTCCTCGCAATATTATCCGTCGGCGGTCATTCTGGATGTCTATGCACAGACCAAGGATCAAGACTTTCTTGAGGGCGGCTATTTAGTCAGTGTGCTCGAAGCGATCTAGGCACATGGATTCATAGTCACCGTGGCTGGCCCATTCCAGGCTCTCCGCTGACGGTCGGTTGACAGGGCTGTAGCAAGGCAGTAGTTTGGCGCTGGTTCATTTTTCATCACGCAGGGTGTTGTATGTCGAAGCCTGAGATCACGAAGCCGGATGCCGGCGAGCTTATCCGGAGGCTGCACGAACGGCCGCAGATGCCGTTGGCCGAGTGGCTGCAAGCCCCGGCGCACGTCCACTACAAAGCATTTCGCATGACCGATCCTCCGGTGCAGAGGCCGGCGAGCCGTGATGAGTTCATGTCGCTCTTGAAGGCCTTTGCCATTTCCGCGGAGGAGATGGTCGTGCAGGAGGCGTTTGGCTATGGTGTCAAAACGGCTGCGGCCGGCGATCGGCTGATCGTGATCTGGCAGGCGCATACGGAATACTACAGCTATCAAATTTGGCATATCCATTTCTCCAGGACTGCGGGAGTGGTGTTTGGCCCGATGACGTTTCCTGACTATCGGTTTCCGATCACGCCGCTCGGTGCAGAAGTCTGCCACCTGGATATCGTCCTGATGGCCGACCCATTGCCGGACAGTGAAGCGCTACGCCCGTATTTCCCGGGCCCGGTCATGTATGGCAGCAGGATTCTGGATGAGGAGACTTCGCTCGTCACCAGCTTCACGCCGGACGAATATGGACGGGAGCACTATTGGGTCAGCGTGGGGTCGGTTCGGGCCAGCCGGTCTCACTTGAAGGATATCGTCGATGCCATTGTCCGGATCGAAACCTACTACCACTTGTTGCTGATGCAGAAACCGTTGTTCTCGGCTGCGATCGATCAGGCCTACAAGTTCGAACAGGTGCACCTGAAGCAGCGTGAAATCATCACCGAACATATCGGCCATGCCGACTCCCAGACGCTGCAGCGTTGGCTCAACGGGCTGACGCAAGACCTGTTGAAGACCACTCGGCTGTCAGGCCGGTTGCACTTCGAACTGTCCTCCTCGCTGCCCTACGACAAGATCGTGCAGCGGACGCTGGCGTCGCTCAACGAACGGCCGCTTCCTCTGTACCGTCCGATGTCCGACTTTGTCTTCAGCGGGATTACCGGGGTGGCGGAGGGCTATCAGCAGCTCCTGAAGCGAATTGACACCCTCCGCAGCGGGTTTGAAGGGATTATTTCCATCATTCGCGCCCGCGTCGATCTCATGCTGCAATCCCAGAATCTGACGCTCCTCAGCAGCGTTGACAAGACGACGAAGAGTCAGGCGATCCTCCAGCATACGGTCGAAGGCCTCTCGGTCATTGTGATCGCCTACTATCTCAGCGGGCTGGCCGGCTATGTCTTTAAGGGGCTCCACGAGATGGGGTGGCTTCGTCACGCGGAGATTGCTGCCGCCTTGTTTGTGCCACTTGCGGTCGGTCTGGCGTTCTTCATTACGAGCTTCAGCCGGAAACATCTCCACAAAAAACTCTCCGGCGAGCCGGCTGCGACACCAGAAAAACTGTAAGTAGAAAGAACGGAACCTCGCAGGCAGAGAAAACGTTGCCTGATGCGCCGGATCTGTGCACTAGGAGGTAAATCCAGGTGCGATTTTGACGAGGTTTGGTATACACTTCGGCGATAGGGAACGTCGGCTGTAGCTTCACACGATGATCAAACTTTTGCTAATCGGGGCCGGTGGGTTCATCGGCTCTATCCTTCGCTACCTCGCGAGCGGCTTTGCGCAAGCGCTCAGTCAGAGCACCGTGTTTCCCTACGGGACGCTGGCGGTGAATGTGCTGGGCTGTCTCTGTATCGGATTCCTGTCCAGGCTTTGTGTCGGCAGCGCGCTCATCGGCGCCGACACGCAAGCCTTTTTGATTGTCGGCATTCTCGGCGGGTTTACGACCTTCTCGGCTTTCGGCAATGAAACGATGAATCTGATCCGGGAAGGAGAGGCGGCGCTTGCCTTGCTGAATGTCGGCGCGCAAGTATTGCTGGGGCTTGGCGCGGTCTGGCTTGGCTATACGCTGGCCTCTGCGATCTGGAGATGATCCCTTCTTGGCCTTTGCTCGGCCTTGCGGCAAAGAAAACCTCTCTTGGTGCTTCTAGAATGTTTCGCCCTGACGACTCCCTGTCAGATCCAGCCGTTGAGTCTTCTCCCGATCCTGCGGATGCCTCGCTGCTATGACCCAACCAGTTACTTTGAAATCTACGCTGCTGAGTCGGCGACAGCTTGTCTGGCTGACGCTGACCCTGGCGATTGCCCTGGATACGGTCGTGCAGCTCTGCTGGAAGTTCGCCATTGAGCAGGTTCCTGAGACAGTCGGTCTCTGGCAGAGCGTCGCCGCAATCCTCCAGGAGCCGTTGTTCCATGTCGCGTTGATCGTATTCTGCATGCAGTTCTTCAATTGGATGATCGTCCTGGCTCATGCCGATCTCAGTTATGCGCAACCGGTCACGGCCCTGAGCTATGTCACAGTCAGTGGCGCGTCGGTGGTGTTGTTTCAAGACCAACTGTCCCTATTGCGGATGGCTGGCCTGGCCATGATCATGGTCGGCGTCTGGGTCATCAGCCGCACGAACGTACGAACTGCCGGGCTCGCTTCAGTTCAGGACGAGGAACCATCGATGTCTGAGGTGTCTCGATGAGCCTTCGCGTGATGGGTGTCACCCTCGTGACGCTGGCCGTCCTCTTCGAAGCGGTCGGGCAACTCGCGTTCAAGCAGGGTGCGGAGAGCGCCCATGCGGACACGAGCAAATGGGGTCCGTTTCGCGGACTTTGGCGCAATCGAGCCGTCGCGCTGGGGATCCTCTGCCTCGTCGCCCAGGCGGTTCTCTGGACGATGGCAATCCGTCTCCTCGATATCAGCATCGCCTTTCCGGCTAGCAGCATCGGGTTCGTCTTTGTGGCCATGTTGTCAAAGATCTGGCTGCAAGAGCAGGTCAGTCTGGAGCGATGGATCGGTTTGGGCTTTATTCTTGGCGGCGTGGTATTAGTTGGGTTAAGCTGAGCCGCTGGCTCGGCTTTGTTCAAGGCTAGTCAACGCGTGTAATCTGAGTGTAGTCGTAACTCTCATGTCGCTGCCATGATGTGTTTCGCTTCTGCTGTTTGTCCCCATAAGATTCTCCCCGTCAGGATCATCCGAGGAGTGCCATCCATGAGATGGTGCCGGATGATATCGTGCTGATCTCTTGGGTCGGAATTCTTGCTATACAAGCTCTGCTTGTTGCACCGATCCCTGTCGATGCGGAGGAGGTCTATGGCCCTTCGAACGAGCAGCAATCTATTGCCTCGACTCAGGAGGAAGAGGATGAGAGGGGAGTTCCGGCGAAGGATCTTGTAGATGATTCGAGCCATCCGACGGAACACGTGCTGAAGTCTCTGCCCGCGAAGCCAGACTATACGATCATCCCGCTGCCGGCCTTCGGCACGAATCAAAATGAAGGGTCCTGGGCTGGCGGCATCATGCCCATTCTCAAGGCTGATTCCACGGGGGACGTCAAGGAAATGTTGGCGCCGCAGTACCTGTACAATAAAAATGTCGGACATTACGGGTCACTGAACTACTTCGGCTACCCCTCCGATACCGAGCAGTACCATGCGCTGGTCTGGGCTGGCCAAAAGCTCGATCAGGGGGTCGATTTGGGGTACAAAAATCTGAGCGCAGGAGGCGGGCGATTTATTTTCGCTGCCGATGTCAGCGCATTTAAAAACCCCTTCGCCCGATTCTTTGGCTTCGGGAGTCGAACGACCGAGGCGCAGGAAACCAACTATACGTCTCGCGAATTCCTCGTCAAACTGACCGCCGGCATCAAGCTTACGCAGGATCTCGCACTGATGTGGATTGAGCGGTATCGCAACGTGCGGGTGGATGACGGAATCATTGGTTCGCTTCCACACACAGCACAGATACACCCTGAGATCCCGGGTGTCCAGGGAGCTCAAATATTGGGCCATGGGTTGACGCTCCGTTATGACACGAGAGATAGCCAGCTGATGACGGCCAAGGGCACCTATGTGAATGTGTTGGCCGAGTTTAATCAGAACGTGGAAGAACGTGGAGCAAACCAGTGGGGGCGCACCGTCCTTGATGCTCGTCACTTTATACCCCATTCATCGGACCGCATGGTCTTCGTGTCACGGATGATGCTTTCTGGGGTGTTTGGACACACAGAACAAAGGGGCACAAAAAACGGCGTACCCTTTTATGAGCAAGCGACACTGGGCGGCGAGGATACCCTTCGCGCGTTCGGACGCGGCCGGTACATCGGCAACTGGGCTGCCCTTGTGAATCTAGAAGAGCGAATGACCGTGCTCAGTGAAAGGTTCTTCGACCTCAATACCCACCTGGAAGTCGCCCCGTTTCTCGACATCGGACGAGTCGGACAAAGTACTGTGAGGGCCGAGGATCTCTTTACCAAGAATCTCCAATTCAATCCTGGCGTTGGTTTTCGCCTGTTGGTCAAACCAACTATCGTCGGCCGGGCGGACGTGGCCTATGGGCGGGATGGGGCCAACGTGTTCGTCGGGCTCGATTATCCTTTTTAAAGCTGTCCAGTGATGCAGCGTTGTTTGTCGTGCGGCAGGTAGCGGACAGTGCCTGTGACTCTAGCGGGTTCGGTTGATGGTTAGCGCGTCAACTTGCGACCGGTTCTCTCTGGCTCTGCTCCTCGGCTCCATGCTTGGCGCGGGCGCTCAATTTGAAGAATTCAGCCAGGTGATTGACCACAGCCTGGCGCTGCCGGTCGACCGTGATGACATGGTAGCAATCGTCCAACAGAACGATTTGTTTGTGCAGCGAGGCGATTTCGTCATGGACGAACTGCGCGTTGCGGGGTCCCGTCATATCGTCATCGCTCGCTTGCAGGATGACCGTCGGAGCCGACACCTTCGCTAAGTTCCCTTTGACGCGCTTCATGAGCCGATCGATTTCCGTCAAGGTCCTGAGGGGGAAGAGGGGATAGCCCTTCGATGCGGCCGATGGCGGTTCTGTCCAGTTTTCTGCCGCCTCGCTCCCGTATCCCTTCCACCACAAATTGACCCATTCCTGAAAGACCGCAGTTGGATTGTAGGAGGCGCGAATATGCGCCTGAATCATGGTGTCTTTCACGCCGTAGGGCGGGCCATCCAGGTGGAACAAGAGATGCTGCAGGCACTCAGGCACCAGTTTGAGCGCCATCGGCAGGATGGCATGGCTCCAGGGGGTATTCCACCCGTCATAGAAGAAGGTGGGGGACATGACACCGACTCCATCCACCGGCACCATGGTTGAGGCTTCGAGCGAGAGCAGCGATCCGGCGCTCAACCCCGCCACATAGACATGCTCATAGCGCGTCCGCGCGTAGGTCAATTGTGCGGCGATGTGGTCGCGCCACTGTTGCTCGTTGGCCCTGACAAGGTCGCGCAGGCTGGTGCAATGGCCCGGCAGGGTTGTGGCGTAGACATCTCCGCCGCGCCGAGCCAGCCCCCGAGCCAGATAGCGCATCTCGACCGGTGTGCCGGTAATGCCATGGATCAAATAGACGAGGGAGTGCCTGCCGTTCTGGAGGACGATATCCGTCGGCTGGCGATCCACCATCTCGGAGAGCCGGTCAGGGCCCTTGAAGGTCTTTGTGGTCATTTGCCGTCCTTGCAGGTGGTAAACAAATAGTCCAGGAGTTCGATGCCAAGATCCATCTCGGCGGTGGTGATGTCCAATGACGGCGCCAGCGTAAAGACATTTTTATAATGTCCGCCGATGTCCAGCACCAAGCCCATCGGCCCGCGCGATGAAGGCAGGCCGCCGGCCAACCCTGCTTCGAAGATCTTGTCGGCAAGGGCCCGATCCGGGGTAAAGCGATCCGGTTTCGTGACTTCAATGCGAAGGGCTAAGCCCAAGCCTGAGACATCGCCGATCGTCACATGACGTTTTTTCAGCGCTTCAAGCTGCCGCAGAAAGTAGGCGCCGGATTCCATGACTTTCTTCTCGTACTGTTGCTTCTCGATCCACAAGAGGGTCGCGAGCGTCGCGGCGGTCCCGAGCGGATTTGACGCAAAGGTTGAATGGGTGGAGCCGGGCGGAAACTTCGTCGGTGAAATGAGGGCCTCGGTCGCCCAGAGGCCGGAGATGGGATTTAACCCGTTCGTCATGGCCTTGCCGAAAACGACGATGTCCGGCTGGACCCCGAAGTTTTCGAGCGCCCAGAACTTGCCGGTGCGGAAAAATCCCATCTGGATTTCATCGTCGACCAGGAGGATCTTGCGTTCCCTCAGAATCTTCTGCAGCTTCGAGAAATATTCCGGTGGCGGAATGATGTAGCCGCCCGTGGCTTGCACCGGCTCCACATAGAAGGCCACGAACTCCGGCTCATTGGCCTTGGCATCCCAGAAGGAGTTGTACTCGGTCTCGAAGAGCCGCTCGACCTGGTTGACGCAGTAGTAGTCGCAGGAATCCAGCTTCTTCCCGTAGGGGCAGCGGTAACAGTAGGGGAAGGGCACGAAATGCGCGCGATTGGAGAAGTGGCCGAACCGGCGGCGATACCGATAGCTCGACGTGATTTCCGATGCGCCCAAGGTGCGTCCGTGATAGCCGCCCATGAAGGCCATGAAGAGGCTCTTGCCTGTGGCATTCCGCACGAGCTTCATGGAGTCTTCGATGGCCTGCGCGCCCCCCACGTTGAACTGGATCCGTCCCTCCAGGCCGAAGGCCCGCAGACATTCCAGGGCCAGCTTTTCAGCCACCAGCACTTTTTCTTCATGGAGATATTGGCAGGCGAGTTGCGGGAGGCGATCCAATTGGGCCTTCAGAGCATCGATAATGCTCTGGTTGCGGTAGCCGAAATTGACCGCTGAGTACCACATTTGGAGATCGAGATAGGGCTTCTCCTCTCGGTCGTAGAGGAAGCTCCCCTCGCAGTTCTGGAAAAATTTCGGCACGGGCGAGTAATGAACGGTGTCCCCATGTGAGCAGTATTTCGCTTCTTTTTCACGGAGCGATTCTTCACTGAGATGGACCATTGGGAGAGGTTTCATGCGATGCGGGCCTCCTGTGGGAAAAGACGTTCGGCCACTTCGGCCAGCGTGTCGAATGGGATGCAGGGGATGCCGGTTCGCCCGCACCAATCACGGAGCGAGCCCTTGGCAAAGACGGTTTGCATTTTGCCTGAGACACATTGATCGGAGCGGCCGTCTCCGATATAGACCGCGCGCGCTGATCGGGGGTCTGTTGGACGGGTCAGCGAACATTTGCAGGTGCCTGCGCCGCTGTCACATGTTTTTTCCGCGAAGGGGAAACTGAGGGTCGGACGGCCGTCGTCATTCCAGCGCAGGTGGTTGGAGAAGACCGAGAGATGCAA
>CAYHQK010000018.1:0-25975 GCA_964358535.1 uncultured Nitrospira sp. | reverse complement strand
CAATCCAATGGGCGGTGCTGGGGAATATCATTCCGGACTTTCCGCTCATTAATAAGAGCTTCAGTCTGTCGTATGCAGGAAATGATCTGTAAATACAGGAAGCAATCAGCCATCAGCGGTCAGCTCTCAGCTGAAGGCAAAATCTGAAGACTGAAGGCCGAGGAGGAACCATGTTTCGCATTTTAAAGAAAAGTCTGAAAACGGGAGTGGTAACAGGTCAGCATCCCGCAGCCGCGCCGTTGTCGGAGGCTCCGACATCGGAAGCGAAAGACAAGGCCACACCGTTCCGTTCCTCCCTGGCCTTTCGCGCAGTGGATACAGGCTCGTGCAATGCCTGTGAGATGGAAATGAATGCGCTGGCAAACCCGGTCTATGACATCGAGCGATTCGGCGTTCACATCGCCGCGTCGCCGCGCCATGCGGACGCCTTGGTCGTGACCGGGCCGGTCACCATCAACATGGAACAGGCATTGAAAGACGTCTACCAACAAACACCTGACCCGAAAATTGTCATTGCGCTCGGCGACTGTGCCATCAACTGTGGAGTCTTTAAAGGAAGCTACGCCGTGACTGGTCCGGTGGAGCGCCACATTCCAGTCGATATTCGTATTCCCGGCTGCCCGCCACGTCCCGCTGAGATCCTCAATGCACTCCAAGAATTGAGGGGAGGCACAGGCTTGAACAAAAACTGAGCCGACCGAACCCCGCTTCCTTCTTCACGACTCACCCCGCACCTGACTGTTCCCCCTTCATCTCCGCCAGTAGAGCGACTTCGCACCCTGCCCCCTGTGCGGTATCGCTCATCCCATGCTTACTCCTTTCTTCTCATCTCCCTGGCAATCCGTCAGCTTCAAAAACCGCACGGATTATCGAGGGATTTTCGCAATTCCCACTCTGGAGGACTCGCGACAACGAGATGCTCCAGAGGGCATCAGTTGTGCACAGAACTATCAGTGCCGTGGCGAAACCACACAAAATGAGCGGACAATCCTGAACGACAGAATACGGAGATGACCATGCAGCCGTTACTGCGGACAGTCCTGGCAGAGACGACCGATTTGCTAAGCAGGACCATCAAGATGGCGATCATGGTGTCCCTCCTTACGTTCGCGCTGATACTCATCGGCTGGTTCTTCTCATCCAGCCTGCCCTACCAAGCATTATTCATACTCAATGGCCGATAGAAACCGGCCGCCCTGGAGAAACCGCATGCCGCCACAGCCTCCCCTGCCCCTCGCAATAGATAAACCGCAGAATGGAATACGCGGGCTGAAGCATTGGCGCTACGACCTGCTAGCCGGGCTGCAGGTAGCACTCATTGGGCTTCCCCTCTCGCTGGGTATCGCCGTGGCCTCCGGTGCACCACCCATCACCGGTGTGATCTCGGCGATCATCGCCGGGTTGATCTTCCCCTTCCTCGGTGGCGCCTATGTGACGATCAGCGGGCCGGCCGCCGGCCTGGCTCCTGCGCTGCTGGCCGGCATGATTGCGCTCGGCCATGGAGACTTAGCGGTAGGGTATCCGCTCTTGCTGGTGGCGATTTGTCTGACCGGCATCGTCCAGGTGCTGTTGAGTCTCTTTCGCGCTGGGAAATTCGCCCTCTATTTCCCCATCTCGGTGGTTGAAGGAATGTTGAGCGCGATTGGCATGCTGATCATCATCAAACAAATCCCGCAACTCTTGGGCGACCAGTTACCGCCCGTGAAATCCATTCCAGCGGCCATCCTGGCAATTCCCCACGATATCTATGAGATGAATCCGGCGATCTTCCTCGTCGGAGGTCTGTCCCTGGCTCTCCTCTTTTTTCTGTCCAGCAGAACAGAACGGTGGGCCGGGCTCATCCCGGCCCCCCTCCTGGTCGTCAGCCTGGGCGGCCTAGCCAGCTGGATACTGCAACTCCCGCAAGAGTACCTGGTCCATGTGCCCCTCGATATTTTTCAACATGGCATTCACTTCCCTCACTTTGCTGAAGCCTGGCAGAGTCACGACTTGTGGATGGCGTTTCTCGTCACGATCGTCACGCTCACCCTCATCGATGGCACCGAGTCGTTGGCCACGATCGCCGCGGTCGATAAGATCGATCCCTTTCATCGGAAATCTGATCCTAACGTGACCTTGCGGGCCATGGGCATCTCCAACATCCTCTCCAGCCTGGCCGGCGGCTTGACGATTATCCCAGGCGGCGTGAAAAGCACGACCAATATCATGGCCGGGGGACGAACCCTCTGGGCCAACTTTTACTATGCCTGCTGCCTCGCACTCATCTTGTGGTTCGGCACAAAGCTCATCAATCTGATTCCCCTCACAGTCCTGGCGGCGTTGCTCATCTGGGTCGGATGGCAACTCTGTGCGCCCAGGATCTTCTGGAAGATCCTCGAAGTCGGTAAAGAACAGCTATTGATCGCGGTGGTCACCGTCGCGGTCACCTTGTACACCTCGGACCTGCTGGAAGGCGTGGCGCTTGGCACGCTCACAAAGATCATTGTGCTCTGCCTTGACCTCATACGGGCTTCAGCCCAGGAAGCCCCAACCGAAGCATCGTTTCTCACACGATTCACCAGGCGACTGTCGGCTGCGCTCGTCGAGTTGTTCAGCAATCCCGTCATCCGAATCGGAGACGGCCGCGGCTCTCGTGCGCAGTACAGTGTGATGACTGTGCCGACCAGCGCGATACGGGGTACGGTCGGAGAGATGAAGAACCCCTATAAAATCTACCTCTCATCGGTCACCTGTATGAATCTGATGAAACTCGATAAGGCGCTTAACGAGACCCTCGTCGTTCCCGCACACTCCAAAGCCAACTTCTTGATCATCTTGGCGGGACAGGTGATCGACCACACATCAATGGAGTATTTGCACCATTTTCAGGATCAATGCATCGCGGCCGGCCATACCTGCGCCATCGTGGGCATGGATCATTTTCGCTCGTTCTCTGACCATGTGTTAGCCTACCGCGTAAATCCGCCACACAGCCTTATGGCATTTACCTAACGGCCACAGCGTTTACGCCAGGGATAAGTGAACATGCCTGGCACAGACGCTCACAAAATCTTCGATGCGGTTTCGGCTGATTCACGGAGCCTCCCGGTCGGATAAATAACACTTAAGAACGCAGCCGCATGGACGGCCATTCAATAGATCCAGGTCATTACAGGAGGACCCCCTATGCAAGCCAGTATCTTTGTCACAGACGATGAACCCGCATTGCGCAACGCGCTGGTGAAGCGACTGTCCAAGCGCCAGCATCGAGTCCGGGCCTTCCAATCCGGAGATGAACTATTGGCTGCCGTCGAGCAGGACATTCCTGACCTCATCCTCCTCGACCTCAAGATGCCGGGCATGAGAGGAGTCGAAACTCTGGAAGCGCTTCGCACGAAAGCGCGGGATGCGGTGGTGATCATCCTGACCGCCTATGGAACCGTCGAAGAAGCGGTCGAGTCCATGAAGCTGGGGGCTTATGATTTCCTCATCAAGACCGTGGACCTCGAAGGAGTGGAGCCAGTCGTGAACCGGGCATTAGAGGGCTTGATGCTGCGCCGCCGCGTGGCCTATGCCATCGAGCATGAGGCGGATCAATACAAGTTAGACGGGCTCGTCGCGAACAGCGTGTCGAGGAAATATCTCCTCACGCAGATACGAGAAGCGGCGCAAAACCCCAAGGCGACCGTCCTCCTCATGGGGGAAATTGGGGCAGGCAAAGAATTTCTGGCTCACGTCATTCACCATAATAGTGCCCGTGCCACCGGTCCATTCGTGAAGATTAATTGCACGGCCCTTGCGCCAGACCTGTTTGAGCGTGAGCTATTCGGATATGAACGTGGGGCCTTCGCTGGAGCGGAACAACGGAAACTCGGCTTGCTCGAACAGGCCGAAACCGGCACGTTATTTATCGACGAAATTGGCGATCTCGATCTAGCCATGCAGGCGAAGCTCTTGCGGGTGCTGCAGGATCGATCCTTCCGTCGTGTCGGAGGCACTGAAGACATAAGCGGGGATTTCCGTATCCTTGTCGCGTCACACCGCGACCTCAAGCAGGAGGTGGCGGCAGGACGCTTTCGGGATGATCTCTACTTCCGTCTCAATACCATGGCCTGTCTCGTCCCCCCGCTCCGGAACGGCGTTGAAGACATTGCGCCTCTCAGCAAACGGTTCATGGCAAAATCCGGCATGGAGCTCGGCAAGGAACTGATTGAGATCGATCCAGCCGCCATCGCCATTCTGGAACGCTACCCCTTCCCTGGCAATGTACGAGAACTGCAGAACGTCATTGAGCGAGCGATGATGGCATGCAAAGGGAAAATTCTGACAGCCGGGGACCTTCCATGGGAATTACGGGAAGCGACTGCCCCGGCGACGGTCGCATAGGACAGCCGCTCTGCATGCCGGTCCGGCAGGAATTCATCTTTTTGACAATCCCGCGTCTCGATCTTAGGATACGCTGACCACCCTGGAGCGATTATGCGGGAGTACCTGATCCGCCTCTTCAACAATCTCCCGATCGAGCGAAAACTGCTGCTGGTCTCCGTCATCCCACTAGCTGCCCTCATTCTGCTCAGCGTCGTCACATACGAGAGCGTCCAAACGGTCGAGCAAGATGAAGAGCAACTCAGCCGTTTATACCTGACGCAGAAGTCAGCCGCCCAGTACATGCGGCTGATCGTCGATCTTGAAACGAGTTTTCGCGGCTATGTCTTGACACTTCAGAGCCCCTACCTGCGCCCATTTCGCACGGCACAAGAAGGCATTTTTTCCGTGGGAGAGGAACTGGCCAGGCTGGTCTCTGATGACGCCCCCCACCGACCTATTTTCATGGAAGTCCAATCGCTGGTAAAGCAGCTCATCATCGAGAAAGTCGACCTCATCGAAGCGGCAAAGACAGGGCACCGTGAAAAAGCGCTCCACTATATCGAAGACGGCCGCGGCCGAACGATCATGGTCAGGATTCGCACATTAATGGTGACGTTCGACCAGTCCGAACAGCAACGGGTGGTGACGAGGCTTGGTCAACTGAGTCAAGACCGAACCACCACACTCATGGTGATATTAGTCGGGGGGATTCTCACCCTGGGGCTCGTGGCCTCCATGCTCTACCTGATTGCCCGCTCGATCGCCGGCCCGTTAGTCAGTTTGGCCAAAGCAGTCGGATCCTCGCCGACATGGGCTCTCTCCAGCATCCCCGCCCTTGAGCGAAAAGACGAGATCGGCTACCTAACGAGGGTGATGCACCAGATGGGGGTGCAAATCCAGAGTCATCTCGAACAGGTCGAGCGTTCGGAAGCGGCGCTCCGCGTGCTCAATGATAATCTCTCCGCATCGGAGTCGAAATACCGCGGGCTAGTGGACAACGCCCCCTTCGGAATTTTCACGACCAGCGGCACAAAAATCACCTTCAGCAACCGCTATAACCAAACCCTCGCGGGACTTGACCCGGATCACGTCACCGACCCGGATACGTTTCGCCAATGGATTCATCCGGAAGATCGCGAACGGGTCCTGTCCGAGTTTGCTCAAGCGGTGGAGACCGTCCTCCCCTACGAGACGGTCTTTCGCTTTCTTCATGAGAACGGCTCGGTGCGGAAGGTATTGAGTCGCCGGATTCCCATCGAGCGAGGGACGACCCACACGCCCGTTTATATCGGATTCAATATCGACATCACGGCGCTGGATCAGATGCAGACCCGCCTCAGTCGCGCCGAGCGACTAGCCACACTGGGCCAGGTGGCGGCCGGAATTGCCCATGAAATCAGGAACCCGCTGGTGGGGATCGGGGCCAACGCGTTTCTCCTCCTGGATGAATTTGACGTATCGGACCCGCGGCATGCCGATCTCGAAATGATTTTAAAAGAAACCAAACGGCTGGATCGCATCGTCAATCAGATCGTCGATTATGCTCGTCCGCGGGAACTCGCACCGGAGCTCTGCCCCTTGAATGACCTGCTCGACGAAGTCATCAAATTACTCGATTCGACCCTCACCGCCAAACACCTGACAGTCGCGCGCGTGCTCCCGCCCACCCTGGCCAGGCTCCAGGCCGATCGCGACCAAATCAAACAAGTGCTCTTGAACGTCTTTCAGAATGCGATTGACGCCTCCCAGGATGGAACCGCCATTGACGTGACCGCCTTCGACCTCCCACGCGACCAGCAAGCAGGCATCGTGGTTCGGATAACGGATCATGGGGTTGGGATTCCCGGTGAAGCGCTCACGCACGTGTTTGAGCCATTTTTCACCAGAGGGAAGAGGCACGGCACGGGATTGGGACTCGCGATCTGCCGGAATATCATCGAGAGCCATGGGGGAGACATCCAGATCACCAGCGAAGTCGGGAAAGGGACGAGCGTCAGCATCTGGCTCCCGCTCCGCCAAGAATTTCAATTCGTCGAGGGATAACGTATGCAACTGACCATCTTTGTGACCGATGATGAACCGGCTATTCGCAATGCGATCATCAAACGACTGACGAGAAAGCAGCATCGGGTTGTCGGATTCGAGTCGGGCGACGCGCTGCTGGCCGCGCTGCCCCAAGAGATTCCAGACCTGATCCTTCTCGACCTCAAGATGCCGGGGCTCAGTGGCCTGGATACCCTCAGAAAGCTTCGTCCGCTGGCCCCCCACACTCTGGTCATCCTGCTCACGGCCTATGGCACGGTGCAAGACGCGGTCGATACCATGAAACTCGGCGCCTATGATTTCCTCATCAAAACCGTCGATCTGGACGCAATCGAACCAGTACTCGATCGTGCGATCGATCTCTTAAGCCTCCGCCGCCGTCTTGCCGTAGAGACGGAGCACCATGGCAGTCAATATGCGCTATCCAGCCTGGAAGCCCATAGTCCAGCCATGCAACAGATTCTGTCCCAAGTCCGAGATGTCGCCGCGAATCCGAAGTCCTCGGTGCTGCTCCTGGGCGAGACAGGCACGGGGAAAGAATATCTTGCTCGTGTCCTGCATCATAATGGGGCGAGGGCGGCAGGCCCCTTTATCGGCGTGAACTGCACCGCCCTCCCGCGAGAACTGTTCGAAAGCGAACTATTCGGCTTTGAACGAGGGGCGTTCACCGGGGCCGTCCAGCGAAAGATCGGACTGCTCGAAAAGGCGGAAGGCGGGACTTTATTCCTCGACGAAATCGGCGACTTGGATCTGCCCCTGCAAGCCAAGCTACTGCGGGTGATTCAAGAGCGCACCATTCGACGGCTAGGGGGAACGAATGATATCGGCGTCGATTTTCGCCTTATCGCCGCAACCAACCGTGATCTCAAGAAAGCGGTAGCCGCCGGGCGTTTCCGAGAAGATCTCTATTTCCGCTTAAATGTCGTCTCCTTCGAACTGCCTCCGTTGCGGAAACGAGTAGAGGATATTGCCCCCTTATGCCGAAGGGCGGTCATCCGATATGGCAGGGAGTTTGGAAAAGATGTCATTGATATCGAACCGGAGACCATGGCGCTGTTGCGGACGTATGTCTATCCAGGAAACATTCGCGAGCTGCACAATATCATCGAACGGGCCATGATCTTCTGCCATGGCACAATGCTGACCGTGGATAACCTGCCGGCCGAACTGAGGCAGAGACCGGAGACAGTGGTCGTGACCGTCGTAGAAAGCGAAGAACGCTTGCTCCGGCTCGAATCGAAATTGGGGAAACAATCCCTGGCCGATATCGAGCAGGCGATCATTCAGGAGGTCCTTCGACTGTCGGACTACAACAAAACGACTGCCGCCAGGTATCTCGGCCTCACGAGATTCGCCCTGGATCGGCGCCTCAAAAAGATCATAGAAGACTAACTGTCGCTCACGAAGGATTCGGTGACACGAACACTAAGACTTTCAGCCGCTGGTCTGTATGGTTCTTCACTCCATGTTCCGCCCCGGCTGGCGCCATCGTCCCCTGCCCTGCACCCAACACCCGTTTCTCTGACCCAACCTGAAACGTCCCCTGCCCCTCGAGCACGAGATAGACTTTATCCTGCTCGCCGTGGATATGCCCCTTCTGTTCCTGACCCGGCTCAAAGCAATAGATGTCGCAGAAGAATCGCGGCGTCTCAAACATATTGTTCTTCTTCATCTTCTCACTGCTAAACTGCTGATAGTCCGATAAATTCACGACGTTCATGCGCCAACTCCTTCAGGCAGGTTACGGATGTGTTTGCCGACGCTCCAGCGTCGCGACAATGGAATCGACCGAGATCAGATGATGAGCCAGCCCCAAGTCCTTGGCTGAAATCCCCATCGCCAAACCGAGCAACTGCGGCACATGCAAGATCGGCAAATGGAGCTCGCGGCCGACCGCACGACCGGCCCGCTCCTGATAAATATCCAGGCTCATGTGACAGAGAGGACAGGGCGTCACCATAAAGTCAGCCCCCTGCTCCTTGGCCTCGCTCATGTGCGCTCCCGCCATCGCCACGGCAATGGCCTCCTTTTCAAGGATGATGGGAAAGCCACAACATTTGGTTCTCCCTTCATAGGGCACCGGCT
The DNA here is from genome assembly GCA_964358535.1 of uncultured Nitrospira sp. GTDB lineage: Bacteria > Nitrospirota > Nitrospiria > Nitrospirales > Nitrospiraceae > Palsa-1315. Next base: position 17,500 of record CAYHQK010000018.1, on the reverse strand, counting down.
CGCCACCGACCGCCGTGATGACGCGCTCAAGGGATTGCGGATTCTCCGGATCGTCGAACCCCAGATCCCACGAAGGGCGCAGGATGTAGCAGCCGTAAAATGGAGCGATGCGGAAGTCCCGCATCGGCTGGGAGACGAGGGTTCCCAGGCGAGCCATCCCGATGTCCCGCACCACAATCCACAAGAGATGTTTGACCTGGATGCGCCCCTGATAGGCCAAGCCTTCCGGAGCCAGCAGCGCGTTGATACGGTCCAACGTCCCTGGCTCGGTCTTCAATCGTCGATTGGCCGAACTCATCACCCCCTGGCAGGTGCCACAGATCGTCATGACATCCAGCCCCAGCTGTTCGGCTTGCGCAAAGGTCCTGGCGTTGATCGCCAACGCCATATCGGGATGCGCCTCCGTCACGACTCCGGCGCCACAACAGGCAGCAGCCGAAAGTTCGACCACCTCAATCCCTAATCGTCCGATGATCGCCCTGGTCGATTGATAGAGCTCAGGCGTCGCCCCTTGTGCCGCGCAACCAGGATAGAGGGCATATTTCATGGGTCTACCGTGACGGGAAATGAGAGAGGGCCCGATTGAGAGACCCTCGAAGATCGTCCATCGCCGCCGCCGCTCTAGACTTCACCTGCTCCAAAGAAGAAGCCGTGGCAGACTGAAGGGCTTCGAGTTTCTTACTCGCCAGATCTTTCTTCTTCTCTAACTCCCAGATCGACTTCTGGAGATCCACCCTGGCCTCCGCCGAAGCCAGCTCGACCTGTCCTCGCAGCCGCGTGATGTGCTGCTGCACATCCTCCAGTTCCGCTTGCGCCTTTCGCTGAAACGCATCCTTGCGCTGAATCGTATAGTCCTGAGTCGCCGTCACTGCCTCCTGCGCTTCCCGCATCACGCTGTCGCCAGTGATCGGCCCATTCGACGCGCCAACCGCAACGGCAGGGGGCAGAATGAGCAACCCTATTCCCAGGATCCCCCACAACGCGCCCATATCATTCTTCATGAACACCGCCTCCGTCCCACCGATACGCAGGTCCTTTCGAAGTATAACTTCCACCTTGCGGAAAGTCACCGTGCCGGGCCGCCCTTTGACCATCGCTCCAATTATCGTATACCCTCATCGCATCATGAAACCGATCAAAGGTCGTCCTCCCGGTACCCCTCAAGCCCCTATCAGCCGAACGCCGGATACAGCAGCCGTCCGCGCCTTGCTGAGCGAGGGCACCGCCCTTTTGCAAGGAGGACGACTTCAGGAAGCAGAAGGGGCCTATCGGAAGGCCCTCGACTTGGCCCCGAACCATCCGGACGCGTTGCACCATCTCGGCCTCCTACTCTATCGGCTCAACCGATTCGACGAGGCCGTCGCCACGATCTCCCGCGCCATCGAACAGGCCCCGGCCTCACCGCTCTACTGGTTCAACCTCGGCGTCGTGAGCCAGAAGGCCGCTCGACCAGACGAAGCCATCCGCGCCTATCGCCAGGCCGTGGCCTTGAATCCACGGCATCTGGAAGCCTGGATCAACCTGGGCAATGGGCTCAAAGACCGCAGCGCAATCCCCGAATCCATTGAGGCCTACCAGAAAGCCCTGGCGCTCAATCCATCGCATGCCGACACCCACAACAACCTGGGCGTCGCCTTGAAGGAACAGGGACAGATGGAGAGAGCCATCGCCTCCTATCGCCAAGCCCTTCAACTCAAACCAACGCATGTCGAAGCCCTCAACAACCTGGGCCTGGCCTTGCTGGAAATGGGATCGCTGGATGAGGCCATTGCGTCATTCACGCAGGCCCTCACGATCATGCCTGGCTATCTGAAGGCTCTCTACAATCTCGGCATTGCCTGGTCCTGGGCCGGGGAAAACGAGAAATCCGTCGACTGCCTCCAGCGCGCCGCCACAGCCAAACATGACCATGGCAAGCCAGTCACCGATGCCTTCGTCTATCGCTCGCGCATCAAACATGATCTCGAACAAATCCAATATCTCTTCGACCGGCAACTCCTGAACGAGGACCAGCGCTCCTATCTCCACTCGCTCCAACGGCTCCGCGACGAATTGGATCGCCGCCCCGATCCTGGCAATCGAATTTCCATTGCCCCCCAGGAACTCGCGCCGGTCGCTGCCTCGTTCAATCGGCTCCTCTATCGCGCCCAGGCCCCGCACCTTCCGGATGGCGCACTCCATCCTGCCTTGAATGTCGAGGCGGTGGAATCCCGCTATCTGGCCAAGCAGCCGGAAGCCACCTTTATCGACGGGCTCCTGAAAGACGAAGCGCTGGAGGGGTTGCGACGATTCTGTTGGGAATCCACGATCTGGAAGAAGGACTACGAAAATGGCTATAGCGGGGCCTTTCTCGGCGACGGATTCGCCTCGCCCCTGCTCCTCCAGATTGCCGAGGAGTTGCGGCTAAAATTCCCCCGCATCTTCAAACAACACCGGCTTACCCAAGCCTGGGCCTTCAAACACGACAGTGCGCGTCGCGGCCTCAACATCCATGCCGACGCCGCGGCGGTCAATGTGAATTTCTGGATTACGCCTGACGAGGCCAACCTCAACCGGGAAACAGGCGGGCTGGTCGTCTACGACAAGGAAGCGCCACGAGCATGGAACTTTCAGGACTATAACAGCGACCAGAACAAACCGAAGATTCTCGCCTGGCTCAATGAGGTGGGCGCGCAGACGATGAAGATCCCCTATCGAACCAATCGCGCCATCGTCTTCAACTCCGATCTCTTCCATGAAACCGACGAGATCGCCTTCAAAGACGACTACCTCAGCCGCCGCATCAATATCACCCTGCTCTATGGCCACCGCCTCCGGCCATAGATCCTGCTACTTCTCTCAGCCCTGAATAGAGGTGAATTAACCGGTCTTGCGCAGACGGACTGGCGGGAGTAACGAGGCGAAGGCCTCAGCCTGCATCGGCGATCCAAATAGATAGCCTTGCGCTTGATCGCAACCATGGGTAAGCAATAGCTTTCGCTGGGTCTCCTGCTCAACCCCTTCGGCTAATACGTACAGATTGAGACTGTGCGCCATGGCGATGATCCCCCGCACAATAGGAGCGGGACTCGGCAGCGTGAGAATCTCCTGAATAAAGGACTGATCGATCTTCACCAGATTGATCGGGAGACGCTGCAGATAGCTAAGCGACGAATACCCGGTGCCAAAGTCGTCAATGGACAATTGCACCCCCATCGCCTTCAAGCTGGACAATATCGCAATCGACGCCTCTATGTTGCGCATCGCGACCGATTCCGTCAATTCCAAATCCAGGCAGGCCGGCGTCAATCCGGTCTGGCGAAGCGCCTCTTCCACCACGGACAACAAGGAACTGCCATGGAACAGTGAGTGGGAGACATTGACGGCCATCCGCACCGGCATCAAGCCACGCTCCTGCCAGGCCTGATTTTGACGGCAGGCGGTCCGCAGGACCCACTCATCGATCATCCGCATCAGCCCCGCGTCCATCGCAGCCGGCAGAAATTCCGCGGGAAGCAAGAGCCCTCGCTGGGGGTGCTGCCACCGCACCAACGCCTCCGCCCCGATGATCGCGCCCGTCCGCAGATCGATCTGCGGCTGGTAATGCACCACGAACTCTTCCTGCTCAATGGCATGGCGGAGCGCGCCCTCCAAGATCACCCGTTCATTGGCGGCGACATTCAGGCTGTTGGAATAGAACTGAAAATTATTCCGGCCTTTTTCCTTGGCGTGATACATCGCGCTGTCCGCACTCTTCAGCAAAGCATCGACCGTATCTCCATCGACCGGAAAGATCGCGATCCCCACACTGGCGGTGACGAAGATTTCATGCTCTTCGATCACAAACGGTTGCTCCAGCCCTGCCATTATACGGTGGGCGACTTTCTCGGCATCGTGCACATTGCACAGATTCGTGAGGAGCACGGTAAATTCATCGCCGCCCAATCGCGCAAGCGAATGGCCCTCTTCCCTGTCCACCACCCGGCTGACGGAGTCGCTGTGCCGTACACATTCAGCCAGACGGTCGGCCGCGCTCTTCAAGAGCAAGTCGCCGACATTGTGACCCAACGTATCGTTAATCGCCTTAAAGCGATCCAAGTCCAAGAAGAACAACGCCATCGTGGTATGATACCGGCGGGCATGCGAAAGAGCCTGCGCAATGCGATCTTTGAACAAGACGCGATTCGGCAGTCCCGTCAAACTGTCAAAATAGGCCAATCGATGGATCTCCTGCTCGGACTGTTTCCGATCGGTGATGTCTTGCGCCGTCCCGACGATCGAGAAGGTCTTCTTGTGGTCATCGAACACCGCCTCGGCCTGGAGGTTCACCGTCAGATCCATGCCACTCGGCAAGACCAGACGATGGTCGATCTTGCACGGGGCTCGCCTGGTTACAATCCCCTTCAGTGCCTCCTCGACACGCTCTCGGTCTTCCTCATGGACGAGATGGAGAAACGCGTCGAACGTGCCGGAAAAATCCTGAATCCGAATGCCCATTAAGCGGCAGAGCTCAGCGGACGCCGTAAACTGATTCGTGTCCGGACGCCATTCCCAGTTGCCGATCTTGGCAATCCGCTGCGCGAGCCCCAAACTCGCTTCGCTTCTGAGCAGCGCATCCACGGTATGGCTCCCCCGCAACATATACCGCACACGGTGATTCAAGATCATCGGATTGAGCGGTTTAGCGATGAAATCCGTCGCGCCCTGTTCATAGGCACGGGAGATCGACTCCACATCGTCGAGCCCCGTCATGATCAAAATGGGCACGCGGCTGCCCCCCGCAGATCCGCGCAACTTCGCACAGGTGGCAAACCCGTCAAGACCAGGCATCATGACGTCCAACACCACGATATCCGGACTGGAGGCGGCAAACAGCTCCAGCGCCTGCTCCCCGCTCTCCGCCTCACAGACCTCAAGCCCGGACAGTTCGAGCGCCTCGCGCACGACCATCCGGACAAAGCCGTCGTCATCGACAACGAGGGCCAGCGGTATTGTCCGTTCTCCTTGCGGCTCCATTCAGTATCCTGTACCCATTTCTACTTCAAGGGCTCTACGGGCGATCGGCAGACAGGAACACGCGTGTGCCAGGCGACGGCACCTGAAATGATTGGCGTCCAGGCGCCATACCGCACCAACTGAAACAGGAGCAACGCTTGCAATGGGGGCTACAATCAGTCGGCGATGTTCTTCTTCGCGGCATCGAGCGGGTGCATAGCGCGTACGCCCCCTTGACAAAGAAGCAAGCCCCGCCTGCCGGATCAGGACCGCTCCGGCACAAAGCAGGACCAAGAAACAGTTCACAAGATTCTGCTGATCACTTACCGCCATGCAGACTTCGTCCAGATGTAATGCATGGACTGCTCCTCTCCGGCCACGAGGAATCGTCCTCTCCTTGCTTTATACAGCTGCCCCTCGTACCGCATCCAGTCACAGATTCGATCGTTTATTGGGCATTCCACCCTATTTCCCTATACTCAAGGGTCAGCATACCTTGTACCAGGCCTGCCGCGATGGCAAGTAATAGTACATATGCTGCAGGGCCGGGGACCTGATGGCGCAGGGGTTAGGGGGGGACATGGCTGGCCTGGCGGAACGACAATGTGGAGGGAAGGCGAAGCAGAATTGCTCCACCGATTACGAACCGGCTTGCGCTTTCTGTGCGTCTTGCGCCTCTCGCTGGTAGGGCTCCATTTCGATCCGCTTGACGACTTCCTGGAGGCGAACCCATTCCTCCGGCGCCAGCGTCACAAATTCCAGTCCAAACTGAGGGGGCCGACTCCAGCGGACAACCGCCTGCCGAGCCTGGATCGGAAGCTCGTCACCATCCACCTGAATGCGAACGTCCAGCGTCGTACCGGGCGCCACCTCCATGCCGCTCTCGATGCGGCAGCCACGAATCGACAGGTCAAGAACCGCCCCCTCACCACTCACCAGATTGGCCGAAGAAAATGTGCTCTTGAATCGAACGGGGAAACGGGGACATTGTCGTTGATCCATTGAGGCTCCTCGAAACAGCGGTGAGTGCTAGCCCTTAATATTGCCAATCGGTCGTAACTCCGCCACCTTTTTTGTAATTCCCGCACGATCGACCGACTGCACCACTTCAGATATGTCTTTGTAGGCCAGGCCTGCCTCCTCCGCGAGGCCCGACATCGACACGGCCTTGACCAGAATGCCGCGCTGCTTCATCTGTTGCTGCAGCTGCGCGCCGCGAACCGTTCGCTTCGCTTGCGCGCGGGACATCGTGCGCCCGGCCCCGTGCATCGTCGATCCGAACGTATCGCGCACCGCTTGATCCGTCCCCACCAACAAGTAGGAGCCGGTCTCCATCGAGCCGCCACAGATGACCGGCTGGCCGGTCGTGCGAAAGACCTCCGGCAATTCAGGACTCCCCGGCCCAAAGGCCCTGGTCGCGCCCTTGCGATGCACCACCAATTCCCCTTCCGGATACCGCTCGACCTTGGCGATGTTATGCGCCACGTCATACACCAATTCCATCCCCAAGGATTCGGCAGACCGGCCGAAGACCGTCGCAAAGACTTCGCGAATCTGATGGGTGATGACTTGGCGATTGGCAAAGGCCGTGTTCGCGGCGCAGTTCATGGCGGAAAAATACTCCTGTCCCTCGGGAGAGCGAAACGGCGCACAGGCCAACTGCTGATCCTTCACCGTGATCCCGTAGCGGCCCATGCACTGTTCAAACACCTTGAGATAGTCGCTCGCCACCTGATGGCCGAACCCCCGCGAGCCGCAATGCACCATCACGACGATCTGCTCATGGCCGGTGATGCCAAGCGCCGCCGCCGTGACCGGATCGAAGATCCCCTCGTTCGACACCACCTGAACTTCGAGGTAGTGATTGCCGGACCCCAGGGTCCCCAGCTGATTAATCCCCCGTTTGATGGCGTGGTCGGTCACGATCGACGAATCGGCCCCCTCAATGCAGCCGCCTTCTTCCATGCGCACGAGATCCCGATGCCAGCCGTATCCCCGCTCCACGCACCACTTGGCCCCATGGGTCATCACGCGACCGAATTCCTCCCCTGAAAGCCTGACGAACCCGCTCGCCCCGACGCCGGCCGGCACCGCCCTGAAAAGTTCCGTCATGAGCCGTTCCAGGTGCGGCTGCACATCCGCCAACGTCAAATCCGTCCGAATCAGTCTCATGCCGCAATTGATATCGTAGCCCACACCGCCGGGAGAAATGATTCCGTCCGCCGCGTCAAAGGCCGCGACACCCCCGATCGGAAATCCATAGCCCCAATGCCCATCCGGCATACAGAGCGCATAGCGGCGGATGCCGGGCAGGCAGGCGACATTCGTCACCTGCTCGAAGACCCCGGAATCCATGGCCTGAAGAATCCCCCTGGTCGCATAGATCCTGGCCGGCACCAACATCCCGGGCTTTTCAGACGTGGGAATTTCCCAGATCTCGTCCGTGATCCGATTGACCGTCATCTGTGTGTTCAGCTTCATATGTCCAATACCACCAGAGCCTTCCAACGCCCGCCCTCTTGACTCACGCGATAGAGATGTTTCGTGACCCCCTTCACATCGGCATGGAGTTCTTGCGTCTGCTGATCCACCGGCGCGCCGATCAGCCGCGCTCGCAACAGCCAGACGTCCCCCTCATGCGTCAGCGTCAGCGGCGCCTCCCGGAAAACCACCCCCGCCGCGTCCTTCCAATAGACTATCTCCGACAACCAATCGAACAGGAGCGCCGACGGGTCCTCATCGCGCCATTCAATGGCCCGCTCCCATCCTCCTGCCACCGTCACAGGGTTCGCCATGCTCTCGATGAGGGCCTGCGTCGCACCGCGAAAGACTTCTTCGACCGACGCCCCTTCAGCTTCGAAGGCGACATCGGCCATGGCAATCTCTTCAAGAAAACGAAAGGTCCAGGCCATAGCGTCAGACTGGCGGCAGCGCACGTTTCGCTCGTCGAATCAGGTCCTTGAGGTGGCCGAGGCCAGGGAATGCATGACCGAGAGGATTCGGCATTTTCCCCTTGAGTAGCATCTTGATGCCCAGAGGCAGGATATGCAGCAAGGCCCTCGGTGCAAACCCGACCACTTTCAGCGGCATGAGCGCTTCGTTCAAGCGCCCTTGCTGTTCGACCAGCGAGGTAAAACCGAGGATATGGCGCGCGCCTCCGGTCGTTGTCATGCCTTGTTCGAGCGAGGCCCGCCGCAACCGAATAATCGCTTCCATCGGTTGGACATCTTTCGGACAGACTTCGACGCAGAAATTGCAGCGCGTGCAGTTCCACATCCCATGCTCCGCTTGGAGCGCCGACAACCTCGCCCTTGTCGATGCACGAGCCTCACGGGGATCGGAGAGAAAGCGATCGACCTTCGCCAAAGCGGCAGGACCTGCAAACCCCTTCGAAACTTCATGCGTCGTACAAGCCGCCACGCAGGCGCCGCACATGATACAGGCATCCACATTGTGAAACTGCGAATCCTTCGGAAGGATCGTCAGCTGCGCCGTCGGCCCATAGCGTTGCTGCGGCTCACGCGACGCGGTAAGCCAGGGTTGCACATCACGGATCTTTCGCCAGAACGGCGCCATATCCACGACCAGATCCTTGATCACCGGAAAATTACGCAAGGGCGCGACCGTAATATGCCCATGCCGTTCAAGTTCTTTGCGGAGGGAGGTGCGGCAGGCCAATTTCTCGCTGCCGTTGATCGTCATCGCACAGGAGCCGCAAATCGCGGAGCGGCAGGAATAGCGGAGCGCCAAACTCCCGTCGCACTCCTGCTTGATGCGAATGAGGGCATCAAGGACGGTCATCCCGCGTCCGACGTCGAGGCGAATCTCTTGTGGATGGGACGTGGAATCGACTTCGGGGTTGAATCGTTGAATGGTGAAGGTCAGGCGCATAGGCTCGTGCTGGGTCATGAGTGCTGAGGGACTGAGTCTCACCGAACGAATTGCTAAGAACTCAGCACGCAGATCTCAGCGCTTCGGTCAGCCCAGTTCGAAGACCTTGGGGAAGTTCGTCAGGTTACGGCAGCCGTCTTTCGTCACGAGCACCATGTCTTCGATGCGGACGGCCCCAAGACCGGGATAGTAGAGGCCTGGCTCGACGGTCACGACATGACCTTCTTGAAGGAGTGATCCGGTGCGGCTGATACGGGGCGCTTCGTGAATATCGAGGCCGACGCCGTGACCGGTGCCGTGAAAATAGCCCTGCATGCGCCCGTTCACCAAACCGGTCTGGTACCCGGCTTTTTCAAACCTGGCGCAGATCCCTTGATGAATGCGTTTCCCGTCCGCCCCGTCTTTGATTTTCGTGATGGCCTCTTCCTGCGCGTCCAGGACCGTCTGATAGAGCCGCTTCAGTTCGGAGCTCGGAGTCCCCCGCACCACGGTTCGGGACATGTCGGCGAAATACCGGTTGGAGGCCGAACGGGGAAACACGTCGAAAATCACGCTACGGTGAGCAGGCAGGGGCCCGCTCCCTTCGTTGTGCGGATCGCAAGCCTGCTCCCCACCGGCGACGATGGTATGCTGGGCTACGCAGTCGCTCTCCATCAATGCTACATTAATGAATTTCTTCACTCGCTCCGACGTCAGCGGCACCCCTTCGAACCAGAGCTGATCCTTGTTGATCGAGGCCTGGCGCAGCAGGTCGTGAGCCGCTGCAACCGCCTGCTCGGTCGCACGCTGAGCCGTTTCAATATGGCGCACTTCTTCGGCGGTCTTCACCACCCGCTGTTCATAGAACGGGTCTCGCTTCGGATGCAGCTGATACCCCAAGGCCTGAAGCTTGACGGCATGGCCGAAGGGAAAATTCGCCGGGACCAGGATCTGCGTGATGCCGGCTTCCCGCAAGAGGATATGGACCACCTCGACCGTGCCAGGCTCGGCGATGCCTTGCGTCTTCGCGCGGCCTTCGATCTCCGAGTATGAGAGCACCCGATCGACGGACGATTGACTCTTCGCCCGATCCATTTCGAGATCGCTCATCACCAGAATCCGTTCCCCTTTGATCTCCAAATAGATAAAGGGGTCCGGCGCGATAAACTTCGTTGCGTAATAGAGATTGGCGTCGCTCTCGCTGGCAGCGATAAAGACCGTGGCACGTTGGGACTGAGAATTAGATGAGGTCATAATACGTGTGCTCGGAATCTAGCACGGGGGTGGAGGTCGGTCAAGGCGCGACTGGCGCCGGTTCCGGTGCAGGAATCACATCTTTACTCGCGCCCTTGCCCTCGCCAGGCGTCATGAGATCGATCGGCAACATCACGGTGTTCTTCAACACGTCAAACGCGAGTTGCGCCAGCCCCGTCACGCCGCTGGTGAACGACTGCATCGGCAGGTACGTCACCTCCGGATCCTCGATGGACCCTTTGACGGAGAACAGGGCCGTGGCCAGGCCTTTGCGCTCGCCGGCAAAAATCCGTCCGAAGAGCGGAATCGTGTTGATGAATTCCGAATAGGACCCGAACGGACTGACGGCCCAGACCATGTCGATTTGATCCGTCGACACATCGAAACTGCCTGCGGCGGTCATCTTAACGATCGGACTATCGATGATCAGGTTCTCCGTCTCGAACAGGCCGTTCCTCGCAACCATCGTCGCCGTGATCTTGTTATAGGGCAGCCCCTCTTTCTCCAAATCCACCTTCCCCTGCAACACCGCCGGCAGATTCAGAATGCTAATAATTTTCCAGAGCGCCCGCTTCTGCGATTTAAACATGCGCCCGTTCTCAAGCCGGACTTCCACTTTACCGTTCAACGTGGGAGAGAGCCCATGCGGATTCCTTCCATGCCCGCTGATTGTCCCTGTCACTCGCACGTCCCCTGTCGCCAAGCCCCCCTCTTTCTCGCCCAACAGCTTCAGCAGATCTTCCACCCGCAAGCCCGTCGCCTGCACCGAGACCTCGGCCTCCGCCGGCTCCTTGCGCGGCAGATGCACCACAATGTGGCCGGCCACTTCCCCGCTGGACGACCGGCCGGACAGACGATCCACATCCAGCATACCGTTTTGAATCGTGACCCGGGCGGAGAGATTCCCGAATTTCAGATGCCGGTAATGGCCGCGCGCCATCGACACCGTGGCCTGGACCGTACTGGTGGCTGCGAGGGTTTCCAAAAACTCTCGAATCGGCGACCGGTCGCCTTTCGGAATGAGGAGGTCAAGATCCATCTGATTGGATTCGATCTTGGCAATAATCGCCGGTTTCGACGCCCAATTCCTGACCGTCCCTTCCATCGCGAGATCGCTACCGAGCAGACGGAACGACAACCGTTTGATCTCCGCACCGTTCCGCACAAAGTGGACCCGCAGATACAGGTCCTGGATCGGACCATCGGCCCCCTTGGCATTCATCAAGCCATTGGTCATAGCGAGCCACCCGGTGGTCCGCCATCCGTTCCAATTGAGCCCCTTCCCCTTCAGGTCGAGCGACAACTCGATATTCCCAGCCTCAAAGCCGCCCTTCGCGATCCATTCCGGCACGCGGGACAAGGACAGGGTACCGGTCGAAAGCGCGGCATCGATGGAAAACCGTTTCCCCAATTGGATCTTGCCTTTGACCGGCAGCCGGAGCGGCGGCACGACCAGCTCGATCCTGTCGAGCAAGACCCCGGCCTGCGGAACCGTGCCCTCGAATTCCACCGTCGCCTGGGCCCCAACCGGTTTTTCAACCAGGCCGGCCAGCGTCACTTTCGACTCGGTCAACACCACCTCGCCCCGCACGTGCGGCGACAGGGTCGAACCGGTCAAGACCACGGCACCGCTGACCAGCCCATCGATCGTTTTAGCCGGAACGGCGTTCGCAGGCAGCAGCCGGATCATATGCCCCGCATCGCCCTTGATCCGAATCAGAAGATCCTGAAACAAACTGGCGCTGCCACCCGTGATGCCCCCGCTGACCTGCAAGGCCAGATCGCCAAAATGTCCCGTCACCTGATCGAACTTGGTCCCGCCATCCAACAGCACGAACCGGCCCTGCAAGCCGGTCAACCGCTCAGGCAACAACGCATTCGTCAGGCTGACACCCTGCACGGTAATCTCTCCCCCGGCAAAGGTGACGCCACCAGGCTGATTGAGCGGGCCGACCAAACGGAACGTGGGGCTGGCCATCCCTTCGACGTCACGCGAGGAGGCCAACACACGCGACAGTTGTTCCGACGTGACGGTCTTCGCGAGAAACTGCATCAAGTCTGCGGCGGCCATCGTCCCGGTAATGTCTATTTCAAGCCAAGGCCCCGCCTCCAAAAATGACACGAGCGCCTTGCTCTCATTCATATGGATCGCGCCATAGAGTCCGCTCAAACTTGACACCCTGATACGGCCGGCTTCGACCGACACGACCGCAGACAAATCCTTGGCAGGGACACGGCTGTCCCCGATCAGCGCCTGCGCCTGGCTCACACGAAACTCCCCCGTCAACGACAGCGGCGGCCCGCCCGCCGATGACCCGGTGACCGTGGCCGACACAATCTCCACCGTCCCATCGATCTCCCGCTCCTGAATAATCGTCGGCAACTGCGGATGGACCCACTGAGCCGGCAGCTGCGTGAGCAACTGGCGCAATTGGATTGGGGATGCCGCAAAGGTCACGGCAAACGTGGGTTGTGGCGTCAACAGACCGGAGAGACTCGCCTGGCCTGTGAGGGTCAGTTGTTCGAGATTCGCGGAGAGGTCGGACAGGAGGACATCATAGCCGGCCACGCCAGGCACGGCGCGCACGAGACTGCGCACATTCACGACACCCTGCAGCTGCTCAGGAACCGGACGGGGTCCGAAGAAGTCCGCCGCATCCCGAAGATTCATATTTGCGATGTCCAGGTTGCCATCGAACTGGAGCCGGACCTGCGAGGCGGCAGGATCGTCAGCCGCCAGGAGCTGACGCTGCGCGGTGGTAATCGTCCCGGCCAGAGACATGGCGGACAGACCCTTGTCGCTGGCATGAGCGGCGAAGACGTGCAGATCCGCCTGGCCCCGCTCCGCCCTGACGACCAGTGACGCCTCCACCGACTCCAAGACGATCGATCGAGTCCCGTCCGGACGGGCGTCGTCGATAATGATCAGCCTCCCGCTGACCAACGTGGCTTCACGAATGCGGAAGACCCGGCTGATCGTCTGCACGGCGCCTTCATCGGCCGCGCCTCCCTGCGCCACCCCATCGAGGAAATTCCAGTGACCGCTCCGATCGCGCCGGAGCGTCAAGATCGGCTCCTCGATCAACAGCCGCTTCCCCACCACCTGTTTACGCAACAGAGGGAGCAAACGCAGAACCAAATCCAGCTTTTTGGCGGACAACAAGATGTCATCGGAGTTCCGATCGTGAATCGCGACCTGCGTGAGTTCCAATCGAAGGCGGGGAAAGAGCACCAGCTTCGCGCGATGGACGTCGATCTTCCGTCCAATACTCTCCTCCAGCTGCTGGAGGAAAAAATCTTTGAGGTACTCGCCGCCGGTAAGGGAGGGCAAGACAATCAGCACGAGGACGCCGATCAGTACAATGGCACTGAGAATGATGATATTGCGAGTTCGAACCAACTCCTGCTCCCTAAGATCGGTCATGCGAGGGGGGATAAACCGCATCAGATCTGCGGGTAGGGCATCTTACCGAATCACCTGCATGAAATCTACTAAGCCTGCGTCATGACAGGGAAATCCCCGCATCTGCCATTTAACTTTCAAGAGGTGAGGAAACCGCCGGAACCAGCTATAATCCGGCACCGATATGTCTCTACACAGACCGCACAATCCAATCCTGTGAACAATTTTATCACTCGCCCATCCCGAATACGCTGGCTCATCCTTGCCTTGCTCTTTTTCGTCAGCGTCGTCACCTATATCGACCGCGTCAATATTTCCGTGACTGCGCGACAGATGATGCCGGCCTATGGAATCACCGACCAGCAGATGGGCTGGATCTTCTCCTCCTTCGTCATCGGCTACGCCATCTTCCAAATTCCCGGTGGATGGCTGGCCGATCGCTGGGGCGCCAGAGCGGTCCTCACCGGCGCGCTCCTCTGGTGGTCGATCTGTACAGCCCTCACCGCCATGGTCGCGGCATCCTCGCTCCCGAGCCTCGTCGGAACGGTCGGCGCCCTGATGCTCGTGCGGTTCTGCCTGGGGCTTGGAGAAGCCGTGGCCCTGCCGACCTTCAACCGCGCCGTCACCAATTGGTTCCCGGCTGACGGACGAGGCTTCGGCATCGGAGTCGCAATCGGAGGCATCGGATTAGGCTCCGCCATGACCCCGCCTATTGCCGCCTGGGTCATGGTGAACTGGGGCTGGCAGACCGTCTTCTATCTCGCAAGTCTGCTCGGACTCGGGATGGGACTCCTCTGGTGGCTCCTCTCGCGCAGCCATCCTCATGAACATCCCTGGGTCAATGAAGGGGAACAGGCTCTCCTTCAGCGTGAACCGTCCACCATCATCGCTGTGCCCTGGCTGGCTTTCAAACAGACCCCCACCGTCTGGTGGCTGGTGCTCAGCTACAGTTGCCTCGGCTACGTCGCCTACGTCTATCTATCCTGGTTCTACTTATATCTGGTGAATGTTCGAGGATTCGATGTGCTCCGTGGCGGAATCTATGCCTCCGCCCCTTTTCTGGCCATGTTGGTCATGTGTCCCCTAGGGGGCTGGGTGACCGATCGACTCGCAGCCAACTATGGACTCACCACAGGACGAGCCGTGGCCGGCATGACCGGCATGGTCCTGGCCGGGGTCTCGATTGCCCTGGGGGCCCTCATCGAATCTCCCTTCCTGGCGATCACCTGTCTGTCATTCGGCGCAGGCTGGCTCTACTTTGCCATCGGCGCCTACTGGGCCTCGACGACCGATCTGTCCAAGGCCCATGCCGGCACCCTGTCAGGGCTCATGAACACCGGCGCCAATATCGGAGGGACAATTTCCCCGACCCTGACTCCCTGGCTGGCCCATCACTGGGGCTGGCCTGTTTCGTTAGGGGTTGCCGCAGCCATCGCCATCCTGGGCGGCCTCCTGTGGTTCAAGATCGATCCTGGCAAGGGGTTGAAGACGTGAGACGTGAAAAGTGAAACGTAAAACGGAGGAACCAGAAGCGCTCGTGCAAGCCCTTGAGCCCTCGTTTCACCTTTCACGTCTCACGTTTTACGGCTCCCGCCTCTTGCCGCCTGAAGCTTACCCCTGGTACATTCATCACCCATGACTATGCAATTCCAAAAAATCGATCCCCGCGTCACCATTGCGACGCCCTTCGGTGAGATCAAAATTCGCTTCTACCCGGATGACGCGCCGCGCCACGTCGAGAACTTCATCAAGCTCGTCAAGATGGGATTCTATAATGGCACCACCTTCCATCGCGTCGTCCCAGGATTCATCATTCAGGGCGGCGATCCGCTGAGCAAGAGTCCAGACCGCTCCCTGCACGGATCCGGCAGTCCCGGCTACTGGCTGAATCCGGAGACCAGCGATCGGCCGCATAAGCGGGGCGCCCTCGCGATGGCCAAGGTGCCACGGGAGAGCAACAGCACGAGGGATTTCAACGACAGCGGATCCCAGTTTTATATCAGTGTTGCAGACAATAGCGGGCTAGACCGCACCTACACGGTGTTCGGCGAAGTCTTTCGGGGAATGGATGTAGTGGACAAGATCGTCGCCGCAGTCCGGGACGACTGCGACAATCCCCTGGAACCGATCCCCATGACCATGACAGTCAAAGAGTAGAGACGGGCAGCCTGGTCGTCCTCCTGCTCGCGGAACGCGCACGCTCGGAAGGTGCTCGTTCGACGCGCGCACTCGAGGATCGACCAGGCTACCCTTGAAAAGAAAATTTGGATTAGGATAAAATGAAAAAAAGAGACTTTTCAGCCTACCACCACCAAAAAAACGCTAGGTCGCTTGCTTCCTATATGATTCAAAAGTCTTCAGCGCGAGCTCCCCGCCAATCACTGAGAGCATTGCGGTAGTTTGCTGATGATGCGCCCGCCATAAGTCTTGTTTCTCCCTCGCTAAAACGCTCAACTTCTCCTGCAGTAGAGAACTCTGTTTCCTGTATTCCTCCTCAGAAATCGGGTCAAATTGAAGAAGTGAATTCCGACGAGAGTCTATCGTGTTCCTTTCCCACAATATCTGCTCAATATCGGCGTCCGGAATCTTCCCACGATGCACTAAGTCATTCCTTTTCTTCTGCAAGTTCTTGACTACCGACGACTTTTTGTATGCCCTTATGATCTGCGGAATTTGTGAGGACTGCACATGGCTGTTATTGAGAACAAGCTGCACCTTAACGTCCTTATCGGCTATGCCGAGGTTGAAAACCGCATTTATCAGGTAGGCGAGGAGATCGCCCAATGTACCCCACGATATAACATACAGTTTCATCGACACTGCTAGGTGCTCGACGGTAAGTACCTTAACGAGACCGAGGTCCCTTCCTCTAAATTCATTCAAGACTGATTCAATCTCTCCACAGAGACGCTCCATTTCAGAAATGACCCCCAAGATACCGATACCGGA
The DNA here is from genome assembly GCA_964358535.1 of uncultured Nitrospira sp. Lineage (GTDB taxonomy): Bacteria > Nitrospirota > Nitrospiria > Nitrospirales > Nitrospiraceae > Palsa-1315. Next base: position 1,050 of record CAYHQK010000018.1, on the reverse strand, counting down.
AGTGGATCCGAGTTGTTGGCAGAACCATACCGCAGCTTGCTTAGAGTCTGTTTCGGCTTCAATTATTGTAGTGAGCCTCCCAAAGTAGCCTCCAAGAATCGAGTTCTTGGTGAGAGGATTTTCGCTTATATTTGGCTCTTTAGGGGAATCAGCCATTGGATAACCAGCGGGATTGAAAGCCTACACTGCGCCAGACGAATCAGTTCAAATCTCTTCAGGCTGCTCAAACAGACTATCCAGCAAGGCCGCAGCCGAAGAACAGGCCGCAGGCGTACCCTCAGGGGTACGTTGAGGACCTGTTCAAGGCGAGAACGAAGCTGGAAGTCTGTTTCAGCAGCCGACGTTAGAAAAATGCCATGCTGGCGTACGTCACGGTGGAGTTATACTGATCGGTGATCCCGCGGTCATAGCGCAACACTTGCCCGCTCTCCGCATCGATCAGCCGCAGCAACGAATAGATGGGTGAGAAGCCGGAGATCCGGCGTTGGTCCTGCTCTTTTCGAATGTAGTTAGCGAACTCTTCCGGCTGGCGCTCCTCGACCGGCTTCAACATTTCCAAATCGAACTGCATGCAACGGTGGAACGAGAAGTCCGTCGGGGGCGCCTTGTCTCCGTATCTCATGCCCAAATGGGCCAGCTCTCCCGCTGCGATCACGCAATAGGCCCTGCCGGATTGCGCAAGCACCTCTCGCAGACCGGTCAAGAACTGGTCGACCGATTGGCGCACGGTCGGATCCCCCAGGCTCGCCGCGGAGAAGGCACTCAAGATCGGCACGATGGTGAAAGGCTTCTTGCGCCCCACGATGTCCTGAAGAAACGGAAGTTGAAACTCCACCGCCTGCTCCGCCTGGTGGCAGAGATCCTCTTCGAAGAAGACCGGGAGCTTGGCCTTGAGCTGACTCAGGATCGGCTGGTCGGCTGACACGACGCCGAACGGCGTCTCGAAATCTTTATCCGTCACGGCAAAGACATGGTCCAACCCGGCAGAAGCAGTCCCGATGATGACGAACAGATCCGGCTGCTCCGCATCTTGCAGCTCTTTATAGGCCC
>CAYHQK010000017.1:0-26731 GCA_964358535.1 uncultured Nitrospira sp. | reverse complement strand
AGCAGATTCGTTGACATCGCGAGAATCTGAGTCGATACTACGACCGACAACGTTGAAATATTTGTGAGTCGTCGAGCAAAGGAGTGAGCATGAAGCGGGATGTACTGGTGACGTCGCTCGTGAAGCAGAAACTGGCTCAGAAGCCGGTCCAGAAGCCGGCGGGGGAACTCGGGAAGGATGCGCTGTGGCGGTTAGAACATCTTGAAAACCAAATGGCGAAGCTGTCTGAGTTGGTCCGCGAGCATGCGGAGGATGTCGATCGTCTGGTGCGCATCGTGGCCGAGGATCGTGACGTCATTCGGCGCCAGTTGTTGCGCAAACACCAGGAGCAAGTCCGGGTCCGTAAGCATCTTCGTGACTCCAATGCCTAAGACGGAACTCGACTTCTACGCCAGTGGCCGGTGAGTCAGCCCTCATGGATCTCGAATCAGCCCTTCTGTATTATTCCCGCCGCACCGGGTGTGTAACGATCCCCTGTCGCAGTGTTCTTGGGGCCAGGGCCGGTCGGTCCGGCGCTAGGCCCATGGATCAGGATGGCAGAACAACCAACTAGCATCGACATTACTTCGCTAGTAAAGCGGCATGGCGCCACGCTGGCCGTCGACCATGTCTCGCTGACCGTGCAGCGAGGGGAATTCTTTTCGCTCCTCGGTCCCAGCGGCGCAGGCAAGACGTCCGTTTTGCGCATGATCGCAGGATTCGAAACGCCGGATGAGGGGACCATTCACATCGAGGGCCGTTCGATGGAGACTGTCCCTCCGAACCGTCGGCCTGTCAACCTCGTGTTTCAATCCTATGCCCTCTTCCCCCATTTGACGGTCGCGGAGAACGTCTCGTTCGGTCCCAAGATGCAGGGAGTACCGCGAGGCGAGATTGCGTCCCGCGTCCGTGCATCGTTGGACATGGTGAAGCTCTTGTCGAAGGAGGAACGTTTTCCGAGTCAGTTGTCCGGCGGTGAGCAGCAGAGGGTCGCGCTGGCCCGCGCCTTGGTAAATCGTCCGGCTGTGCTCTTGTTGGACGAACCGCTGTCGGCTTTGGATCAACAACTCCGGCAGGAAATGCAGGTCGAGCTGAAATCCATCCAGGAACGAGCCGGCTGTACCTTCGTGTGTGTCACCCATCATCAGGAAGAAGCCCTGACCATGTCGGACCGTGTGGCGGTCATGCATCAGGGACAGGTGTTGCAGATTGGCCGCCCGCAAGATTTGTATGAGTCGCCGAATTCGGCCTTTGTGGCCAGGTTTATCGGAGTCTCGAATGAACTGCGTGGGATCGTTCGGCGCATCGAGGGGAAGCGAGCCGTGTTGCAGGCTCCGGATTTCCCGGGCGAGGTTCATGTCGTTGTGCCGGAGCGTACGACGCTCCACGAGGGGACTGCCGTGACGCTTCTCTTGCGCCCGGAGCGACTTCGTCTGTCAACGCAGCCACAGAGCTTGAATGGCGAGCAGAGCCTGGCTGGCTCAGTCGAGAAGGTCCTCTACAGTGGAAGCGATCGACGGTATCTGGTGCGGTTTGGCGAGCGCCTGGTCTGGAACGTGCGCGTGCCGAACGATGAGTCTGGTCGAAACGGGCTCGTGCGCGGCGATGCGGTCCACGTGCGCTGGCACATTGCCGATGCTGTGGTGTTGAGCGCATGAAACGCGCTGCGCCTGCCGGATGGGCGGCCTCCTCGGGGCGAGGGATGGCCTGGTGGCTTCTCGGGCCAGGCTTGGTCTGGATGGGGCTTTTGTTTGTTGTGCCGCTCTGCCTTATGTTTGTGATCAGCTTTGCCGGTCGTGGGACCTACGGCGGAATTGTCTGGTCGTTCAGCCTGACGAACTATCTCGATCTGCTCCATCCGCTCTACGCCCGTATCCTTGGCCAGTCGATCCTCCTGGCTGCAGGGACGACTCTGCTCTGTCTGATCATGGGTTTTCCCTTGGCCTATTATATTGCTCGGGCTGCCCCGCGCCGGCAGGGGATCTGGTTGCTGCTGGTGATGATTCCCTTCTGGACCAACTTCCTCGTCCGTACCTATGCCTGGATGTTTATTCTCCGTACGGAAGGTTTGCTCAATACCGTTTTGTTAAAGTTGGGAGTGATCACCACGCCGATCGAACTGCTCTACTCCAATACTGCAGTCGTGATCGGCCTGGTCTACGGCTATTTGCCCTTCATGATATTGCCGCTCTATGTCGCGCTCGAGCGGGTGGATCGGACGTTGGTCGAGGCGGCGTGGGATCTCTATGCCACGAGGTGGACGGTCTTCCGGCGCATCATTCTGCCGTTGGCCAGGCCAGGAGTCGTGGCCGGTTGTCTCCTTGTCTTTATCCCGGCGCTCGGGGCCTTTCTCACGCCGGACTTGCTCGGGGGCGCGAGGAGCATGATGATCGGGAACCTCATTCAGCATGAGTTTCTCGTCGCGCGCGATTGGCCGCTGGGCGCGGCTATTTCCTGTCTGCTGATGTTGTTCGTGGTGGGGATGATGAGCTGGTCCCTTCGCGCAGCGAAACCACTGGTGCAGCAGGAGTCTGAGTCATGAAACAGTCCGGCGGCTGGCTGTGGCGTGCGAGTGTGGCGAATCTGTTCTTTCTCTATGGACCAATCGCGGCGCTGATTATCTTTTCGTTCAATGCCTCGCGGTTGTCGGCAGCGTGGCAAGGCTGGTCTCTGCACTGGTATCGAGCCCTCTGGGCGGATCAGGCTCTGCAGGCGGCTGCGGTGAACAGTTTGTGGGTGGCGACGGTCTCGACTCTGCTCGCGCTGCTGCTCGGTGTCAGCCTGGCAGTGGGGCTGGAAGGTCTGCCGGGGAGGCGGCAGCGCCAGATCGAACAGGCCTTGCTGCTGCCGCTGGTGATTCCGGAAGTGATGATGGGGGTGTCGCTCTTGTTATTCTTCGTACTGGTGCGTATGCCGCTCAGTCTGACGACCGTGATTGTGGGCCATGCCCTCTTCAATGTGCCGGTCGTGCTGGTCATCGTGCGGGCGCGCCTCAGAAAGTTGGATCCACGGCTGTTAGAGGTGGCGGCGGATCTGGGGGCCTCCTATGGGGATGCCTTGAGGTATGTGACCCTTCCATTGCTCAGTCCTGCCATCCTTGGGGCAGGGCTCATGGCCTTCACCATCTCGCTCGACGACTTCATCGTCACCTTCTTTACCGCTGGCCCCGGCGCGACGACCCTGCCGCTTAAAGTCTATTCCATGATCAAGTCAGGCCTGTCTCCCGAGATCAACGCCCTGTCGGCGCTGTTCGTGATCGTATCAATGGGATTGATCGGGTTTTCGCTTCTGCTCCAACGACGGTAGGAGGCTCATGCACGCTAAAGAGATGATCCTCGCTCTCTGCCTGGCCCTGTTTCTGCTCGGCGGGAACCTGGCCTGTCAACGCATGTCCGGGGATGAGGAACAAAAGACGCTCCACTATTTCACCTGGTCCGATTACGTCGGGCCTGAGCTGTTGGCTGAGTTCGAGCGACGCCATGGAGTGCGGGTCGTCGTGGACACGTTTAGCAGCAACGAAGAGCTGTTGGCCAAGCTCCAGGGCGGGGCGACAGGCTACGATGTCACGGTGCCGTCGGACTTCATGGCAGCGATCATGATTCAGCAGGGACTGGTGGCCGAACTTGATCCCGCGATGTTGCCCAATGCCACCACGTTGGAGGACCATCTTCAACACTTGCCGTTCGATCCGACGCAGCGCTACGCGATTCCCTATCTCTGGGGCACGGTCGGAATCGGATATGACTCGGCCATCATCTCGACGCCGCCGGACAGTTGGGCCGTCCTGTGGGATTCCCGTTACGCAGGGAAGATCAGCATGTTGAACGATCAGCGCGAAGTCTTTGGGGCGGTCCTCCGGTCGATGGGGGCTTCGATGAATACGAAGGACCTGGCTCTGATCGAGGAAGCGAAGGTTCGATTGCTGGCGCAAAAACCGTTGGTGAAGGCCTATGCCAGCGACCATTATGATCAGCTTCTCGCGTCGGGCGATGTGGTCTTGGCCCATGGGTGGGGAGGGCCGGTGGCGCGGGCGATGAAGGATCGGCCGTCGATTCGCTATGTCGTGCCGAAAGAAGGCGGCACCCTCTGGGCGGACTGTCTGGTTGTGCTGCAATCCTCTCCCAGGAAAGAGCTGGCGATGCAGTTCATCAATTACCTCTTGGAACCGCAGGTGGCGGCACGCACAGCGGAGCGGCTGCTCTTTGCTTCAGCCAACAAAGAAGCCAGGCCTTTCGTGCCGGCACATATCTTGGACAATCCAGCGATCTATCCGCCATTGGAACTGCTGCCCCGACTCGAATGGATGACCGATGTGGGGGAGACCCTGCGGATTTATGACCGGGCGTGGACAGAGCTGAAGATGCAGTAGGGCAGGGTGCTGAAAAAGTCCGTCAGCTTCGTTCTCGCCTTGAAAGCATCCTCAACATAGCCAGGGGCTACGCCACCGGTGCTTTCACCGGCTGCGGCCTTGCTGAACGGACTTTGTGAACAGCCTGTTCATTGTCCTCTCGTTGGGCCAGAGCGCTAGGCACGGATGGGGCTAAGTGCTTATTTCGCAAGAGATTCTTTGCTTCGTATTTCATTCACTGTATAATGCGCAAGCAGTTGAGATAACGGTGTTGTAGTTCCTAGGGGGATCTCTGTGGTTGTGGATCGACTAGTACGTCTTCTCTGCTACATCATCGTCCTCACTGTTTTGAATTTTTCCGTTGATCCAGCCCACGCGGCCTCGCCAGCTCCGGTTCCTGAACAAGCCACGGTGCCTTCGAAGGCGCTTCGTCTCAGCGTGAATGACGCGCTGGGACTCTTCATCAGTCAAAACCTCGATGTGCTCATTGCTAAATACGGCATTGAGTACAGCAAGGGACAGCAGATCACTGCGGCGCTCTTTCCCAATCCCGTGGCGACGATCGGAACGCTCAGCTCGTTCACGCAAGGGCGGACGTCGTCGAACAGCGGGGCGCTGATCAGCCAAGTTCAGCAATTGTTCGAACTCGCAGGAAAGCGTGGCTACCGGATTGAAAGCGCGGGCTATGGCAGCCAGTCGGCGGAAGCATCGTTTGAAGATGCCGTGCGCCAATTGGGGTTCACCGTCAAGGACACCTATTACCGGATCCAGCTGGCGCAGCGCAGGCTGGTGTTGGCAGAAGAGAATCGCGACCGCTTTTCCCGTATCCTCGATATCAATACGATTCGCTTTAAGAAGGGGTACATTGCAGAGGTCGACCTCATTCGCATCAGATTGCAGATGGTCGATTTTCAATCGCAGGTGATTCAATCGTTGCAGGAAGGGGAAACGGCCCGCGGAGATCTTCGACAGCTCTTGCGGCTATCGCCGAAAACCATGCTGGATTTGACGACGGACTTAGATTTTCGGCGCATTGATCCTGATATCAGCAGGCTCCGTACGGCCGCGCTCGATCTTCGCCCCGATATCAAGGCCAGGCGGTTTGCCTATTCGCAACGCGAGTCAGACCTGAAGCTGGCAAAGGCCTACCGGATTCCCGATGTGACGATCGGGGCCGGGTATGCCGTGCAGGGCCCGCAGGGGCCGGATAATCCCCAGCAGTGGTCGCTCAATTTAGGGCTGCCCTTGCCAGTCTTTAATCGGAATCAAGGCGGGATTCGACAGGCTGAGGTCGCCGTGCTGACCGCCGAAGCCGATTTGAATAAGACCGTCAATCTCGTTGAGAACGAAGTGGAAGTCGCCTATCGTAATTTGCTGCAGAGCCGGCGGTTGGTGGAAGCCTATGTGGGCGGGGTATTGGAAGATGCCCGCTCGACCGTGACGATCGTCGAACGGGCCTATGAACGGGGAGGCGCGACGATTCTAGATTTGCTCGATGCCGCGCGCACCTCGCGGTTGATTCAGCAGAATTATATCGAAGCCCTGTTCAATTATCAGCATAACCTTTTCCAGCTAGAAAGCGCCGTGGGGCAGGAGATTTCCTCATGAAGTTTCAGGTTAGGCCAGTGGCTGTGGACCGGCTCCTGTTTTCCGTGACCTCGGCCGTCTGCCTGCTCGTCGTGTCTGCTTGCGGGAGCGCAGAGGAGCCAGTCGTTTCCAACGTTGTGGCGCCTCCCTCCCAGGTGGCTGGATCGGCTGCGGAATCACATCCGCGGGTGGAGACGGCTCTTGTCGAAGTCGGGTCCGGGGCTCATGATCTCACGTTGGTCGGGAAGGTTGCGTATGGAGAAGATCGCTATTCCAGAATTTCCTCTCCCATTCAAGGACGGGTCCTTGAAGTGCGGGCGCATTTGGGCGAGCGGGTACAGGCGGGGAGTGTGCTACTGGTGTTGGACAGTCAGGAGATTGCGCAAGCCTACTCGGAATATGTGAAGGAAGACTCGGACCTTCAATATGCGACCCGTGCCCGCGAGTTGGCCAAGGATCTGTATGAGAATAAAGCGCTGCCGCTGAAGGATCTCAAGCAGGCGGAGAATGAGCTGATCAAGGCGCGCGCGGAATTCCGCCGCGCGAAAGAACGGTTGTTGTCGTTGCGGGTTCCCGCGCAGGAATTGGAGAAGCCGCTCGAACGGCAGAAAATTACGTCGCGATTCGAAATGAAGAGCCCCTTGACCGGGATCGTCGTGGAGCGGAACGTGACGCCCGGTCAGTCGATCGGGGGAGATTCCGGCCTGGTCGTGTTCACGGTGGCCGATCTCGATATGCTGCAGGTCGTGGCGGACGTGTATGAACGGGATCTCGCCCTGGTGAAAGAGGGGCAGTTTGCGAAGGTCAGCGTGGAGGCCTACCCGGACGTGAGTTTCCCCGCGACCGTGGCCACGATCGGCGACGTGGTGGACCCGACGTCCCGAACCATCAAGCTCCGTGCCTGGGTCAACAATAAGGATCATCGGCTGAAGCCGGAAATGTTTGCGCGGCTCCATATCCAGGTCGGAGAGTCCACGCCGCTGCTGATGATTCCCCGCGAAGCCGTGCTGGAAGTGGACGGGAAACAGTTTGTGTATGTCGTCGAAGGCGCCGACCGATATGTGAAGCGGGAAGTCAAAGTGAGCACGATTTCACCGGATCAGGTGCGGGTCTTGGAAGGCCTGGTGTCAGGACAGCGCATCGTCGTGAAAGGCGCGGTCTTGATCAAAGGACAGGAAGTCAAAGGGTAGTCCTCTCGTGGTGGTTCTCTTTCTTTACATTGGAATGTAATCGCATCACATGATAGCCAGAATCGTTGAACTCTCGCTGGTCCAGCGGGTCATGGTCTGCATCTTGGGCTTTCTGCTCTTTTTCGGCGGGCTCTACGCCTTTCACACCCTCGATATCGTCGCCTATCCAGACCCCTCGCCGCCGATGGTCGAGCTGATCACCCAGTACCCTGGCTGGTCGGCTGAAGAGATCGAGCGCCAAATCACGATCCCCATTGAAGTCGCGCTCAACGGCATGCCGGGCCTTACGGACATTCGCTCGCTCTCGATCTTCGGGTTGAGCGACATCAAGGTGTATTTTGATTTCAATACGGAAATCTTTCGCGACCGTCAGGAAGTCTTGAACCGGTTGGGCTCGGTGCAGTTGCCTCCTGGGGCGGCTCCGTCGCTGTCACCCTGGTGGGCGATTGCGGAAATTTACCGGTATGAGCTCACGGGAGCCGGTGAGACCACCCTCACAGATTTGAAAACGATTCAGGACTGGCAGGTCCGACGGGAGTTCCGGCGCATTCCCGGCGTCATCGACGTGACAGCGTTCGGAGGCACGACCAAGGAGTATCACGTCGATATCGATCCGGGACGATTGATCAGCTACGGCGTCAATCTGTCGCAGGTCATGTCCGCTTTGACCAATAGCAATGCCAACGTCGGCGGCAATTACCTGACGATCGGTGCGCAGAACTACAATATCCGTGGCCTCGGCCTGATCAACGGGATCGCGGATATCGAAAATGTCATGGTGGCCGAAAAAGAGGGGACCCCGATTTTCGTCAAGACACTGGGGACGGTCGCGGTGGGTCCGCGGGTACGCCTTGGCAAGGTCGGCATCGATGATCGCGACGATGTCGTCGAAGGCGTCATTCTGCTCCAGCGTGGTTACAAGGCGCTCAATGTCCTTGAGAAGGTTCGAGGAAAAGTTGAGGACCTTAATACCTGGAAGCTGCCGGCCGGGGTCAAGGTCAAAACCTTCTACGATCGAACGGCCTTGATCCACACGACGGTGGAGACGGTCACGGACATTCTCATCAGCGGCATGGTCTTGGTGTTTATCATTTTGTTTGTGTTCCTGGGGCATTTGCGCGCGGCCTTGATCGTGGCCTTGACCATCCCCCTCTCGTTGCTCTTTACCTTTACGATGATGGTCCTCATTGGGCAGTCGGCGAATTTGATTTCACTCGGGTCCATCGATTTCGGCATTATCGTGGATGCCACGTTGATCATGGTGGAAAGCATCTTTTTCCATCTGGCGCATGGAAAGATCCAAGGCTTGACGGTCCATCAGCAGATCGTGCGGGCGGCCCGGCAGGTGGGGCAGCCGATTTTTTCCTCCACGGCGATTATCGTGGTCGCGTTTATTCCGCTCTTTACGATGACGGGCGTGCCAGGGAAGATTTTCGCGCCCATGTCCATCACCTATGGATTTGCCTTGCTGGGCGCGCTGCTCATGGCGTTTACCTTGGCTCCCGTTCTCTGTTCGTTTTTGCTTAAGGGCGCGATCAGCGAAGAGGACACGGCGATCGTGCGGGGCATCCGTCGTTTTTACAATGCCGTCTTAGACTGGGCATTAGGCCATCGGTCTGCGGTCGTCGGTTTCTGCGTCGGGCTTCTGGCGCTGACCTTCGTGGCGCTGCAGTCGATTGGCGGAGAGTTCATGCCGGCGCTGGAAGAGGGGAATCTTTGGGTGCGCGCCACGATGCCCGTGGATATTTCCTTCGACCAGGCGGCGAAGTTGACGAGCGAGATTCGCAAGCTGTTTCGCGAATCGCCGGAAGTCACGACCATTGTGTCACAGCTGGGTCGACCGGACGACGGCACAGACCCGACGAGCTTCTTCAATGCCGAGTTTCTGGCCAATCTCAAGCCGGAAAAAGAATGGCGTCCCGGGTTGCATAAGGATGCGCTGATCGAAGAGATCGAGGGAAGGCTAAAAGACATTCCCGGTGTCATTTTCAATTTCTCGCAGGTGATTCAGGACAATGTGGAAGAGGCCATGTCGGGGGTGAAGGGGGAGAACTCCATCAAGCTCTTCGGTCCCGATCTGAAGACGATGGAGGCGAAGGCCATCGAGATCGAGCATGTCATGCGGAAGGTTCATGGCGTCAAAGATTTGGGGATCTTCCGTCTTGTGGGGCAACCGAATCTGTTGATCCAGGTCGACCGCGAGGCGAGCGCGCGCTACGGCCTGCAAGTGTCGGATGTGAATGCCGTCGTGCAGGCGGCGGTCGGAGGGCAGGCCGTGACCCAGGTGTATGAAGGGGAACGGTTGTTCGATCTCGTCGTCCGGTTTCTCCCGGAGTTTCGACAGGATGTCGATGCGATCGGCAATATCCTGGTCAGCACGCCGGATGGGGCACGGATTCCATTAAAACAGGTCGCCACGATCACAACGCAGACCGGCGCCTTCATTATCTATCGCGAGAACAACGAACGGTATATTCCGATCAAGTTCAGCGTGCGGGATCGTGACCTCCAAAGTACGGTCGAGGAGGCTCAAGCGCTCCTAGCCAAGGAGGTGAGCTTGCCTGAGCGGTATCGGATGGAATGGGCCGGTCAGTACGATCAGCTCAAAGAAGAACAGAAACGATTGGCGATGGTGGTGCCGATCAGTCTGATGATCATTTTATTTCTCTTGTACACCACCTTCGATTCGCTCAAGAACGCCCTCTTGGTGTTGAGCACTGTGCCGTTTGCGTTGGTGGGAGGGGTGCTCTCCCTTGTGGCCACGCACACGAATTTCAGTATCTCCGCCGCGGTCGGCGTCATTTCGACGCTGGGGGTGGCGATCCTGGGAGGCGTCTTGCTCATCTCCCGGATTGAAGACTTCAGGCTTGCGGGGCTGACCCTTCGGGAAGCGGTTCGGAAGGGAGCCGACGTGCAGATGCGCCCGATCCTCATGGCGACGTTGGGCGCGGCCATCGGCCTGCTGCCTGCCGCGCTCGCGACCGGCATTGGATCGCAGGCCCAGAAGCCGCTGGCTCGTGTCGTGGTGGGGGGGATGCTGACGGCAGCCGTGTTGATTTTGGTGGTCTTGCCGGTGTTCTATGAAATCGTCCATCGGCGCGATGAGCGGAAGAGCAGCGAAGAGGAGGAAAGGGGATGACCGTGCAACTACGATATGCGGGTGTCTGGGGGATCGTCTTGTCGGTGGTGCTGGCGGGTATGGCGCAACCCCTTTGGGCTGAATCGGTCGTCAAGGCATGGGTCGTCCCGGTCCAGATGCCCTACGAGATGCCTCCGAAGGGGCAAGATCTTCCGGCTGAATCAGTCCCGCAGAATACGAAGTCCTTGACGCCTGAAGAGGTGCAGCGGGCGGAGGCCCTGCTGCCCTTGCTCGAAGGCAAGCAAGAGTTCTGGGCGATGGGAGAATTCGTGCATCTGGGCGAGCCAGCCGTGCCGGTCCTGGTCAAGGGCCTGACGATGTCGGGGCCGCGCATTCGATACAACGTCATTGAAACGATTTCGATGTTGAAGGCGGTTTCAGCCGTCCCTGCCCTCGTGGCAGCGGCCAAGGAAGCGAACGAGGTGCCCCGGGTGCGGGAACATGCCTTGCGGGTGGCGGTGCGATTGGATGCGGCCAAAGTGGTGGAGGCGATCGAGGTCATGGCCAATGATCCGAATTCGTCGATCCGGAAAACCGCGGCATTCGAGGCCCGCTATGTGAGAGAGAGGACGGTGGTACCGGTGCTGATCGGGATGGTGGCAGACGAGGAACGGTTTGTCGCTCTCTCAGCGCTTCATTCGCTTTGGATCCTGACCAGGCATGAAACGGAGTTTCACGATTGGGAGGCCTCAAGCAAGCAAGACCGCCAAGAATGGGGAGTCGAGTGGTTGGAATGGTGGAACGGCCAAAAGGATAGTTTTGAAATGCCGGATCCGAAGCGGTCAACGCGCCAGCGCTAGTAGAGCGTTTGCGTGACGCGCGAGATCTGCGAGAAACGCGCGACGCGGACTGACTGGATTCCCTCCCCTCGTTTCGCGTGTCTTGCTTGTCCCGCCTGTCTCGCCCTTCCCGCCCGTCTCGCGAGCCAGCCCTCCGCCTTGCGGCTGCGAAAAACCCTGTGTTATATTTTTAAGAGCCCGCCGTTCGCTTCATGACTCATTCGAAGGACTAATAGGTAAGGTTCATGGCTATTCTCCCGATTGCAAAGCTCGGTAACCCGATTCTCCGCCAGGTGGCGGCGAAGGTGGACCTTCGCGACATTCGCACGAAAGAACTGCAGCGCTTCATCGACGACCTCTTTGAAACCATGCTGGATGAGCCCGGTATCGGATTGGCCTCGCCACAAGTCTCTCGCTCGATCCAACTGGTTGTGTTGGGTTGTGAGGGTGATGGCGAAGATGCCTTCCCTAATACCGTGCTCATCAATCCCAAGATCGTATTCTATGGGCCACAGCAGGAAGAAAACTGGGAAGGCTGTCTGAGTGTCGATGGGTTGCGCGGAAAAGTGACGCGCCCGTCCGTAGTGCGAGTCCAGGCGCTGGATCGCGACGGCAAGTCGATCGATATCGAAGCGACCGGTCTTTATGCCGTCTGTATTCAGCATGAGCTGGATCACCTGATCGGTAAATTGTTCGTGGATCGGATGACCGATATGTCGACGCTCACGCAACTCGCGGAGTTCAGTCGTTATTGGCAAAAGGAATCGGCCCCAGCCATTTAACCTGCCGTGAATATGCAGTCCTTGTGAAAACCCTTCTGCGCGTGCTCCAGTATCTCAGTCCCCACCGGTCCATGGTGGTGGGCACCTTCCTGTTTGCCGGCTTCGCGACGGTATTTGAACTGATCCCCGCGTGGCTCATCAAGGTTCTTATCGACGAGGTCATTCAAGCCCATCGCACGGAGCTGCTGTCGTGGGTGTTCGGCGGGCTGGTGGCGGCCTATCTGCTCCGTAATCTTTGCAGTTCGATGCGCATTCGGCTGAACAATTCGTTGGAACAACAAGTCGTGCACGATCTGCATGTGCAGGTCTTTTCCTCATTGCAACGGCTCTCGATCAGCTTCTTCGAAAATCGTCCGACGGGCGAGATCATGTCGCGGGTGTTGAACGACACCGAACATATGCAGCGGATTTTTGTCGATGGGCTGGAACAGACCATTACGGCCAGCCTCACCCTCATCGGGATCATGACGGTTCTCTTCTGGCTCAATTGGAAGCTGGCCCTGTTGGCCTTGCTGCCGATCCCGCTGCTGGTGCTCGAGGCCGCCGAGTTTACCAAGCGGGTGCATGGGCATTACCAGGCCATCCGCAAGGGAGCGGCCGAGTTGAACGCGCTGTTGCAGGATGCGCTGGCCGGCATTCGCGAGACGATGGGGTTCAACCGGCAATCCTATGAGCAGGACCGATTCGGCCAGAAGAGTGACCGGTGCCGCCACGAGACGCTGCAGGCGATGTATCTCTGGTCGTTCTATTCGCCAGGCATGGCGCTGATCGGAAGTTTGGGCGGGGTGTTGGTGCTGTGGTTTGGAGTCGCCGAAGTCCTGCAACAGCATCTTTCGGTCGGCGAACTCGTGATGTTCATATCCTATTCAGCCCTGTTTTATGTGCCGATCAATCAAATTCACTCCGTCAATCACATGCTGCAACATGCTCTGGCGGCCAGCGAGCGAGTGTTCGACATTCTCGATATCGTACCGGACGTGCATGACCGGCCCGGGCTGGCGACGCCGCCGAACCGGCTGAAGGGCGAAGTGGCCTTTCAGCATGTGAAGTTCCACTATCGGGCGGATGTGCCGATTCTGATGGATGTCTGTATTGCCGTGCAGGCCGGGGAACGGGTCGCGTTGGTCGGACCGAGCGGAGCGGGAAAGAGCACGACGCTCAAGCTGATTCCGAGATTCTACGATGTGACGGCTGGATCGGTCACGATTGATGGATACGATATCCGTGAGCTTCCGTTGGATTTTCTGCGAAGCCAGATTGGCTTAGTGCAACAGGAGCCATTTTTATTTAACGGCACGGTCCGCGAGAATATCCTCTATGGGAATCTGTCGGCGGGACAGGATGCGGTGGAAGCCGCCGCTAAAGCCGCCCGTGCTCATGAATTCATCATGGCCCTGCCGGAGGGCTATGACACCTGGATCGGGGAGCGGGGCGTCAAACTTTCAGTCGGGCAGAGACAGCGGGTGTCGATCGCGCGGGTCCTCCTGAAAGATCCTCCCATCGTCCTGTTCGACGAGGCAACCTCGAATATCGATACCGAAACCGAGGTGAAGATCCGGGAAGCCCTCAATGAGCTGACCAGGGGGCGGACGACGATTATCATCGCCCATCGGCTGTCGACGATCCACGATGTGGACCGCATCATCGTCGTCGATCACGGTCATGTCGTCGAAGACGGGACGCATGAGGCATTGATTGGGCGAGGCGGAGTGTACTCGCGGTTGTACGAAGCCCAGTTCCAAGTTTGACGTGAAGCGTCTCTCGTAAAGATCGTCGTTCGTGAAGCGTGAAGCGTATCTCGCAAGCGGGAATATCAATGCGTGCGAACGACGAGATACGAGGGACGAACGACGGGTGAAGAATGAGAGGCCGTTGCGGATCGATCATGCGCGTCGGTATACTAAGTTTCACGTGAGGGGGATAGAGCGATGGTGCTGATTTACGAAAGCGATCCGTTGGACAATGAAGACGCGCGCGGGCGGTTCTATCATGTCTGCCGCGGACGAATCGATCGGACGGAAATTCAGCTTCCGGCCGGTGAAACGGTTTACGAATGTCCCGTCTGTGAGATTGATCTCGAAGCCGAAGATTTTTGGCTGGCGAGGCAGAAAGGGTCGGTGTAGCTCACAATGGCTGGAAGTGCAGGCAGGAAAACCGTATCCGTCTCTCGCGGGCTGATGATGCTCTGCGAGACCTGCTATGGAGAGGTTATGGAAGAGAAGTTAACTGACGCCAGGAATTTCGTGGCTGACCATGAAGCGCTGTTCGATACAATCTGTATGGGCTGTACCGATATTAACAGGCCGCTCATCGATGACATGCTCGGCAGTTCCGAGTGAGGCTGCTGAAAAGCCTCTCTTCTCACCCGCCCACCCCTGGCGCGCCGAGACGCGCCTTTCACCAAGCGTCGTTCTCGCCTCGAAAGCATCCTCAACGTAGCCTGAAGGGTACGCCTCGGGTGCTTCCATCGGCTGCAGCCTCGCCGGCCGGACTTTTTGAGCAGCCTTCCTAGCGGTGGATTCTTTTAGTCCTACTTGCACTCTTTCCCATTGAAGTACATGCAGGCCGATTCCCCGGATTTGACCTTCCAGGTTTTGATCACCGGCATCTGTCCCTCGCCACGCATTTCCACGACGAAGTCTACCAGGCTTGAGACCTGCAGCTTCTCCATGTGGGGCCGCGCGGCTTCCGGCACATCGATGTAAAAGACCGATCCGAGCGTAGAGATCAGAATGCGGTGGTTTTCAGTATCGACATGAATGATGGGGCTGTAGAAGCTTTTGTCTTCGGCGAAGCTTGGCGAAGCGGTCAGGGTGATGAGGGAGAGGCTGAAGGCGGCGGCGAGAAGAGTCGTACGCATATCTGGCATGACGAGCGCTCCTTCTGTGAAATCGATCAGGCGGGCATTATCTCATTCATGTATCGAGGAAACAAATTGGAAATTCGCCTAAGTTTTCAGCCTGCCACTAGGCGGTTGTGGTGATTTGCGCCGGCATGACCGTCCCGTCCTTGATCCAGTAACAGCGAATGTCCGGTTTCGACTTGTCCATGAGCGACACGAGCAGATAGGCCGGGATCGGCAGGTTGATTTTCGGCCAGATCTCTTCGTAGTCCGTGGCAATCTTGATGTCGGTGACGGAGGGGCGAGCCGGGTCATGTGGATGGGAATGGTAGACCACTTGCAGATCCAGGCCCTTGTTTCGAATGTCCTTCTTGGCCGCGGAAAAGTCCGCCATGTCCATCACAAAGGCAATCTCGGCCCGTTCGGCCGGTGAGAGCCGCTCCAGATGCGCAGCCTTCGCCGGGTCGAAGGACGACAGTTTCTCTGCTCCCTCAAGCGCGACGATGTTCTTGATCCGATAGATCTGGGTGACAGTGCCGTGGCTTCCGGCCAGGAGCCCGCAGCATTCGTAGGGATCGAGTTCCCTCGCGTGGGCTACCATGTCGTTGAGGATTGCTTGAGGAATGACGAGATCAGCCACGCTAGTTGAGTCCAATCTTACTCAGGATGCTCAAAACGACCGTCCAGCGCGGCCGCAGCGAGAGAGGGTCCGAGGCGTACCCTCTGGGTACGTTGAGGATCCGAGCGATGCGAGAACAAAGCTGGCGGGTGTTTTCAGCATCCTGCTAGTTAAATGGTGCAGCTGACGACATAGTCCATGCTGAGATCTTTGATCTTCGGATTCTCGCCGCAGAGCGGGCAGGCCGGGTCTTTGGGACGGCGAACCTTCCTGAATTTCATCTCCAGGGCATCGTAGATCATCAGGCGATCAGCCATGGTTTCGCCGATGCCGAGGATTTCCTTGATTGCTTCCGACGCTTGCAGGATGCCCATGGTCCCGGCGAGGACTCCCAGGACACCAGCTTCTTGGCAATTCGGAACCAAGCCAGCCGGCGGCGGTTCCGGATAGAGGCAGCGGTAGCAGGGATAGCCTGCATGGGGCTTGATCGTGGTGAGCTGCCCCTCGAAGCGGAACATGCTGGCGGAGATGAGCGTCTTCTTGGCGAAGAAGCAGGCGTCGTTCACGAGGAAGCGCGTGGCAAAGTTGTCCGACCCGTCCAGCACGATGTCGAACTGGGACACCAGCGCAAGAATATTGTCGCTGTCCACGTTCTGGTGGTAGGTCTTAATCGTGATTTCAGGATTAATGGCCGACAGGGTCTTGCGACCTGACTCGACTTTCGGCATGCCGACGGTGGCAGTGGAATGCATGATTTGCCGCTGCAAATTCGAGAGATCGACGACGTCGCCATCGACCAAGCCGATGGTGCCGATGCCGGCTGCCGCAAGATAGAGTCCGGCAGGGGAGCCGAGCCCGCCCGCGCCGATGAGCAAGACTTTCGCCTTGAGCAGCTTCATTTGGCCCTTGCCGCCCATCTCGTTGAGAATAATCTGGCGGCTGTATCGTTGAATCTGTTGTTCGGTCAGTTCCATGATGCCCTGTTACACGTAAAACGTGAAAGATGAGGCCTCTATGCTTCCTGTGCCTTTCACGTTTTGCGTCTCACGTTTCACGCCGCGTTATTCGACCACATCCAATTCGATCGGGTCGACAATGACGCCCTTCTTGCGAAGGCCTGCGACCGCCCGTTCGACTTCCGCGCTCTCTCCGGTCAATTCGACATCCATCCAGCCGGTGGTTTCCCGCACGTCCGCCCGCCGGACATTCGTGACCACCTTGAACTCGTGCCCGATCTGATAGATGACTGGCTCTTTGATCTTGTCTTCCGGAAACCGGATATGCACTTTCACGCTTGCCATGATTAGCCTCCTGCAATGGCTGGCACAATCGAGACTTCGTCGCCGTGTTTGAGCGAGGTCTCTTTGCCCTTGAGGAAGCGAATGTCTTCCTCGTTGACGTAAATATTTACGAAACGGCGAAGCTCGCCGGTTTCGTCGCAGAGGCGATCCTTGATCCCGGGATGGGCGCTGTTCAAGGTATCGATCATTGCCGTGATGCTCGTGGCGTCTGTCTCGACCTCTCCCAGTCCCTTCGTGAGGGGACGGAGCGGGGTTGGAATGCGAACTTTAATCATGCGTCACCACCACCATTTTTCCCCATCTTAAAGGTTTTCTCGAAGCTCGCGAGGCTCGGCTGAATGCGGTGAGGCCTGCCGACCGCATCGATCACCGCTTCCTGCGTCTTCAATCCGTTGCCGGTGATATAGGCGACCGTGACGTCGCCCTTTTTGATCGTGCCTTGCTTGACCAGTTTCTGCAGCACGCCGATCGTGACCCCGCCGGCCGTTTCCGCGAAGATCCCTTCCGTTTGCGCCAGCAGCTTGATCCCTTCGACCACTTCCTCGTCCGTCACCATGTCCATGGAGCCCTTGCTCTCGGCTGTGGCTTTGAGCGCGTAGTAGCCGTCGGCTGGGTTGCCGATGGCCAGCGACTTGGCGATGGTCTTCGGTTTCACCGGCTTAAAGAAATCCCGTCCCGCCTTGAAGGCCGTCGAAATGGGGGAGCAGCCTTCGGCTTGCGCGCCGTTGATCCTGGTGCGCACCTCGTCGACCAGCCCCAGGGTCTTCATCTCATGGAGGCCCTTCCAGATCTTGGTTAGGAGCGAGCCGGAGGCCATCGGGATGACCACTTGATCCGGCGTGCGCCAGCCGAGTTGCTCCACAGTCTCGTAGGCGAGCGTCTTCGAGCCTTCCGCATAGTAGGGGCGCACGTTGATATTCACGAAGGCCCAGGGATATTCACCGGCGATCTCGCTGCAGAGCCGGTTGACGTCGTCGTAGTTGCCTTCGACTTCGACCACGTTCGGTTTATAGATCAAGTTGCCGAGCACCTTGGCCGCTTCCAGATCGCCGGGAATGAACACGTAAGCGCGCATGCCGGCGGCAGCCGCATGGGCGGCGACGGAATTGGCCAGATTGCCGGTCGAGGCGCAGGCGATGGTTTCAAATCCCAGTTCGCGCGCCCTGGTGATGGCGACGGCGACCACGCGATCTTTGAACGAGAGGGTGGGATGGTTCACCGTGTCGTTCTTGATGTAGAGCTCATCCAGCCCGAGAAAGGCGCCCAGATTTTTCGCGCGCACCAGCGGCGTCATCCCGGCATGGGGACCGAGAAAGTTCGGCCCCTCAACGGGCAGGAGATCGGCGTAGCGCCAGATGCTCAGTGGCCCGTCCTGGATCTTCTTGCGGGAAATGTTCTTTTTGATTTCCTCGTAGTTGTACTTTACTTCGAGGGGGCCAAAGCACATCTCGCAGACGTGGATCGCCTTCGTCGGATATTCTTTTGCGCACTCGCGACAAACCAGCGCTTTCATCTTCGCCATGGTGCCTCCACCTTACGTCACAACGTCATAGGGTTATGGCCGGACGGTACAGCCAGCAAACGGATCGCCGTCGTCGAACAACTCGGTAATCGTCGGATGCGCGCCGCAGAGCGCGCAATCGGGATTGCGTTTCACTTTGATCTCTCGGAACAGGGTCTTGCGCGCATCGAAGTCCAGGAGCCGGTTGGTGAGCGGCTGCCCGATGCCCAGGATCAGCTTCAAGGCTTCCGTCGCTTGAATCGTGCCGATGATGCCGGCCAACACGCCGATCACACCGGCCTCCTGACAGGAGGCGACCAGGCCGGCCGGCGGCGGAGTCTTGAAGACGCAACGATAGCAGGCGGACTGCTTCGGCACAATGGTCGTCACACGCCCGTCGAAGCGCAGGATGCCGCCATGGACCAGCGGCTTCCCGGCAAAGAAACAGGCGTCGTTGATCAAGAACTTGGCCGTGAAATTATCGACCCCGTCGATGACGACGTCGTAGTCGCTAATGATCTTCAGCGCATTGGCGGCCGTGAGCCGCTCTTTGTACATCGAGACCTGGACGTCGGGGTTCAAGCCCTGAATCTTTTCTTTACCCGAGAGGACCTTGGGCCGTCCGACATCCGACGTATGGTGCAGAATCTGGCGTTGCAGATTGGTCAGGTCCACCACGTCGCCATCGATGAGGCCGATGTGGCCGACCCCGGCCGCAGCCAAATAGAGGGCAGCAGGCGAGCCGAGGCCGCCAGCGCCGACCAGGAGGATCTTGGCCTTGGCGATCTTCTTCTGCCCCTTGCCACCCACCTCCGGCAACAGAATATGCCGGCTGTAGCGGGATATTTGATCTTCTGTAAATTCCATGTTTGCCGGGATGCTGAAAACGGCCTCCAACTTCGTTCTCGGTTCGAAGAAATCCTCGACGTACCCAGAGGGTACGCCTCCGGTTTCTTCTCACCTGCGGCCTTGTTGGGCGGCCATTTTGAGCATCCCTCCTCGTTTAGCTCATCAAAGAGAGCTCAGATATTAAAGTATTTCTCAATACTGATGTAGCGCTCGCCTGTGTCGCAGAGGATGGTGACGACGTTTTTGCCTGGCCCGAGCTCCTGGGCCACTTTCTGCGAGGCAAACACGTTGGCGCCAGCGGAGATCCCCACTAAGAGGCCTTCCTTCTTCGAGAGCTGCTTGGCCGTTTGATAGGCCTCGTCGTCGGTCACCGTGATCACGCGATCCAGAATGGCCCGGTTCAACACTTTCGGGATGAACCCCGCGCCGATGCCCTGAATCTTGTGGGGGCCTGGCTCTCCGCCAGACAAGACCGGCGATCCAGCCGGTTCCACCGCAATCACTTTCACGTCGGGATTCCGTTCCTTGAACAGTTCCCCGCAACCGGTAATGGTGCCGCCCGTGCCCACTGCCGCGACGAAGGCATCGATCTTTCCATCGAGCGCTTCGAGAATTTCGAGCGCCGTGGTTTTCTTATGCATGGCCGGATTGGCCGGGTTCGAAAACTGATCCGGCATATAGTACGACGGATTCTGCGCGATGATGCTTTCCGCCTCGCGAATCGAGCCCTTCATCCCTTCCCAGGCCGGCGTCAAGACGAGCTGTGCGCCATAGGACGATAAGAGACTGGCCCGCTCCATGCTCATGCTTTCCGGCATCACGAGAATCAGCTTGTACCCACGGACCGCTGCGACCAAGGCCAGCCCGATCCCGGTGTTCCCGCTGGTTGGCTCGACGATGGTGCCGCCCGGCTTCAAGGTGCCCAGTCGCTCCGCCTCGTTGATCATATTGAGGCAGATCCGGTCCTTGATGCTTCCGCCCGGGTTGAAGAATTCGACTTTCCCGTAGATCGTGGCTCCGCCTGCTGGCGACAACCGGTTCAGACGCACCAGGGGAGTCCGTCCGATCAGTTCCGTAATGTCTTTGTGCAGTTGCATCGTCACCGCCCACCTCCCATATAAAACAAGAACTCGACCCGGTCGCCGTCGTTCAGGCTGGTGGTGGCGAGGTGATCCCGGTCCAACATGGTGTCGTTGACTTCGACCGCAACCATTTGCGGTTCGATTTTTTTGGCCTGGAGGAGGTCGAGGACGGTTCCCCCAGAAATCTCTTCTGCCTTGCCATTGATTTTGACCTGCATGAAGACTCCTAAGATGGCCCAGAGATTAAACAATTTCAACACGTTATCAAAGCGACTTTGCCGTTGTCAAGGCAACGAAACCAGCCGCCTCGCGGCTTGACTTTGTCCGCCATAGGCCGCCACTATGCCGTCTTTTAGAGGAGCAATTGCATGTGGAAACGCAATTTCATGTTCCGGTCCGCTGAGGCCACTCCGCTCAAAGAATCAGAAAACGAGCTGTTTCACGATACAGACCCCGCCATGGACAGCGCCGGACTCCAGTTAGAGAAGTTTTTATCGGTGTGGATTCAAGGCGACGGGGAGGACGAGAAACCGACGGCCTTCACCAACATGTATGTCCGCACAGCGACATTGGATTTTGCCAAGCGGGTGGGTTTTCTCCAGCCCCTTCAAGGCCGCACACACCAGATCAAACAGTTGCTCACGCCGGGCCAAAAGCAGTTTCTACAAAGCTGGCTCGCCACCGCAGCGCCCCAGGCCTGGGAGGCCACGGACGAGCATTTCAAGATGTTGTTCGAACTCGATTAACATTCTATGAGAGCCCTCCGTTTCCACTCCATCTTGCGATCATTTTCTCTCGTCTTGGCGCTGCTCACGGTTCCGGTCGGGGCAGGCTGGAGCGCGACGGTGGAGGTCTACTATGCGCCGGAGGATGCGCCGCTGGATCGGTTGGCAACGCTCTACGGCCATGCGAAACGCTATCTCTATGTGGCGGTCTATGGGCTGACCTCGCCCCGCGCCGTGGAGGCGATGGTCGCAGCGAAGAAGCGGGGCGTCGATGTGCGCTTGATCACCGACCGGCAGAGGACCGAGGACGACAAACAGCGAACGGCGCTCCATACGTTGCACTTGGCCGGCATTCCCATTTTGATCAATGAGCATGACGGGCTCATGCATCTGAAGCAGGTCGTGATTGACGATGAGGTCAATACCTCCGGCTCGATGAATCATACGACGAGCGGCAACCATTATAACGATGAGCGGCTGGACGTCATGACCGATCACGCGATCAGCGTCAAAGCCCGTGAGAAATTTCTGTCGATGTGGAACGATCACAGCCGGTATCGGGCCTGGGACGCGCACTGAATAGCATGGCAGATATGATTGAACAGACAGACGTCGCAGTGGTAGGGGCGGGGGGTGGCGGAGCCGTCCTGGCGCTGGCCTTGGCCAAGCAAGGGATCAGTACCGTCGTCTTGGATCAAGCAGCCGGTCCACCCCAAGGATTGCGGGGGGAAATTCTCCAGCCGAACGGACAGCAAGTCCTCGATCGTTTGGGCATCTTGCAATCCTTGCCGGCCGAGGCCACGAGATCCGTGCGGCACTTTCATTTTTGCCGGGCCGGAGGTCAGCGCCTCTGTAGCATCGACTATGGCGATCTGCCTGCTCCCTACAATCGCGCCATCGTAACCCTGCCGAACGTGGCCCACCAGGCCATCGTCGCGGCAGTGCAGCAGCAAAAAAGTGTGACGCTCCGCTACGGCACGTCTTTCACCGGTTTGTTGCGCGAGGGTAACCAGGTCGTAGGGCTCTCCACGACAGGGCCGGAAGGCACGAGTCAGATCCGCGCCAAGATCGTCGTCGGCGCCGATGGGGCTTTTTCGAAAGTGCGAGAGGCGCTGAAGATCCCCGCCGACGTCCATCTCTATCCGGACGGCTATTTGATCGCGATTCTCGAATCAGAGGAGCCGGTCTCGGAATCCTTCTACTATGTCGGACACAAAACGATTTTGGGTTTGTTTCCCGCGACGGGGAACAAGGTCTATCTCTTCTACATGATCCCCAGCGGTTCGATGGAGGCGGTGAAGCAGCGTGGCATTCCCGCGTTACAACAAGTTTGGACGAAGATTGCGCCGCAGTTTGCCGGACTGTTCCGGCGTCTCAGCGATTGGAGCCAGACGGCTTACATGCCGACCGGGCGGGTACGGACTCCGACCTGGGTGGCGGATGGAGCAGTCCTGATCGGCGACGCAGCCCACGCGATGAATCCCCATGCCTCGCAGGGACGCATGCAGGCGATGGTCGATGCCATGGCCCTGTCCGATCTCTTGCCTAGCTGTCTGGCCGATCAGGACTATTCAGCCGCCAGACTGAAAGAATTTGAGCGAGCCAGGCGGCCACATGTCACCATGTTGCAGCGATTGGCAGATCAGCAAGTGTTCTATTGGAATACGGGCAATCCGGTGGTGGCCTTTCTGCGCGACCGCGTGTTTCAGACGTTGGACCGGAACGAGCGGCTGCGTTACCAGGTCCTCTCCACCACGGCGGGATTGCGGACCACGGCTCCGTTCGATTTGATCGATCGCGTCATTGCCGCAGGGTTCCTGCCGGATTTCCGCGCAAACGACACTGCTCCACATCCGAAGCCTTCGTGAGGAATAGTTCATGACTGAACGAGTGATCGAGGGACTGCCTGGCGAAACCCAGAATCTGTTGCAGGCCTATACGAAGGACGTCAAAGGCGTCTTCGGAGAACAGTTGGAAGGGATGCTGCTCTATGGGAGCGCCGTCCGAGGGGAGTTTCTCCCGGGGCGGTCCAACCTGAATATTCTTCTTCTTGTGTCGTCCTACGACAGCGCCGTCCTGAAACAGTACAGTTCGTTGCACCGTAAATGGAGCAAGGAACAGATCCTGGTGCCGCTCTTTCTGACGGAAGAGGAGCTACGCACCTCGGCAGGGATTTTTCCGTTGGAGTTTTTGGAAATCCAGGAGCACCATCGCGTCCTGGGCGGCCGCGATCCCTTCATCGGCTTTCACGTGAAGAGCGACCGGCTGCGAGAGGCCGTGGTCCAGGGCCTCACAAGCAATTTGTTACGGCTGCGTCAACGCTATGTCGAAGGGGGCGGAAGCGACGATGCCACGACGATTTTGCTGCCGCTTTCGATCACGGCGACCATTCCGCTTTTGCGAGGGGTGCAGCGGCTCCTCGGTCGTCCGGTCCTCTCTCAGTCCGACGCCGTGATCAAGGATGTGGCCGAGCAGTTGAAGCTGGATCTGCAGGGGCTGCTTGACGGTTTATTGCTCAAGCGGGGCCAGATTTCTCCCGGACCGAGCGAAGTGCCCCGTCTCTTCGACCGCTATCTGCAAACCATGACGTTGCTCACTCGCGCGGTCGAACAATTGCCGCAGTCGGGGCCACGATGATGAGGATTGCCGGGCTAGTAATGGCCCTCTGCCTCGTCCTCGTTGCGGAGATTGCCCAGGCTGTGCCCTACGATCGGCCCAAGATCCAGTTGCCGGAGCCGCGAGGCTATGTGAGCGATCATGGGCAGGTGGTCGATGGAGAGTGGAAGGAGCGCATCAGGTCCGTCTGCCAGGATCTTGAACGGAAGACCGGCGTGGAGATGGTGGTGGTGACGGTCCCGAACATCAAACCCTTCGGGACGGTCAACGAATATGCGACGGCGCTCTATGCCAAGTGGGGCATCGGGTCCACGCAACAGGAACATGGCGTGTTGGTGCTGGTGGCAGTGGAGGAACGGCAAGCGGCCATCACGCTAGGCCGGCAGATGCTGCCGGTGATTACCCCCACGGTGATGAATCAAGTCGGGCACGAGCATCTGCAGCCGTTGATCGATACGGGCCATTTCGGCGAAGCCTTATATCGCACGGTCGTTTCGTTAGCCGCGCCGGCGCAAAACATCAGGGTCGGGACCCTCTCGAAGACGCATTTCAAAGGCGTCGGCTTCTGGATCACCCTCTTTACCAGCATCGGAGCCATCTCCTTCTTCTGGTGGATCAGCCGACCGGACCTCCGGCATCCCTACAAGCGAATCCAAAAAGGCGAGTATTGGGGAACGGGGCAGGGGGGGTTCGGGGGGAATTTCGGGGGATTCGGTGGGGGGACGGGAAGCGACGGGTGGAGATAGGGGAGAGCGAGGCAACTGGTATGGTCTCTGTGCTCGCGGAACGCGCACGATCAGAATGTGCTCGTTCGACGCGCGCACTCGAGGATCAACCAGGCCGCACTACCTTTGAGTGGAAACGAGCAAGCTTGGACGGAGCATCTATAGCGTTGTTCTTTTCTCGTGAAGCGAGAGCGCTGCGGTGAGACTTTCCAGTATCCTGCTAGGCTGCGAGGGAGGGTTTGACCTTTGCGGCCTTCATCACACCGCTTTTGAGGACAATTTCGCAAATATGGTCGAGGCGTTCGATATGTTCGTAGGCGGCCCAGGGATCGGCTGCGACGGCACAGACTCCATGGTTGGCCTGCCCGACGATATCGAAAGCAAGCGTTCCATCCTTCCCGAGCCCGAAACAGTCAGCTGTCACGTCTGCTAATTCACGAGACAAAGCCGGCAACGCAGGGACCGTTGGCCCCACGCGCGTATAGCGTGAGATTTCAGGGAATTCCGCGCTGATGGCCTGGAGGTCGCAGCCGGCATAGATGGCGGCAACGATGTGCGTGGCA
Source organism: uncultured Nitrospira sp. (assembly GCA_964358535.1). GTDB lineage: Bacteria > Nitrospirota > Nitrospiria > Nitrospirales > Nitrospiraceae > Palsa-1315. Next base: position 2,104 of record CAYHQK010000017.1, on the reverse strand, counting down.
TGGACATGCACGACGGTTCTGGTTTTTCTCGTATCGCGCTGCAAGTTCCAGTGCATCCAGAGTTCACCGGATGGCTGCTGCCCGTCGCGGACGTTCGGAGTCTGTGCGCCTGTCTGAGGGTCCGTCAGAATCTCAATCCGCACGATATGTTCCGGGTGCACGATGGTCTTCCGCCATCCTGAGGGAGTGATGTAGAGATACTTTCCCTCGCGCTTTCGCATACTGATGTTGCCGTCTCTGGTCGTAATCCAGCCGCGTTCATACACGCGTCGCATCACATCGCCGATTGCTGTCAGCATATTGGCTCCAAAGTGAAAGTCTTTTACCCTGACGTATCGGCGTGCTTCGCCGTATTCTTGAGCCTGAAGGGATGAGGGGAGGCTGATGGCTGGTAGAGAAACGTGCACCGGTTCGTCTGCCTGGTTGGCTGGTCTGTCTGGTTCTTCTGGATGAATTTCCAGCCCGATCAACCAGACAAACCAGATAGACGAGAGAGGTCAGATGAACCAGCTCTCGCTCACGCGCGCAAGGGGAGACCATCAGTCCACCCTTCCCCATTGAGAGGGGAGTAACGAGCGAGCTTGGAAGGATTGGGTAGCGCGGCCTGGTTGTCCTCCTGCTCGCGGAACGCGCACGATCAGAATGTGCTCGTTCGACGCGCGCACTAGAGGATCAACCAGGCCGCCCTCGAAGGAGGTAGGGGATTAAGAATCCATAACCAAAGGAATCAGAAAGACTATAGCAATCAGAACCTTGCCACGAGCTGAGAAATGGCTCCTGGTGCCATTCTTTTTCTAGCCCACTCGGAACCCCCCGCTACAAAACCAGTTGCTAGATGCAGCTGCCCGATACATCGCGGACTGCCAAGAGTTGAACGATACTTTCCCATAACTTCGTGCGTCGTCAGACAAATAGGATTTCACACCTTCTATGCCACAGCTATTATAAAGATCGGTGAGCCGACTCCGAATGCTGGCCAGCTGGCTTCCCGCGTTCGACGTATACAAGCGGGCCAGTTTGAAAATGGCCATGTGATGGCGGACACGTGAAACCGTTGTGGTGGGCCATTCGCTAGGCGGATCTACATCGAAGATGAATGATGCTGGCTCCCCCTCTACGACAGTAGCTTTCAACCAGGTGCTAGATTCCAAGTTGTCATAATATGGATGCAGAGTTTCTTCCTCGGCTGTTTTTGGGAACGCTTCCTTTTTGGACGTCTGGCACCATGTGCAAGAAGGAACTAGATTTGTCGGTGTTACAACTAGAATCGGATACCGGGATTTCGGAAGATGGTGGTCCAAAGTAGTGACCTGGCCAATTCCGCAGAGCGGGCATTTCCCGTGGACTGGAGTGGTAACTAGTTTCTCGTAAAGCGGCCGTCCGGGCATGCCTTTAGCGGCCATCCTGCCCGTGTACACTCCAATCATTTCTTCCTTCGTAACTTTTCCAACTGTATTGCTAGCTAGAAGCAATGCGTGCAGACTCGTCGAAGAAGCGGCATTGTCGAAGTCATTGGCAGCTGTTGTAACGAGGTTCGTAACTGAAGTCAGGCGCTGCCTCAGATCCTGATTGCGAATTCTCGAAATGCATAGCGCGAATACTTCACCTGCTTTTTCGTCAGGCTTAGGTAGGCTACGCACTTGTAGTTTCTGGGCCTTTTGACGGTCTAGTCACATACAAGCCACGAAGAATGGCTCTTGCCTCTGCACCGAGTTCGTTATTGAAATGATCGAGAACGGCTTCAAATGTTGGATGTTGATCGGCAGCCTCACTGAGCATTTTATGAAATCCTGATTGCGTCACTTCCAATTTGAATACTTCCCTCGTGAGCACTCCAGCATTCTCACCAAACGTTTCAGCCTCGGGTCTGTCAGCTCTCGTTTCGTCTCCCATTCGCTGCAGTATCCATACGCATGTCTTAGGGACTTCCTGGAGAATGACAGGAGAATGGGTAGCAATAATAGCGACGCCGTTTCGGTCGATCATCAAGGCCGAGAGTGCGCGTACGAATGCTGACAGTAGCGGAGGATGCAGGTGTGCCTCTGGTTCATCTAGGATAACTAGAGTTTTTTCTTCTACCGCCTCAACCAGTCGGGTCATGGTA